>JAHHUI010000006.1 GCA_020024055.1 Spirochaetaceae bacterium | reverse complement strand
ACGTTTCAGTGCCTTTCTGTGGCTTGTTTTCAAGCCTAAACGATTAAAGCCGGTCTTATTATTCATAATTATCCTTCCTTTCTGGCAGAAGAATCTTGTTTCAAAGACTCTTTCAAGGCACCATAATCCGTCATCGCCAGACTCAGGCCCCATTCTTTCAATTTTTCTTTAATTTCCTGCAAGCTCTTCTTTCCAAAATTTCTTGTTCTGGCCAGATCTTCTTCCGTCTTGCGCGTCAAATCCTTCAATGTGCGAATATTCGCATTTTTCAAACAATTACTGGAACGCACAGAAAGATCCAACTGCTCGACAGAAGTCTCTAAAAGAGTGTGCAGTCGCAGCTCTTCTGCATCGGCTTCCACCTGCTCCACAATAGTGTTCTCATCAAAATTAATGAAAACAGAAAAATGCTCTTTGGCAATCTTTGCAGCTTCGGCTACAGCATCCGAAGGCCGAATAACCCCATTTGTCTCCACTTCCAGCACCAATTTGTCATATGTCAGCTGGCCAATACGGCAATCTTCCACGTGCACCTGCACCCGTTCAACAGGTGAAAATAAAGAGTCTACCGGCAAAGTGCCCACCACTTCTATTTGATCCAAATGCTCTTCAGAAGGAACATAGCCGCGGCCAAAGTTAATCTGAACTTCCAGCTCTAAATTCGCCTCGGGCATGGTATTAAAGATCACCAAATCTCCATTTTTAACACTCACGCCATCCTGCTCGAAAGCAGAAGCCGTGATCGTCGAGGCACCTTTGCACTCAACCAAAATTGTCTTTTCTTCAATTTCTTCAGGCAAAGCAAGATGCATCATTTTTAAATTCTGTATAATAGTCGGCACATCTTCCTTCACATGAGGGATAGGCTCAAATTCACTGGCGATGACACGCACCGTGCCTTCACTGACTGTTGTTTGAATTGTCACAGCAACAACCGCATATCCTTGAATGCTGGAAAGCAATACCCTGCGCAGGCTGTTGCCAATTGTATAGCCATAGCCACGCTCGAATGGGTAGGCAACGAATCTTCCATAATTCTCGCTTTCTTCACCAGGTTCAAAGACAATATTTTTAGGTCTTTTCATTCCCTTAAAAAGATTCCTTCTTGCCATCTCACACTCCTCGTACTAAATTCTTCTTGTCTTAGGAGGGCGACAACCATTATGAGGAATTGGTGTCACATCGCTAATACTTTTAATGCGCAAACCAAGACTGCCCAAGCTGCGAATCGCAGACTCGCGGCCCAGACCAGGCCCCTTCACAAAAACATGCACTTCCTGAAGACCCATATCTTTTGTCTTGGAGATTGCCCCTTCCACACAGCTTTGCGCCGCAAAAGGAGTCGATTTTTTAGCCCCACGAAACCCAAGCTGGCCAGAAGAACACCAAGCTAGGGCAGCACCCTTCATATCAGTCACTGTCACAATAGTGTTATTAAAGGTTGCCTGAACAAAAACCTTACCCTCATATACGGTTTGTCTCTCTTTTTTTGTTTTTGCCTTTGTTTTTGCCACTTTATCCCTCGTCAACTTAACGTCTTAAACTACTTTTTCTTCTTAGCAACAGTCTTCTTCTTGCCCTTGCGTGTGCGCGCATTAGTTCTTGTTCTTTGCCCGCGCACAGGCAGGCCCTTTCTGTGGCGCAAGCCACGATAACAGCCAATATCCATCAGGCGTTTAATATTCAGTGCAACTTCACTGCGAAGGCGGCCTTCCACCTTATATTCATTTTCAATAATAATTCGCAGCTTGTTCACATCCTCTGAGGAAAGTGAATTGATGGCTTGATCCGGGTTAATCCCCGTCTTTTTACAGATCTCCATCGCAGTACTGCGGCCAATTCCATAAATATAGGTTAAAGCAATATTCGTATGTTTATTAGGTAAATCTACACCTGCAATTCTAGCCAAAACAAACCCCCCTCTTAGCCCTGGCGCTGCTTGTGCTTAGGATTCTGACAAATGATGCGCACCACACCAAAACGACGAATAACCTTACATTTATCGCACATAGGCTTCACACTGACTCGCACTTTCATAAAATAACTCCAATGAATTAAATCTCTTAAATACTGCGTGTACGCACACGCGCGCGCGACACAATGCCATCATGCTGATGCATTTTCAAATGCCCTTCAATCTGGCTCATCGTGTCTAAATCCACACCAACAATAATTAACAAGCTGGTGCCTCCCAAAAGCTGCGCCACACTCATAGGTAATCCGAACCACTGTACCACAAGGCTGGGCAGTATGGCAATAATGGCAAGGAATAAAGCTCCAGGTAAAATAATTCTATTTAAAATACCCTGCAAATATGTTTCCAGGTTTTCGCTGCGCACACCGGGAATATTGCCCCCATGCTCTCTAATCTGTCTGGAAACCTCAATCGGATTGAGAGAAACCTGGGTGTAAAAATATGCGAAAAATACAATCAGCAATGCGTATATAATGTTGTACCACAATCCATCAAAGCTTAAAGCCATCACAATTTTAGAAATAAAGCTTCCCGGCGTGGCAATCGGCCCCAAAATCTGCAACGGAAATGTGAGAATAGATGAGGCAAAAATAATAGGTATCACACCCGAGGGATTAATTTTAAAAGGTATATAGCTGTTCTGTGCCTGCATCATCTGGCGACCAACAATGCGCTTGGCATAATTCACAGGAATCTTTCTCTCGCCCTGCTGTTCAAAAATCACCAGGAAAATAATCAAGGCAAACAAACCAATAGCCGCCAAAACCAAGACAGGGTTTAATGTGCCCAGGCGCATTTCCACCACCAATTGTGTCAAAGAACCGGGGATTCTTGCCACAATACCAGTGAAAATTAACAGCGATGTTCCATTGCCCACACCGCGCTGTGTAATCTGTTCGCCCAGCCACACCAAAAACATAGTTCCCGCAACAATGGACAAAATCGCAATCATCATAAAGGAAACATGATTCAAGCCCGGCACAATACCATTTTCAATATTCAACACACTGGCTGCTGAGGCAAACCCCTGGACAATGGCCACCACAATGGTGCCAATTCTGACATAGCGCTGAAATTTCCTGCGGCCGCCGTCTTCTTCCAGCATGCGCTTCAGCAGCGGGAAAACTAAAGTTAACACCTGCATAATGATCTGCGCAGAAATATAGGGCATAATACCCAGCATTAACAAGGAATAATTAGAAAAAGCACCACCGGAAAAAAAGTCTAAATACTCTGAAAAAGCAAAACCCTCGCCCGATTGTCGCTGTGCTTCATGGGCAGCCTTGATGACACCAATATTTACCCCGGGAATAGGAATTAAAGCACCCAGGCGAAAAATAACCAAAAACAGAAGAGTAAACAACACCCTTCTGCGTAATTCAGGTATTTTAAAAATGTCAACGATTACATTGCTGGCCATTTCACCATCTCACTCATTAAACTACCGATGCGGCATTTATCTGTTTTAAGCAACAGAGCCACCGGCTTTTTCTATTTTCTCTTTAGCCATTTTGGAAACTTTTAAACTGGCACTGACTTTAAGTTTTTTCTTAATCTCACCGCCGGCCAAAATTTTCACCAGTTTCTCATTTTTCTTAATCAATCCCTTGGCAAACAAAGTTTCCATATTCACTTCTTCGCCGTCTTTATAAACTCTTTCAAGACTGACAAGATTTAAAGGGATATAAATCAAGCTGTAGCGCGCATTGGAAAAACCCCGTGTGGCCAAACGGCGATATAAAGGCACCTGACCTCCTTCAAAGCCAGGATAAGGGCCGGCACCGCCGCCTGTTCTGGCCTTTTGGCCTTTTGTACCACGACCTGCCGTCGTGCCATATCCACTGCCTTGTCCGCGTCCAACACGCTTATGCTTGCGGGTCGCTCCCGCGGGAACTTTTAATATCATCTCAGACATCAGCTCAGCTCCTTCACTCTAATCAGATGATTCACCACGCGCAGCATGCCCGAAACCTGAGGCGAAACTACAACTGTTCTTTTGCTTCCAATTTTGCCCAGGCCAAGCGCACGCACCGTGGCACGCTGATTAGGTTTGCATCCAATCACACTACGAATCAATTCAATCTCAACATTTTTTAAAGCTGCTGCTTTCTTCGCCATAAATTGCTACCCCCACAAATCCCTGATAGACTTGCCTCTGCCGGCAGCAACGCTGCGAAAATCTAATGTTTTGTCAAAACAATTAAATACGGCTTTCACCATATTAATAGAATTTCTGGAACCCAAGCTTTTGCCCAAAACATCTCTTACGCCAGCAGCCTCCATCACAGCACGAACAGAACCACCGGCAATAATCCCGGTACCCGGCGCGGCAGGCTTCAGCAACACTTTCACGCTCTTAAACTTACCCAGCACATCATGCGGCAAAGTAGTACCTTTCAAAGACACCGTGCGCAGAGATCTCTTAGCACGTTCGGTGCTCTTGCGAATAGCCTCAGAAACATCATTCGCCTTTCCAAAACCATAGCCCACACGGCCCTTGCCATCACCGACAACTACCAAAACATTATACGAAAATCTGCGGCCGCCTTTAACAACCTTGGCAACACGATTCATCTTGACCAGGCGCTCTGTAAATTCTTTGTCTCTTTCTTCGTCTTTTTTATTTTCTCTGCGCATAATTTCGGCCCCTAAAATTCTATTCCTGCACCACGCACGGCATCGGCCACAGCCTTCACCACGCCATGATATTTATAACCACTGCGATCAAAAACTACTTTTTTAATCTTCTTTTCTTTCAAACGAGAACCCAATGCCGCCCCCAGCTTTGTGGCAGATTCCACATTAGGACGCAGGCTTCTAAATTCTTTTTCCAGCAAAGAAGCCGCAGCCACTGTTTTGCCGCAAGTGTCGTCAATCACCTGTAAATACAGTCTCATATTGCTTTTAAACACACAAAGGCGCGGACGCTCTGTAGTTCCGGAAACCCTTTTGCGAATGTGAATCTTTCTGTTAAGGCGCTGTTTAATCTTTCTTTTTAACTTGTCCATTCACTTCTCCTGCCTACTTAACGCCTGTCTTGCCAACCTTGCGGCGAACAATCTCATCGCTATAACGAATACCTTTATCAGAATAAGTCCCCGGCTTGCGGATGCTGCGAATATCGGCAGCCGCCTGGCCCACCAGCTGGCGATCAATACCCGAAACAATCACCTTTGTTGGGCTTTCACAGGCCACAGTAATCCCCGCAGGGGGAATATATTCAATCTGCATGGAATAGCCCAGATTCAAAAACAAGCTAGTACCCTTTAATTCCGCACGATAACCTGTCCCCGAGATCAATAATGTCTTGCTAAAACCTTCTGTCACACCCTTGGTCATATTCGCCAAGAGATTTCTATACAAGCCATGCATAGATTTTGCTCTTTTGGATTCATCCTTGCGCAAAACCTTAATACTCTCCTGCCCAATATCAAAGCTCACCTCTTCGCAATAGGCCTGCTTCAATTCACCCTTGGCGCCTTTCACTGTCAATATGCCATTAGCAGCTGTCACAGACACACCTTTGGGCAACGGTATTTCTTTATTTCCAACACGAGACATTCCAACAACCCCCTACCAAACACGGCACAGCAGCTCGCCGCCAACCTTAGCCTCGGCTGCTTTCTTTCCTGTGATAATCCCTTTGCTGCTGGAGACAATGAGAGAACCCAATCCATTCAGCACGCGCGGCAGGGTTTTATATCCCGAATAAACACGGCGGCCGGGTGTGGAAATCCTCTGTATCCCATGAATAACGGGGCTGGTATTATCATTATACTTCAGATACACCCTGACACAATTCATATCCCCGACAACAACTCTTTTATAGTTTTTAATGTATCCTTCGTTTTTCAAAACCTTAATAACTTCAAGTTTCAGACGAGACAAAGAGATATCAACTTTCTCGTGCTGGGCACTATTCGCATTGCGAATCTTTGTCAGCATATCAGCAACTGGATCAGAAACACTCATTTATTCAACACCTACCAACTTGATTTTGTTACACCAGGAATAAAGCCGCGGCTGGCCAATTCTCTGAAGCAAATTCTACACATCTGAAAATCACGCATATATCCACGGGGGCGGCCGCACACCTTGCAGCGATTATACGCACGCGTCTTATACTTAGGTGTCTTTAATGCCTTGTAAATCAACGATTTCTTTGCCATAACTCTCCCCTATTTCGCTACCTTGCAAAGGGCATACCAAAACCCCTTAACAATTCCCTTGCCTCATCATCAGTCTTCGCTGTCGTCACCACGGCAATATTCATGCCACTCACTTGCTCCACCTGATCAAAATCGATTTCAGGGAAAATTATTTGCTCTTCAATACCAAAACTGTAATTCCCTCGTCCATCAAAACCCTTAACACCCACACCGCGAAAGTCCTTCACGCGCGGCAGCGCCACATTAATCAGACGGTCTAAAAATTCATACATACGCACACCGCGCAATGTCACCTTGGCGCCAATTTCCATGCCCTGGCGAATCTTAAAATTCGCAATAGACTTTCTTGCCTGGGTCTTCACAGCCTTTTGCCCGGTAATCTGACCCAATTCCTTCACGGCAACATCCAGCAGTTTTTTATTGGTGACAGCCTCACCCATGCCCACAGACACCACCACTTTCTCCAGCTTGGGCACCTGCATCACATTTTTATATTTCAAATCCTTAATCAGCTGAGGAACAATTTTATCTCTGTAAAACTGCAACAAGCGCGGAACCGCCCCCGCAACAGGCTTCTTTTTCGCCACTATAACACTCCTCCGCATTTATGACAAACACGTGTTTTCTGCTTAGAAGAGAGATCTGCTCTCACCCGTGCAGGGCCACACTTGGGGCATTTTAACATTACATTAGAAACATGTATACTCGCTTCCACCTCAATAATGGCGCCTTTTTCTCCTTCGCGGCGGGGCTTTTGGGTTTTTTTAACAATATTCACACCCTCAACAAATACCCGGCCCTTCTCTCTATCCACACGAAGAACTTTCCCTGATTTTTTCTTGTCCCGGCCTGTGACCACCACGACGGTATCACCCTGGCGAAGCTTCACATTATTCATCACATCAATCTCCTAAAGAACCTCTGGAGCAAGAGAAATAATCTTCATAAAATTCGCATCTTCTCTCAGCTCTCTGGCCACCGGGCCAAAAATGCGCTTGCCCACGGGATTTCTTTGGCCATCCAACAAAACACAAGCATTATCATCAAAGCGTACATAAGAACCATCGACTCTTCGATACTCTTTTGCCACACGCACCACAACGGCTTTGCGCACATCGCCTTTCTTCACCGGGGCATTGGGAATTACTTCCTTTAATGACACAACAATGACATCACCAATGCGTGCATAGCGCTTTTTACTTCCGCCCAAAACCTTGATACAATGGGCAATTTTAGCTCCGGAGTTGTCAGCAACTGTCATATCTGTCAGCATCTGTATCATGATAAAATCTCCTACTGAGCCTTCTCTATAATATTCAACAGGCGAAAATATTTATCCTTCGATATAGGGCGACATTCTTGAATCTGAACACGATCGCCCACCCCAGCCTGATTATTCTCATCATGCACTTTATATTTCTTCGAGCGCACAACATATTTATCATATAAAGGATGCAAAACACGCCCAGAGACAGATACTACCACAGTTTTATCCATCTTGTCACTCGTCACCAAGCCAATAAAGGTCTTTTTATTCGGAATTTTTTTTCCGTTTTTCATACCGAAGCCCTCTTCTTCTCATGAATCAATGTGTTTAATCTGGCAATCGAGCGGCGCAGCATTCGTCCCTCCATAGGGTTTTCCACCTTGCCCATCACAGAAGAAAAGCGATGCTTGCGCAATTTTGTCACTAATTCTTCTCTTTTCTGAATCTGTTCATCCAATGTCAACACACGAAAATCTTCCTTCTTAGCCATGTGCCAGCACCTCCCTGCGAGCAACAAAACGCGTATGCACAGGTAATTTAGCCCCCGCCAGCTGCATCGCGCGGCGCGCCACCGAAGCAGGCACACCCGCCAGCTCGAACATCACTGTGCCAGGCTTCACTTCGGCCACCCATTTCTCCGGGCTTCCCTTTCCCTTCCCCATGCGTGTTTCAGCCGGCTTTTTTGTATAGGGAATATCCGGAAAAACACGAATCCAGACTTTACCACCACGCTTGGTATGGCGTGTCATAGCAATACGCGCTGCTTCAATCTGGCGCGCAGTAATCCAATGCAGACCCATACTGACCAAGGCAAACTCACCAAAGGCCACGCTATTGCATCGAGTCGCCTCACCGCGCATGCGGCCGCGCTGCCGCTTTCTATGTTTTACTCTTTTAGGACTCAGCATAGCCTGCCTCCCTATTGGCTTCTTTCTTCTTCACCAAAACACCGGCATCTTCTTTCTGTTCATTGCCCAGGATTTCGCTCTTGAAAACCCAGACTTTCACACCAATCACACCAAAAGTCGTCATCGATTCAGTAAAACCATAATTGATGTCGGCTCTTAATGTATGCAGAGGCACACGCCCCTCTTTCAGCTCGAAATCACGCGACATTTCCGCACCACCCAAGCGCCCGGAAATGCGAATCTTAATGCCCAATGCGCCAGACTTCATCGCCAAGGCAATAGCTTGCTTCAATGTCTTGCGGAATGGACTTCTCATCTTTAACTGACGAGCAATATTCAGGGCAATGACCTGAGCCTCTACCTCAGGGCGGCGCATTTCACGCACTTTCACTTTTAAATTCTGCGATGTTAATTTCTGCAAATTTGCATTAATACGTTCAATATTCGCACCTTTGCTGCCAATCAAAACACCAGGGCGAGCCGTGTAAATCACCAAAACAATACGACCCGGCTGGCGAATAATTTCCACATCAGAAATATCTGCTGTCTTTGCCTCGGGATAATTCATCAAGGCTTTTCTCAGCAACAAATCTTCATGCAAAGTCTTTGCATATTCTCTGGGTTCCACATACCAGCAGCTTTTCCATGCTTTATTTATGCCAAGACGCAGGCCATAGGGATGTACTTTCTGCCCCATTACTTACCTCCCCCCCTCTTTCACCACCACAACAATATGGCTCGATCTTTTAATTAAACGATCAGCGCGGCCACGGCTGCGCGCCCATAAACGCTTGGCTTGAGGACCCTCATTCACCAATAATTCACTGATAAACAATGTGCTTTCATCCAATTTGTTGTTTCTGTCCATCGCATTGGCAATCGCACTCTTCAAAGTACGCTTAATAAAAAAAGCACCCTTCTGAGGCATCGCATCCAGCACGGCCAAAGCCTTTTCACAAGACTGGCGACGAATGCAATTAGCCACCGGGCGCACCTTATGCGCGCTGATAGGAAGGTATTTTGAAATCGCTTTGTAAAAAACTGCATTATCCATATACTACCTCCTGCCCTTCTTGTCGGAACCGGCATGCCCCCTGAAAATACGTGTAGGAGAAAACTCGCCCAGCTTATGCCCCACCAAATTTTCTGTGACATAAACAGGAACAAAAATGCGCCCGTTATGCACGCCAATTGTCAGTCCAACCATCTCAGGAATAATAGTTGTACAGCGAGAATAAGTTTTAATTTCCTTTCTCACCTTTGTGCTTCCCTGTGCTTCAAGAACTTTCTTGTACAGGCTTTTGGCCACAAAGGGACCTTTTTTTACAGACCTTGACATGAGTACTCCTATTTCCTTCTCTTCACAATAAAGCGATTCGTTCTATTATTCTTCTTCCTGGTCTTATAACCCTTGGTAGGCATACCCCAAGGAGACACAGGATGACGACCGCCAGAACTGCGGCCTTCACCACCACCCAAGGGATGATCCACAGGGTTCATAGCCACACCACGCACCTTGGGGCGATTACCCATCCAGCGCGAACGCCCAGCTTTGCCCAGCTTCACATTCATACAATCTTCATTGCCCACTTCACCCAAAGTGGCATAGCATTTTCTATGCACATAACGCACTTCACCTGAAGGAAGCCGCAATGTGGCATAGTCGCCATCCAAGGCCGCCAGCACGGCAGAACCGCCAGCACTGCGTGCCATCTGCCCGCCCTTGCCGCGATGCAATTCAATATTATGCACCAAGCGACCCACAGGAATTTTTTCCAAGGGCAGAGAATTTCCTACTTCAATAGGCGCATCTTCGCCCGAAACAACAGTCGACCCCACAGCCAAACCCTTGGGCCACAAAATATAGCGCTTCTCACCATCCGCATAATGCAGCAAAGAAATAAAAGCTGTACGATTGGGATCATATTCCACGCTGACAACCTTGGCCGGAATACCCGCCTTGTCTCTTTTAAAATCAATAATGCGATACAATACCTTGTGCCCGCCGCCGCGGCGACGCACACTGATGCGCCCGGCACTGCGCCCGGCCAGTTCACTCTTTCCCTTGGTCAGGGATTTTTCAGGCCTGCCAGTGGTTATCTCAGAGAAAGTCAACCCCTGACGATCACGCTGACCATTACTTGTCGGATTAAACGTCTTAATACCCACTTACAAACTCCTAAGACTCAAGCTCCGCAATGGTAACACCGCTGGGCAAAGTCACATATGCTTTTTTCCAAGAAGAAGTAAACCCATGGCCTCTTTTCACGCTGCCGCGATAGGGAACATTGGCCCTTTTTTTCCCGCGAACATTCACAATTGAACAAGACAAAGGTTTCACCGAAAACATAGCTTCAACAGCCTTCATAATTTCAACTTTATTAGAAAAACGGCAGACCTTAAAAGTGTAAACCCTTTTAGCACCTTCCCCTAAAAAGGCAGACTTCTCAGTGAGCACAGGCCGAATAATAACTTGTTCCATTCTTACCTTTTCCATATACCCCACCTGCTACCTATTAGTATAAAATTCACCAAGCTTAACCGCCGCAGTTTCTAAAACCAACATTTTTTTCGCATAGAAAAGCTCATGCGCTTCCAATCTATTATATGCCAAAAATCTCACATTCGGCAGATTTCTGCCCGCACGGCGCAACATTTTATCATCATCTTTCATCACAACAACAGCACGCTCAGCCTGAAAGAAACACTTCAAAATCGCTACTAAATCTTTTGTTTTTCCGCTGTCAATCGTGAAATCTTCCACAATGCTCATACAGTCTGTGGCTGCACGCATAGATAAAATAGACTTAATAGCCAATCTTTTAATCTTTTTGGGCAGAGTATAGGAATAATCACGAGGCTTGGGCCCAAATGCCACACCGCCGCCCACCCAAATAGGACTGTTCGTGCGTCCGGCACGGGCACGGCCAGTACCCTTCTGGCGATACGGCTTTTGATGGCGCAAATTCACTTCGCTGCGCGTTTTCGTGCAGGAAGTACCCACTCTTCGATTTGCTAATTCATTACGAATGGCATGATAAATAGAACCCATACTGGCTGTCACAGCAAATACGCTATCTTCAAGCTCGAGAACTTTCTTTTCCTTGCCATCAACAGAATAAACCTTCTTATCCATTTCCTATTTCCCTTTTACAGCCTGCAGAACTAAAACAAAACTGTTATTCACGCCTGGCACAGCACCTTTAATCAACAACAAACCAGACTCAGCATCCACCTTGACAAGACGTAAATTCTGCACAGTCACCCTGTCACAGCCCATGCGCCCGGGCATTTTTCTGCCCGGCTTGGTATTTGCCGGAGTCGTACTTTGCCCCGTAGAACCGGGTTCACGATGAAATTTAGAACCATGTGTTTCCCGTCCCCCGCCAAAGCCATGGCGCTTCATCACGCCGGCAAAACCCTTGCCTTTGCTAATGCCCACAACATCCACAAAACGAGACGAGTTAAACAGATCCACACCCAGGCTATCGCCAATGTTCAATTCCTTATCAAAATCCCTAAACTCACAAAGCACTTTTTTGGGAGAAACACCCCCGGGGAACTGCCCCTTGACAGGACGGCTCACTCTGCCGGGCTTCACATCCACACAGCCAAGCAAAACAGCATTATAACCATCTTTTTCCAGGGTCTTCTTTTTCACCACAACATTGGGGTCAACCTTGACAACAGTAACAGGGGTCAATACACCTGCTTCATCAAATAATTGAGTCATGCCAATTTTTTTACCAATCAGTCCTATCATCCCGTCTTCCATCCCGGATTTTACTTAACACAAACTAACCCTTCCACTGCTTGATGACAACATCCACCCCAGCAGGAAGCTCTTGGCGCATCAGCGCCTCCATCACATCCGGCGTCGGATCAATAATATCAATCAAACGCTTATGTGTTCTCATCTCGAACTGCTCGCGAGACTTCTTATTAACAAACGGCGATCTTAAGACCGTATACTTGCTAATCTTCGTGGGCAAAGGAATAGGGCCGGCCACCTTTGTGCCCAGCTTCTGCACGGTCTGCACAATAGACCCCGCACTTTTATCCAACAACCCAACATCAAATCCACGTAATTTTACACGTATTCTGGCCTTGCCCATGAAAAACTCTCCACCCCTTAAAAAGACACCCTGCACCCACAAAGGGCACAGAAGCCTCACAATTCTTACTCAATAACCTCGATAACCTGACCCGAAGCCACAGTTCTGCCACCCTCACGAATAGCAAAACGCAGGCCTTTGTCCATGGCAATCGGATGAATCAGTTCAGCCACAATCTCCGTATTGTCACCGGGCATCACCATCTCCTTGCCTTCAGGCAGGGTGACAGACCCAGTAATATCTGTAGTACGAAAATAAAACTGAGGACGATAACCACTAAAGAAGGGAGAATGACGACCACCCTCTTCCTTGCTTAAACAGTAAATCGCAGCTTTAAATTTCTTATGAGGAGTAATAGAACCCGGCTTGGCCAAAACCTGGCCACGCTCAACCTGATTCTTATCCACACCACGCAGCAGACAACCCACATTGTCGCCCGCCCGGCCCTCGTCCAAAATCTTCTGGAACATTTCCACGCCGGTCACAGTGGTCTTCTTGGTTTCAGTGATGCCAACAATTTCCACTTCCTCACCAACCTTAATAACACCCTGTTCCACACGACCGGTTACAACAGTACCGCGACCAGAAATAGAAAACACATCCTCAATAGGCAACAGGAAAGGCTTGTCAATCGCACGCTCGGGCACGGGGAAATAATCATCCATTGCCTTCAGCAGATCCTCAATGCACTTATTTGCCTCGGCATTGTCGGGCTCACTCATTGCCCTGAAAGCAGAACCGCGAATCACAGGAATCTCATCACCGGGAAAGCCATACATCTTCAGCAGATCGCGCACTTCCTCTTCCACCATATCCACCAGCTCGGCGTCAGCCAAGTCCATCTTATTCATAAAAACAATCAGCTTGGGCACACCCACCTGGCGAGCCAGCAAAATATGCTCACGAGTCTGAGGCTCAGCACCCGAATCGGCAGCCACCAGCAAAATACCACCATCCATCTGGGCAGCACCGGTAATCATATTTTTGATATAGTCGGCGTGACCGGGACAGTCAATATGAGCATAGTGACGATTGTCAGATTCATACTCAATATGGCGGGCATTAATGGTGATACCACGAGCCTTCTCCTCCGGAGCATTATCAATATCATCATACTTCATTTCCTTACCACCCATCTTACGAGAGCAGTAGGAAGAAATAGCAGCGGTCAAAGTCGTCTTGCCATGGTCAACGTGACCGATTGTGCCCACGTTAACATGCGGCTTGCTTCTTACAAATTTCTCCTTTGCCATAAATTATCCCCTCCAGCTAAATCATTAACTTAAATCAATTTTTTCTATTCAAACAAAAACTCAAACAAGGATACAACATCACCCCAAAAATAGCAACTACCCCTATGCAGCGCCTTATCTGAAGTGAGCAAAAGCCCTATTGGCTTCTGCCATCTTATGCATATCTTCTTTTTTCTTATGCGCCGCACCCGAATTGCTATAGGCATCCACAAATTCACCACCCAGGCGCTCCACCATGCTGCGGCCACTCCTCCTGCGGGCGCTGGCAATAATCCATCGCATCGCCAAAGCCTCACGGCGCGCATCCCTAATTTCAATAGGAATCTGAAATGTTGCACCGCCAACACGACGGCTCTTCACTTCCACCACCGGCTTCACATTATCCAATGCCTTCAGAAAAACTTCCATTGGCTCCTTCTGTGTCTTCTCTGCCACATAATCCAGAGCCCCATGCAAAATCTTCTGACAGGTCAGCTTCTTGCCGCTCAGCATCATGCGACCCACAAAACGAGCCAGCACTTCGCTGTTATATTTAAAATCAGGTTCGATAATCCGCTTAATCTTATTATATTTCTTCCTTGGCATACACTACCTACCCCTTACACAAACTAAGCCTTCGGGCGCTTGCTTCCATATTTGCTGCGACCCTGACGACGCCCATCCACACCCAGGCTATCCTTGGTTCCACGAACGATATGATAACGCACACCAGGAAGGTCTTTCACTCTTCCCCCGCGCACCAAAACCACGCTGTGCTCTTGCAGATTATGCCCAATACCGGGAATATACGCCCACACCTCAATGCCATTCGACAGGCGCACACGGGCCACCTTTCTCAGGGCAGAATTAGGCTTTTTAGGGGTCGTCGTCATTACACGCAGACATACACCTCTCTTTTGGGGGCAATTCTCTAATGCAGGTGACTTTGTCTTTGCATGCGAACTGGAACGACCAAAGCGCACAAGTTGATTAATGGTTGGCATTAATACTAGCTCTCCTCAGAAACATCTATTACTATGTGTATATTTTAAACTTTAAACACATCCCGCGAAAGGCAGGAATAAGCCTGTCCCAAATGGGGCCGCTCACTTTAAAAAGCAGGCTGTTTACGAGCAAGCCTTCGTACTGTACTAAAAATAAGAAAAAGTGTCAAGTCGGATTTTATAATTTTTTACAAACTTTTTACAACCTCAACAAATATCTGCCTGTTCAAAGCCAAAAGCTGTGCTGCTCAGGCGCAGCACCGGGGCGGTCTGTGCCCTTTTATAAGCGCTGGCATGAAATAATTTTATCAGATGCTCAATCACAGCTTCGTCATATCCTTCATTCACCAGGGCTTCTTTGGAAAAGTCTTTTTGCAGATAACGGCCCAACACAGCATCCAGAACTTCATAATCGGGCAGGCTGTCTTGATCTTTTTGATTGGGGCGCAATTCTGCTGAAGGCGCCTTTGTCAAAACAGCAGAGGGAATAATTTCTTTGCCTATTTTATCATTGATATATCTGCATAGCTGATACACTTGTGTTTTCCACAAATCGCCAATGACGGCTAGCACGCCACAGCTGTCGCCGTATAATGTGCTGTAGCCAACAGCCAGCTCGCTTTTATTCCCTGTGTTCAGCAATAAAGACCCGCTGGAATTACTATAAGTCATGAGCAATAATGCCCTGATGCGTGCCTGCAGATTTTCATCGGCCAGGCCCTCCACCATGAAATATTCCCCCAAGACTCTGTGCGCTGTATGATGCATTTCCTCAATGCCAATGATCAAAGTGGCAATACCCAGATTATGTGCCAGGGCCAAGGCATCGCGCACACTGCCTTCGCTGGAATATCGACTGGGCATCAGCACACCGGTGACATTTCCACTCCCCAGCGCTTCGGCCGCCAGGGTCGCGACCAAGGCACTGTCTATCCCGCCCGAAAGACCCAAATGCACAGCGGAAAAACCCGCATCGCATACAAAATCACGTATGCCGGCCAACAAGGCCTGATACCAATATTCTTCTTCTCGAATTTCAGAACAATTGCTTGTTTCTTTCCCTGCGGCAAAGGGTTTTGCCAGGATGAATTTTTCTGAAAAATCAGCCTGATGCATAAAGGGGGCACCCGTGGGAATCAATTGGCTCTGGCCACAGAAAATGTATCCACCTTGGCCTCCTGCGGCGTTCACATATAAAACAGGAATATGCTCTATCCATTGCCCTACCAGCGAATTTTTGCCAGGACAGCTGCCTGACGTGTAGAAAGCCTGATCAAGGACAATCAACAGGTCAACACCCTCTTTTTGTGCACAAATTTCGCTTTTTTCGGTGGAAATTTCATTAAAAAATAAAACCTTGATCCTCACTCCCCGATGTGTGAATATGCCATTTTCCATCTTGGCCCCAAGAGCAACAGTTTTCTGGCCCTTGGCGGAAAAACTTCCCAAAACCAAAACAAAATCTTTGGGCAAATTATCTTGTAAAAAATCAAGCGCCTGCTGCTGTTTGTTCAAAAAATCGGAACGAACTTTTAGATGATTTGCCATATACCCAGACACAGAAAATGCAGGAGTAACAAGGCCGGCAGCGCCGCCGGCGGCGGCTTGCCTGCAGGCTTTCAAAATGCTTTGTGCATTGCCATGAAAATCTGAAGCTTTGCTATGCATTTGCCACAAGGCAAATATGATATTTGTTTTATCTTGCTCAACTGAATTCATATAGATTAATATATCTGAAAACAGGAGTTTATGCCACCATGCAAAAAACGAGAGAGAAAAGGAAAGTTCTGCTAATTGTGGATGTGCAGCGCGATTTTTTCACACATGGCGCCTTGCCTGTGCCCCATGCACATGAGATTGTGCCGGTGATAAATCAATTGATGAAGGAATTCCCCTATGTTGTGGCCGCCCAGGACTGGCACCCTGCGCATCATCATTCCTTTGCCAGTGCGCATCCAGGCAAAAAACCCTTTGAACAAATACAGCTGTACTACGGTATGCAAACCCTGTGGCCAGACCATTGCGTGCAGGGCAGCAGGGGGGCAGAATTCCATCCCGAATTAGATCAGAATCATATTCATTTCATTCTGCGCAAAGGATATAGAATACAAAGTGATTCATATTCGGCTTTTTTTGAAAATGACAGAACACCCACGGGCCTGGAAAATCTGCTCTTGCCGAAAGAGGATATCGCTTTGTTTATCTGCGGACTGGCACGGGATTATTGCGTGGAATATACATATCAGGATGCACTGTCTCTGGGCTATGATGCGCAGGTGATCGAGCAGGCTTGCCGCGGCATCAATTAGAAAGCCACCCTAAAAAGGGCGGCTTTTATGACAAATTTACCCGTATTACTGGGATGTTACAATGAATGTACCATAATCCTTTGTTCTATTGCTCTGCACCTTGGGGGAAAATGTAACCTCAGCCTTGGTAAGAGTGAGAAATTTCATTCTGTATCCCATCTTGGTGTTCAGGTTTAATTTGCCGTCGCTGTCCTTAAGATAAAAATCCGCTGCCCAGATACCTCCGGAAATAGAGGAATCGGAAAATGCTTTCAGCGTATAGTAATGCATATGCTCAGCCGGTCTGCCCACAGAAGCCTGCTTAATAATCTCAATATGATACATCGCGTGGCCATTGCTCGAAGAATTATCCTTTTTAAAATAGAAAAACTCCTTGGGAATCCCACTTGGCCCCGCCCAGTAATTATAGGTCAGCTTATTAAAAAGATCCTCTATATTAGAGGGAAGACCGGCAGGCGGCTGATAACCGGCAGGCGGCTGATTCGGGATCGCCACAGAGCTCTCATCTACGGTATTTTTTTCCCTGATAGTGTATTCGGTGCTGGGCGCAGAACATGCCATCAGAGAGGCTAGAACAAGACTTAAAAAACAAATCAATCGCAACACTTTATTCCTCCTATATCAGTAAGTGTTTTTAAGACTAGAAGTGAATTTATCTCTCTTCGATCCACCTTGTCAAGGGGGGCAAAGAAAAAAGTAATGCGGTATTTTTCTAGATAAACGAGAAATTTTCTATTGAAGATATTCAGCTATTCTTTTGAATCCATATACAAAAAGCATTATTCATCTTCTTCATGTTCATCGCCATGCAGATGCACATGTCCATGTTCCAATTCTTTAGGCGTGGCTTCGCGCACTTCTAAAATCTTGATTTCAAAAATCAATGTCATGCCGGCATAGGGATGATTGCCATTGAGCACGACTGTGTCGTCTTCAATGGAAGAGACGCGCCAAACAATCTGCTCCATATCTTCATCGGGCAGAAATTCCATGCCCACGGCCAATTCCTGGCCTTCAAATTCCTCGATGGGCACGCTGAATACCATCTCTTCATTATAGGGGCCAAAGGCCATTTCAGGCTCTAGAGAAATAGTGGTTTCAAATCCAGGCTCTTTTCCGGCCAGGGCATTTTCTATCGCGGGCAGGGCCATGCCAATGCCCTGAATATAGCTGGCGGGGCCGGCTGTGCTGTCTTCCAGAACCTCTCCCTCAGCATCTTTAATAATACAGTTAAAAATCACAACGGCTCCGTCTTTTACTGTCATTTTGCTTCTCCTTGAGCATGGATTTTCTTTTTCATCAATACGCTCATCATACGATCCAGGCTATTGGCCAATTGATTCAATTCCTTTTGTCCATAGGCAGATTTTGCCCGCGGCGGGCTTATCAGGCCGCATTGATGCGCATGGAAACTGAAATCACGTACAGATCGTCTTTCGGCAATATTGTTCTGGTCAAAAATCTCTCCCAGATGATTAATCACACTGATGTTAGTCTTTACTAAAAGTTCTGCCAAAAGTATATCCCGTGTTAAGACAATATCATAAATGCCGGCATGAAGGGCAATATAATGATCGGCCATATCTTTCCCTGCCGGCACGATCACCATCTGAATATCGCGATCGTCCTTGATGGGCAACGGCCTGTTTGCGGCAAAGCAACATTGCCATTGTCTTTTTTTTGCCATGCGGATAATCAAATCTCTTGAGGCAGAGGGAAAAGAGTCGGCATCGATAAAAATGCAAAATCCCCGTTTGGGGCATTGTGTATTTTCCTTTTGCAGCATTGCAGGTGTATATCATATAGAAAAAAATCCCTTAAGCAAAGAGGAAAGGTTTTTTATGGTGAAAAACTCTTGCTCTTTGCCCCTTGCTTCCTTTAGAATAGAATTGTGAACAAATTGACTTTTTTATTATTGACAGTATTGATATTTTCTGTGACATCGTGTTCGATTTTGAAGTCTCCTCAAATGCGTGCATTGCAATATTTCAATTTGCTGTATCAAGGTGAATTTGATAAATTGAAAAAAGTGGCGAAAGAGCCGGCTCTGCTGCAGGCGGCTTATTTTCAGGGGCATCTTTCAGAAATGACAGAGCCGCAAAAAGCGGCCTTTCTCAATCCGCAGATCAGCGTGACGGAATTTCAGATGACAGGACAAAAAGAAACCACTGTTGCTGTGAATATCAGCTTTCCTTCGGGTTCTTCTGTGCAAAATACGGCCATTATGCGCAGATATGGCTATATTTGGTATGTGGAAGACTTGCAAAATCCTATTATAAGTGAGGCGATTTATGCCTATTAAGAAAAATTTCCTTGCTTTATCAACTTTATTTGTCCTGATGATTTCTTGTCAGCAGAAAATGGACCTTGCCCTTAATGATGAAGGGGGCGGGCGCATTTCTGGGCATGTCAATGTTAATCTGATTGTGCAGCCGATTTTCGGCACTTACTTGAAAAACTTGGATTTATTCTCAGGTATTGAATCACCCAGAGATGTGTTGCCCACCAGCATCAGCGACCCCCTGACAGCCTATCGCTATGCCCAGAAAAACTATAAACAAAATACCTCTTACGATGCAAAGTCTGGGCGATATACAGTGAATGTCAGCTTTGATTTTAATGATTTTCAAACATTGGCTGACCCTAAAATTCGTTCTATTTTTTCAGTTTTCTCTATGGGAAACACCACCACCATCCGCGCTGAATTTAACGATCGCAACCGCAAAAAACTGGAGGAACATCTTCCTATTCTTCCGCCTATGCCCTCAGAGAGAGACAGCAAGGCAGAAAAGGAATATTTGGGCGGCCTGGCCCAGGCCATTGTTGAATACCAGGAAAAAATCCCTGCGGCTCAAAAGGAAATTGCCTCGTCCAAGATGATCATCAACATCACAACTTCACGGCCCATTTCAGAGATTATCGGCGGCAAAGTGACCAATAGCGAACGCACACAAGCCGCGATGGAGATTCCTTTGACAGAGATTATTTTCTTAAAGAAAGATCATGTGTTCAGTTTGACTTTCTAAAAGCTACTGAACAGCCTTTTTCCATTCTGCGTCGAAATCCCGGCGCAATTTTTGTTTTTCTTGATCAGAGAGGAAACAGCCGTCGATAGAATTATGATTCAGCCTGGCCAGTTCATCCAGGGTCAGGCCCATTTTTTCATGTGCCACTTTATATTCATCATACAATTCGCTGTTTTGTACAGTGGGGTCATCCGAGTTCAAAGTCACCTTAAGTCCCTCACGCAGCAGGCGCTTGATGGGGTGATTGGGTGTATCGGCCCAGGCACCTGTCTGATAATTGCTGATGGGGCACATTTCAAATGTGACCTCTTTATCTTTCATCTGCTGCAATAAAGAGGGGTCTTGAATAAGAGAAACCCCATGGCCGATGCGCAAAGCCTGATTGTCCATCACGGCGCAGCGAATCTGCTCAGGAGAACTGACTTCCCCGGCATGAAATGTGGCTTTAAATCCCTGTGCATGTGCATATTGAAAAAAGTCTGTAAATAATTCAGGAGGGAAATTCACCTCATCCCCTGCCAAATCAAGGCCCACCACACCAGTAAGGTCTGCTTCTTTCTGAAATCTTGTCAGCAAGCCTTTCATTTCTTCCTGTTTTTGAAAGCCACGGTTAAATGTGATGAGATAACGCGCAAAGATCCCTCTTTCGTCCACGGCCTGGCGCAGAGCAGAGAGCACCGTATTCAATGTGTCAACAGGATCAAAGCCACAGTGAATGGCATAATGAATAGGATTAAAACGCAATTCTAAATAGGCGAGATTATCATCCAGGGCCATCTCTTTCATAGAGGTGTACACCACTTCATGCACATCATCCAGGCTTTTATACCAGGTATTATAAAATTTACTGAGAAACAGGAAAAAATCGGGCGGGGAATCTTTAGGAAACTGCAGCTTGGCCTTGAACTCTTCATAATCTCTTGGGAAAGAGAGATGATTTTTCTGGGCCATATGATACAGCACTCTGGGAGAAAAATTTCCCTCTAAATGGCGATGCAACTCGATTTTAGGTAATGTTCGATAGTCCATATGCTTCTTTCTGAGTCTTTTAATTTTTTACTTATTCTATAATTTCAACAGAACTTAATTCGGGAAAGTATTGGGTTAAATAACGTTCAATGCCCATTTTTACCGTCATGGTGGAATATACACAGCCCTGGCAGTTTCCCCGCAGGCGTATAAGCAGAATATTATCAGGAGTAATTTCCACCAGCTCTGCATCGCCGCCATCGGCCTGAAGAGCGGGCCTGATTGATTCAAAAACTACGCCTATATCTTCTAATGTCATATTCTCTTCCTATTCTCCTTAATATCACAAATCTACTCTAATTTATTCATTTTAATCAACATATAAAATTCTTAAAAGTCATGCCTGATAACTCCACAGAAAGAAAAAGACAAAAAAATACAAATTTTTATTGTTACACAGGCATTTTCGTGATATAATAACCGATGAATAGAGAGAATAGTCTCTGGGAGGTGTTTATGTCTCGTTTTATTGAAAGTGATAAATGTGTGAATTGCGGCGCATGCGAGGGCCAGTGTCCTGTGAACGCCATTTCTGAGGGCGAGGGTGTACGCGTCATCGACGAAAGCATTTGTGTAGACTGCGCAGCCTGCGAGTCTGTCTGCCCCACAGACGCAATTCATCAGGTTTAATTTTCACTAAAAAGGCGCCTTTCTATTGCAGATTGGCGCCTTTTCTTTGTTTTTAGACAAATCTATGCGAGGGTCGGTTCCTAACCCTCTCCTCTGCTGGCGGGATAATTTGCCACAAACCATTCTTTATATGCTTCCATATAGCTCATCAACACATTAATCAGACTTGTGCGAGAGAATGTCATTGGGTCTTCCTTGGTTAAAATAGCCGTGTACAGCAGGCTGCCCTTGGCAGGATACAGCGGAATACACTGGATAATGAAACGATAATCTCCTTTGGAAGCAAAAGGAAAGGCGATGATCTTTGTTTTCATGCTGTCCATATTGGTCAGCACCATGGCTACTTCATCCAAACTGGCATAATAATCCACCTGATAATTTACCGCACCAAAGACATCATCTGTCTGGCGCAGATAGGTGGTATAGGTATCGGGGCGGCTGGAAAGCAGATTATCAGGCTTACCCGAAACGGCATTGGGTGAATCCACCGTGGTGGCGCCGTAAATAAGCTGCCGGGTTTTCCTCTTTCCCGGGTCATAATACTGCAGGCTGCTCAGGCTGCTCAGGCGCAGCATTGCATTCAGCAGGTCAACACGATTGGTATTGCCTTGATTTGGCAGATAGGACAAAGACTCTGCGCTCAGTTTGGGGCGCAGGCTGTTCATAATGGATACCAGCTTGGGCGCCAGATAAGAATTTTTCACAAAAAGCGAAAATTCCGTCTTGTCTCTGGCGGAAAGGTCGTCCAACTTCTGGCCCTTCATCAGACGCGCAATTTGATCATCGGCCAGGCCGAATTCTTTCATTCTCTCCTGCGGGCTCATTTCCTGGGCATGCAGCGAAACAAAACAAAAGCTGAATAACAGCAACATTAATATATTTTTCTTCATTTTTTCTCCTTTTTATCAGGATTTTTAACTGTTTAAAATTCTCAATTCCTGTTCTATGCGGCCAAAGAGACTAGAGGAAGGATATTTCCCTTTTTTATTGGGAACACCCACTTCCATATCAGAGAGCAGCATCAATGCCTCTTCCACGGTGCGCACCGGCCAAAGGAAAAACTGTTTCTGTTCTATGGCAGTTTTCAAGGCCTCACTAGGAAATATATTCTCTAAATTGCTTTCAGGGAAGATAACACCTTGATTTCCTGTCAGGCCATTCTGTTGGCAAACCTGGAAAAATCCATTAATTTTTTCATTTACGCCGCCCACGGGCTGAATAATACCCATTTGATTCATAGAACCAGTGATGCCGATGCCCTGCTTGAGGGGGATTTTCCCCAAAGCCGAAAGCAGCACACAGATTTCGGCCAAAGTGGCACTGTCGCCTTCAACGCCGTCATAGGTCTGCTCGAAACACAGGCTGGCCGAAATTCCCAGGGGCGTGCGGCGGGCAAAGCGCCCATGAAGAAAGCCCTCAAGAATAAAGACCCCTTTGTCATGAATTTCGCCAGAAAGGCCCACTTCCCGTTCTATATTAATCACACTGTCTTTGCCGGCATACACCTGTGCGGTGATCAATGTAGGGCAGCCAAATGTGTTAAACCCTCTTTCGATAACGACCAGGGCATTCACTTTGCCAATGGCTTCGCCTTTCACATCAATGAGCAGCTGTTGATTTTTCATCTCGCGCCAGATTAACTCCTGGGGCAAATTATGAAAATAGGTGCGCATATTCTCTGCTTTTTTCACGGCCACATCATCAATTTTGTCAAGATTCATCTGCATGGCCCAATAATTAGCCTCACGCAGAAGATCCGCCACATAAGACAGGCGGCAAGAGATGCGATCTCTTCGGCGAGACATGCGAATGCCATAACCCAAAAGTTCGACCATGCCCTTTTTAGTCAGCGGCCGGAGTTTTTCTTCGGAAATTACCCTTTGCGCAAAGGCCAGAAAACGGCAGCAATTTTCATCTGTGCGGGGCATATTCTCTTCAAATTCGCCTAAAATTTTGAAAAGTTTTTGAAATTCCTGATCCTGAAGATATAAATGCTCGTACAGCGTGACAGAACTGGTGAGCAGGACTTTCACGCGGATCTTAATGGGGTCAGGCTTCAGGGAAATAGTCTGCATCAGTGGCGAGGGTGGGCTTTGCACCACAACTTCAGAACCCATCATCACGCGCTTGAAATGGAACCAGACATCTTCTTCCTGAAGCAGATCTTCCAGGCGCATCACCAAAAATCCGCCCGAAGCCTGTAAAAGAGAGCCGGCCTTGACAGACATGAAATTCGCCTCTTCGGGCTTGCCCTCTATCACGCCGAACAAATTGGTCCAGGTGGGATTGTTCTCAAAAATGATGGGTCTTTTTTTACATTCTTGATTATTCACCAGAATATTAATGCCATAGCGCTCTTCCATATCCAGGGCATCTTCGTTCAAAGTTTCTTCTTCGCGAATAAATTCGCCCAGATTTTCCAATATATCCAAACATGTGTTTTGAATATATTGCTCCACTTTTTTATAGGGGAATTCACTGCGCATCTGAAGGGAAAGCTTTTCCAGTTCGGGCTCGACAGTGGATCGGCTCAGCTGTGCAATTTTTCTTTCCATTTCGCGGCTTTCTGCGCGCAGATTGCTGAAAATTTGCTTCATTTCATCCATATAATGATAATACTGGCCACGCATCTTTTGCCATGTATCTTCGGTAATTTCCCCATTGCGCAGCTTTTCTTCCAATTCTTCAAATGTAGTAATTTGTTCATGATAAATGGGTATCAAGTCTGGAATTTCAGACTTTTCCTCTCCATCCAAATGTACCACCTGAAATCCGTCTTTAGCCAAAGAGGTTTCAAAGGCATTAAGTCTTTGTCTTTCCTTATCTTCCAGGGTTTGAAACATGGAATCACGCTGTTTTTTATACGATTCGCTTTGGGTCTGACGGTTGACCATTTTCTGCACATCTTCAATGAAAAGCTTGAGTCTTTCGTGCAGCTGCACAGCACAGCCGGCAGGCAGGGTCAGCGCATGGGGACGTTCTGGCTGTTGATAATTATTCACCAAAACAATATCATCAAGAGGCTGCTTGATTTCGCGATGTTTTTCCAGCACACGATGCACGGCCTGGCGCCGCCCGCTGCCACGAGGGCCAATAACCAAAATATTATATCCCACAGAATCAATTTCCACACCCATTTCCATGGCTTGCTCGGCACGCACCTGGCCTAGTGTGGCATTTATGTATGATGTGTGTTTTAATTTTTCCAGAAGTGTATCAATGTCGATTTGATAGGAAATCTGACTGGCAGAAAGAGGTTTGGGATTCAGCATTCGTTTCCATTATAGAGAATTCTACAATTTACCGTCAACTACTTTTACAAGAAGAAACATCTAGTCAAAACAAAGAAGACAAAGTAGAATATATAACTATGAAAATATTGCTTGGTTGGTTACAGGATTTTGTTGATCTTTCGTCTATATCCGTGCCTAAGTTGATCGCTCGCCTGAGTGAAAGCACAGTTGAAATTGGGCAGGTTCAGGTGCTCTACACATCATTACAGCACATTGTGAGCGCAAAAATTATAAAAAAAACACCCCATCCTACGGTTGAAAAACTTTCTATTTGCATTGTGGACACAGGCAGTGTGCAGCATGAAGTGGTGTGCGGTGCGCCCAATGTCGGCAAAGGGCAGATTGTGCCCTTTGCCGACATTGGCACCAAGCTAGCCAATGGTATGGTTTTGCAGCGGAAAGAAATCTGTGGCCATCACAGCCATGGTATGTTGCTGAGCGAACAGGAATTAGACATTGGCAATGATCACAGCGGCATTATGGTCTTTCCGGAAGATACACCCCTGGGGCGCACTGTAAGTGAGATTTTGGGCATTTCTCCTGAAGTCATGCTAGAAATAGACAATAATTCTATTACACACCGTCCCGATTTATGGGGAATTTACGGCATCGCCAGAGAATGTGCCGCGCTGTTTGGTCTGCCATTCAAGGAGATTGACACCAAAGAATGGCGCGAGCGTGTGCTCTCTTATTTCACCGAAGACGAATCACCGGTGCAAATCTCAGTCAGCAGCGACGAATGCCTCAGCTATGCGGGCTTTTGTGTCAAGGGCGTGGATGCCCGGCGCAAAAGCGAATGGAAAATCGCACATCGTCTGCGCGCCGTGGGAGTGAATCCCATTAATGCCCTGGTGGATATTTCCAACTATGTCATGCTGGAGACAGGCATGCCTAATCATTTTTTCGACACAGAAAAGCTTGGCAGCCGAATTTTAAAAGTGCATAACTGCGACAAAGCGCAGGAATTTATCACATTAGACAATCAGTCGCGTGCACTCCAGAGCGGCGATCTTTTGCTCTCTGTGGACAATCGGCCGCTGATTCTTGCAGGCATCATGGGCGGAAAAAACAGCGCGATTGAAGAAAATACGACGCAAATCTTTGTGGAAGGCGCTGTTTGGCAGGCACAAAGGATCCGCAAGACATCCACACGCCTGGGCCTGCGCACAGATGCCTCAATGCGTTATGAAAAATCTCTGGATCCCGAATCCGTGGAATTCATGCTGGGCCGCTGTGCGGATTTACTCAAAGAATATTTTCCCTCCTGTCAATTTGTCGGACAGATTCAGCAGGGCTGTAATCCCGACTGGTCGGCCTATGAGATCGTTTTTGACATCCGCCGTGCCTGTTCTTTGCTGAGCATGGACATTGACATGGAAAAAGCCAAGAGCATTTTATTTTCCCTGGGTTTTCATATTGAACCGGGAGACAACGAGCACACAGTGAAGGTGTATCCGCCCTCCTGGCGTTCGACAAGAGAGCATATGGTGCAGGCAGACCTGGTGGAAGAGGTGGCACGTATTTATGGATTTGAACATGTGAAAAGCCAGGCCCCGACTTGGCCGCTGATGCCGAAAAATCTGCCTTTATATGTGCGCCTGCGGCGTTCTGTACAAGATTTTCTGGTGATGCACGGGCGCGCGATGGAGGTGATGACACATCCGCTGATTGGAGAAAAACTGCTGGAAAATGCCGCATGGGATGATAAAAATGAAGATCTTATTCTCTCACATGCGCTTTCACCTGATCGCAATCGCCTGCGGCCCAGCCTGATTCCCTCTTTCCTAGAGGCCTTGGAATTAAATCAAAAATATTTTGAAGCCTTTCGCTTTTTTGAATATGGGCGTGTGGCGCATGAGCTGGACAAGGAGCGCACACATGTGGGCTATATGGCCTATGATCGCCAGCAGAGCGTATTTATTCAGGCGGCAGATATATTAGAGGCGTTGCTGAGTCATCTGCGCATTGATGCCAAACTGGTATCTGGGCAAATCGACAATCCGCTTTTGCCTCTGGACTGGAAAGGGGCGCATCCCTATGAAATTTTGCATATTCAATCAGCAGAAAAATTCATTGGCTATGTAGTTTCACTGCATCCGCTTTTGCTGCGCAAAAGAAAAATCAAAGGCTTTGCAATGATGTTTGAAATTGACTTGACGCCCTGGGCAAATGAATCAAGGCCTCATAAATATCATTATGAGACTCCCATGCGTTTCCAGGAAAGCGTGCAGGATTTCACCGTGCTGGCCAGCCAGGGCGAAGAGGTGCAGCGTGTGCTCTCGTGTCTGCCCGGCTATGATCCGGCATATCACATTGTGGGCGCAAAAATTCTCTCTGTTTTTCCCATGCCCAACGCAATGAAAGCTATCACACTGCGCGTGCGCCTGAACAGCCAAGAACGCACTCTGACGCATGAAGACTTGAAAGCAAGCGAAAATTTTATTATTCAGACACTGGCTGACAATGGTTGGCATTTAAAAACCTGATGAGGAGATATGACATGTTTAAATACATTTTTTTCTTTGTATTAATGACACATGCCTTTCTATTTTCCTGTGCACAGAATAAGCAGGTCAAAGGCCCTGTCAATCATGTGGAATTTAATATTGAAAGAGTAGATATTAAACCCAAAGATACAAAAACATTAGAAGCCTGGAGCTATAACAACACAGTGCCGGGCATGCCTATCATTGGCAATGTGGGTGAAACAATGATCATTGCAGGTGTGAATAAGCTGGATAAAGCCACGACCATTCACTGGCATGGTCTTTCTCCTATTTCCTATTTGGAAGATGGGCCGTTCAAGCCCATTGCGCCTGGGGAAAAATTCCGTTTCAAATTTAAATTATTCAAGTCGGGAACTTATTGGTATCATTCACACACACGCCCGGTGGTGGAACAGGTAAATCGCGGACTGTATGCGCCTTTCATTGTGAAAGCTCCCGAAGATGATCAATATGACGGTGATCATATCATTATGCTCAGCGATATGCTGCTGGGCGAAGGCAAGGCCTGGCAACCTGGATTGGGCATTGGCGCGATGGAGCGCATCGGCAACACCATTGCGGTGAACGGCTATATAGACGAAGCGATTCAAAGCTTGAATATACAGCCGGGAGAGATTCACAAGCTACGCTTCATTGGCTCGGGCACGGCGGCGTATTTCCGAGTGAAAAGCCCTTGGCCTTTGCGCATCACGCATACAGACGGCCAACCAGTGGAAAAACCCTATGAAACACAAGAATTCATCATTGGCCCGGGAGAGCGCTATGATGCAGAACTGATGTTTAATGAACAGGCCACAGGGCAGTTCGATTTGGAAATTCTTGACAGCATTTCAGAACCGATTTTCAGCTACAAAGTATTCAGTAAAATCCCTGTGAATATTCAAGGCGAAAAGAAAGAAGGACGCAGCTATATTTTCCAGGGCGTGCAGAAACCTGATTACACAGAGTGGCTGGACAAAGAGCCCGAACATATTCTCTATCTCACCTCATCCATGGGCGGTGATGCCACAGGCATGGGGCAAAATGTCGATATGCACGCACAGATGGGCCACGGCCCAAGCCACAGCGAAGCGATGCAGATGAGCGATCAGGGCGGGCACAGCGCCCACGGCAGCACAGACAGCCATTCGGGTATGAACTTTAGATGGTTTATCAACGGCAAAGAACATCCGAATGTTGAGCCCATTAAAACCAAGAAAAACACACCCATGAAGATTCGTTTCGTGAACAATGACACGCATCCAATGGATCATCCCATGCATCTGCATGGCACATCGTTCCGAGTGCTCAGCATCAATGGCCAAGCACCGGCGCAGGGAGGCCTGCTGGATAAAGACGTGATTAATGTGCCCAAAAACGGCGGCCAGGTGGATATACTCTTGGAATTGCCCGAAACAGGCACATGGATGCTGCATTGTCATATTCTTGACCATGAAGATGGGGGAATGATGATGCATGTAGATGTGGAAGAATAAATTAGGCTTTTTCAGGGGCAGCTAAAACAGCTGCCCCTTTTCCTTAAAAAATTCCTGATAAGACTGTATAGGAATATTCATCTTCCTGGCTTTCACCAATTTACTTGAATTGCCCTCTGGTTTTTCACACAGCAGCAGAGTGGTCTCTTTGGTGACACTGTCACTGATGGCATAGCCCAAAGACGCCAGCACCTTGCCCAATTCATTGCGCGGCAGGGGGCCCGACCCCGTGCAGCACACCTGGGGCAAACTGGCCTTTTCCTGCTGAACATCTTCTATATGCAGCACTTTGCACAATTCCTGCACCAAGGCATAATTATCCGCATCATCGCGCCAGGCAATGAGATTGCGGCCAATGACATATTGATCATTTTGAAAATGCCAAAAGTCGCGCATAGCATAAACACCCAGTCTTTGCAGGGCTTTTTCCTGCACCAAAGGAATGCCCAGCCGGGCAACAAATTCCTGTGCTGTCATAAAACGGCTTTTTTCTATTTCGCGCAGAAAATTCTCAATTTTCTTTTCTGCAAAGCCTTCTAATTTGGCCAAATCTTCCCCGGTGATATGATACAAATCGACCACAGAGCGCAGCAGTTTTTTCTCAAATAATTGTCTGATCGTGGCTTCGGCAATATTTTCCATCTGGCAGCAATTCACCCAATACAGCACCTTTTCCACCTGCCGATCGGGGCAGTTTTTATTTGGGCAATGCACATGCACACCGCGATGATGCAAATCTGCACCACAGGAGGGGCATTGCACAGGAATCAATGAATTGGTCAGCCGGCGATTTTCATGATGCGAAAGATTGGTTTTTACATAGGGAATCACATCATTGGCGCGCTCAATGAGCAGAGTATCTCCAATAGCCAGACACAATTTCTGCACCGTTTCGGCATTGTGCAAACTGGCGCGTTCTAATGTGGCCCCGCCCAGCTGTATCGGCGCAAAAATCGCCACGGGAATTAAATTGCCCTGGCGACTGACCTGCCATTCAATTTTATTCAAGATGCTTTCTTTAGAATCCGCCGGCGGCTTAAATGCCACCAGATAATGATGATGATGATCCACCACCCAGCGTGCATCTATCTGGGGATGCAAAGAACGATCGTTGACGATAATGATGAGCCCATCGGTCTCATAGGGCCAAAAATAACGCAGTTCTTCCAGGTAGTGGCGATAATAATCTTCAATCTCTTCAAAGGTCTGCACAATACGCAAAGGCACAATATCAAAACCCAAATCCCCCAAGGAATGAATCGCCGCAGACTCTCTGGCATGATCATCACCCAAAACCTGATATACAGAAAAATGTACATAGGCCAGATCTTCCTGCTGATCTTTGCGATTAATCAGGCCCACGCAATTATTGCGCAAAGGCTTGCCCTTGGTGTCAAATTCTGTATTTTGCGGCAGATACAGTTCGCCGCGCACTTCAATAGACAGCGCTTGGGACAATTTTTGGGGAATGCTGTCAATATATTGCGCAATATGGCTGACATCCTGCCCGATTTTGCCGTCTCCGCGCGTGGCAACATACAGTAAATTCCCTCTTTCATACACACATGCGGCGGAAAGACCGTCAATTTTCGGTTCAATCACAAATTCTGTCTGCGCTGGCAAGGCTAAACGCGTCAGCCATTTGCGCAGCTCGTCCAAATTTTTACATTTATCCGCGCTGAGCATGGGGGTTTTATGCGTAATTTTTTCCGTCTGGGCCACAGGTGTACCCACACTTTGAAAATAAGGATGCTCGGGGGCAATAGAACGCAACTCTTCTTCCACCTGATCGAATTCATGATCACTGACAGGACTGTTTCCTTGGGTATAGTATTGGCGCTTGGCGTGCTGAAGCCACGCCGCAATAGCATCAATGTTTTTCTCATCCATTTGTATAGAAATGCTCCTTGATAGCATTATTTATAACACGCTTTGCAAGAGACATCTTTGGATTGCTATTCCCCCAAAGGGACTTGTTCATTCGGCTGATATATCATTCTATGCAAAGTACGCACTATAATTTTTTACACAGAGTGCAGCGGTGCGCCCTGTACGATATATATCGCTGTGTATACGCTTGTGATAGAGACATGATTCATAAAAATCGTTTTCATTAAATGATGCCGCCGAAATAAATCACGACGATTTGCGGGAATCACGGTAAATTCAGCTTCTCGTCAATCTCATGCTCAATCTCCTGAAAAAATAAACGACAGGCTGAAAAGGTCTGCCCAGCAGGCGCAAAATCTTCATCAGGGGCTTGCCGATTCGATATGACATGCTGTCACACTGGCGCCGATAATTATAGGCATCATACATCGCCTGGGCAAAAATCCAGGAATTGTCTTGATATAATTTCTGATGATTCATATACAGATTTTCCCATAATTCCTCGCCGTGTCCGCCTGTATGCGGGGCGGGTCTTTCTTTTTTCGCGCGATCATAAAAGCCCGGCGTATCATTCAAAGAATCAATCTGCAACCCCCGTTCGATCAGCGAAAGCCAAAAATCCCAGTCTTCCCATCCGTTTTTCATATAGTCATGATAGCCGCCCACGGCAGCCCAGGCAGATTTGCGGAACATAGAACACGTAGGCGCGCCTCCTTCCAACAAAACCCGCTCCAGACTGAATGGCCGCAGATATGGCCCAGCAGAATCTCCGGTGAGTTCTCCAAGGCCATACACCAGGCTTAATTGCGCATTCTCATCCAATTTCCGTGCGGCTTTGCGCACATAATCGGGAAAGAACCAATCATCTGCGTTCAAGGGCAGTATATATTCTCCCGCGGCCTGCTCAATCGCGATATTCCGCGCCTTTACCATGCCCGCATTCTCGCTCAGCAATATCTTTTTCACCCTGGGATGCTCATAGCTTTCCACCA
>JAHHUI010000059.1 GCA_020024055.1 Spirochaetaceae bacterium | reverse complement strand
CTCTTAGAAGTCAGCGGCGGGAATTTCCATGGTTTCCTATTGCGGGCCATGCCCTATCAGGCCTATGAAAGTGACTTTTCTTTTCATCAGAAACTCAATATTATTTCAGGCAATTTTCCCAAGCAGGGCGAGATCCTTCTGGGCCAAAGGCTTTATGAATCGCTTGTGTGGGAGGAAGACAAGTATGTGCGCCTGGTGGCGCTGCCTCAAGGCCGCCTGCAGCCTTTTCTCCAGCCGCTTAAAATCAGCGGTGTCTTTAAAACAGGCTATTATGATTATGATCGCAATATGGCCATTTTAAACCTGGCAGACGGCTTGAAATATCTTTCTTCTTCAAAAGAAATTTTCTATGGCGTGAAGCTGAAAAATCCGCAGTATGATCAGAAATTCCTAAAAAAAATGCAGCAGATGAATCTAGATACCAGCAGCTGGCGAGAATATAATCGTGCATTTTTGGGGGCCTTGCGCCTGGAAAAAAATATGATGATTTTCCTTCTGTCGCTTATTTTCATTATTGTCACGGTGAACATATTCCAAGGCAGGCAAAGAGATATTGAAGAAAAAACGGAAGAGATTGCCATTCTGCAGGCCTTGGGCGCACAGCAAAGCGATATTCAAACTATATTTACATTACAGGGCCTCATCATTGGCCTTTTGGGTTCATTGGCCGGTTTTTTCCTGGGAATTTTCATCACCAAAAATATTGCACAGATTTTTAAAGGCGTGGAAACAGTGATTAATCAGGTACTTTTTTTTCTGGAATCTGCCGGCCTGGGCACCTATCCTTCCGTTTCTATCATGTCTGGGCCCAATTTTTATCTGGAAGGGATCCCCGTGATGATGAAAACACAGGAAAATATTTATTTTTTATGCTTCTCTATTGCCTGCGCGGCTATTTCGGCTTTTTGGGCCAGCCGCCGTGTATTAAAATTAAAACCGTTTAAGGCTTTAGAAAATCACTAGAAGGACAAAAATATATGGCACGTTGCATTGTTCAAAGCGCAGAAGACATTTTAGACAAGGAATTTCCTGTTTTAAACAAAGGATTTGTCCGCCTGGTGGACTATATGGGCTCTGACGAGCGCATTGTGCAGGCCGCCCGTGTCAGCTATAGCAAAGGAACAAAAACCGTGCGTGAAGATGCTGCCCTGATCGATTATCTTCTGCGCAATCAGCACACCAGTCCGTTTGAACAAGTGGTGTTGACTTTTCATTGCAAAATGCCCATTTTCATTGCGCGGCAATGGATTCGCCACAGAACAGCACGTCTGAATGAAATCTCGGGGCGATACAGCGTGATGGAAGACGAATTTTACATGCCCGATGCACAGGCCATTGCCAAACAAAGCACAAATAATAAACAAGGCCGTGGTGAGATTTTTCCTGTTGATCAGGCTAAAGAGATTCAAAGCTTATTTGCCGATGAACAGAAAAATGTCTATGCAACGTATGAAAAATTGATCAATATGGGCCTTGCGCGCGAGCTGGCGCGTGTGAACCTGCCCCTGAGCCTGTACACGCAATGGTATTGGCAGATGGATTTGAACAATTTATTCCATTTTTTAAAGCTGCGTCTGCACGAGCATGCGCAGAAAGAGATTCGTTTGTATGCCCAGGCGATACTGCATATTATCGAACAAGTGGTGCCTATTGCCGCGCAAAGCTTTAAGCAGCATATTATGGGCTCAGTCACGCTCAGCGCATATGAAGCGGCGGCATTGCGCAAAACATTTGATGAGGACAAATTAGACCTGGACAAACGCGCAATGCGTATCCTGAAAGAAAAATTAGGCTTGTAAAGGCTATGGCAGAAACAGGCTGTACGAAAAAAGCATAGGGGCCGACTGCATCCCATATTGCGTGGGCATGGCGGTGTCTCTGGGGCAGATGCTGGTGTGCAGCGGCAGGCTGAACAGATTGCCCACTTCCTGCTGCACAGCCTCGGGGGTGTTGTTCACCTCAGACAAATGGCATAAATACAATTTTTGCAGGCGGCCAAGATTGGCTTTAGCAAGAAATTTAGCCGCCTCGGGATTGGATAAATGGCCTCTGGCGCTGGAAATTCTGGCTTTTAAAAAGGCCGGATAAGGCCCATTCGCCAAAAGATCAGGCGAATAATTGCTTTCCAAAAACAATACATCGCTGTTTTGCGCATATTCATACATCGGGGGCAAAATTTTGCCCGTGTCGGTGAGAAAAGTGAAATTCATGCCGTCCATACTGATATGATAGCCCATGCTATGCGGTGCGTCGTGGCTGGTGGAAAAAGCAATGAAAGAAAACTGATCCCGGCAATAATAGCGTTCGGGCAAAATATCCCAGCGCTGAAAAACCTTATTCGGAAATTTCAGGTTCTTATGGGCAATCACAGGAATATTCAAATCATAGGCCAGAGCTGGCACGCCGCGCACATGGTCAATATGCTGATGCGTGAGAAAAATGTAGCGGATTTTCTGGCGGGAAAAACCTGCATCAAAAAGGCGCTGATAGAAATCTGCAAGGCCATAGCCTTGATCCACCACCACAGAAAACTCTGCGCCTTCAATAATGAAACAATTTGCTTTGCTTCCAGAGCCCAATACAGCGTATTTCATTATAGACAGATTATCATGAATAAAACATACTCAGCAAGACAAGAAACAGAAATTACCGTATTTTAGCCCAATAATGTGTCTAAATATTGCTGGGGTGAAAAAGGAGAAAAATCCTGCATAGTCTCTCCTGTGCCCACAAAATAAATAGGCAGATTCAGATTTTTCCCAATTGAAGCCAGGCTGCCTGCCTTCGAGCCGCTGTCATATTTTGTCACAATCACACCCGAAAGCTGCACTGCCTCGTGAAAAAGCTCAGCCTGGCGCAGCCCGTTTTGCCCCGTGGTGGCGTCAATCACCAAGATACGATGATAGGCATTTTCGGCAATGCGTGCGCGGATGATTTTATCAATTTTCTTCAATTCATTCACCAATTCGGTGCGATTGTGCATGCGCCCGGCGGTGTCAGCCAGAATGACTTGATCATTCTGGCTGATGGCCGATGTGATGGCATCATGAATCACGGCGCCCGGATCGGCCCCTTGGCTGCTGCGCACCACACGAAAGCCCACTCTTTCGCCATGAATCGCCAGCTGCTCGCTGGCAGCCGCGCGAAATGTATCGCCGCAGGCACAGACAATTTTATTAATATGTTTTTGATTTTTCAGATAATAGGCCAACTTTGCCAGGCTGGTGGTTTTGCCGACGCCATTAACACCCAAAAATAAAAAAAGATTCAGATTTTTCTCATCCACAGGCAAATCTGCGACATGAATATAACGGCCCAATTCATCGCGCAAAAGAGCAATGGCCGCCTCTTCAGTGGTGACATTTTTGGCTTCTAAAAGGTCACGCAGCTGCATTGCCATGGCGGGGCCAATATCTCCCTCTAACAGAATATCTTCTAATTGATTATAAAGCTGTGTGGTATTTTTTCCCCTGAAAAGAGCCCTGAGGGCCTGCGCTAATTTTGCCATATGTAGCCAATATTAACGATCCCAGCTCGGCACTGTCAAGAGACAGCTCTTCAAATTTATGGGCGCTGGAAAAAATCAGGGTCGATTTTTTTCTCTTTGGGCTGATTTTTGGGGTCGCTCAGCTTGGCATAAAACTCAGCCACATGCTGCGGATTGGCAATAGCCTCTTCAATAATTTGATTTGTAAAATAAAATAATAATTCCATCATGGCTTGATCATCGCGGCTGTCCAGCACACCCGGCTTAACAATGTCAAAACCCGCCAGACGCACCTTGATCATGGGCGCCCAAAATGTGCGATTGCCGAATTCACGCACAACTAAATTATCAATATCTTTGTTAAAATTCTCGCCTGTGCAGCCCAGCATAACAAAGATTCGGGCAATAGCCTGTCGAAGGAAAGCACAGGCCGCCATGGGTAAATTACGGCTGGCCGCGCGCGCCAAGTCATAAAAATAATACACCGACTCGGGCATCATTACATGCGGCGGCGGCGCAATGCCCACCTCGGGATAAATCATCAAATCTTCACGCCAAATACTGGCCGTCTGGCATGCGGTGCAAGTGGCCGAAGTGATCATCGGGCGCTTATTTTCCAGCAATGTCCACTGCATCTGCGCATGGATGCCGCAAAATGGACAATGAAAAGATGGGCTGTTATGCCGAGGGGCCTTGTAAAGATTTTGAGTATTCACATTTTGAATCATCGGATACCCCATGAATAAAGATTTCTTGAAATGTGGAAAAAATTGTATTTTGCACAGCAGTCATTTCCATATTTCTGGTTGCTGCCACATATTCATAGACAGTTTTAATTTTGGACAGAGCTGTGTACTGCTCGCCGCGCACCGGCTGCCAGGGGGCATCAGTTTCCAGAAATATCCTCTCCAGAGGCAATTCTTTGATACATAGTTTAGCCTGCTTGGCTCCCCACAACACAGGTGTTCCAAAGGAGAAATAGGCATTGACCCCTGCCTTCAGCAAAGAATATGCTTCGTTCAGGCCGCCGGCATAGCTGTGGAAAATGACAGCCGGCAGTTTTTTTAAATACATCTTCAGCAGAAAAATCCGATCCATAGCCCGACGCATATGCAAAATCACCGGAAGAGAATATCTATGGGCCATTTCAAGCTGTTGAATGAAAAGCTCTTTCTGCATGTCAAAATGAGGGGCATAATCAGAAAATAAATCCAGGCCAATCTCGCCCACGGCACAGAATTTTCCGCCCGAGAGCTGCACCTCTAAATCTTCCAAAATATGAGGATTGGGGTCTTGGGGATGAATGCCCGCACTGCGATAGATATACGGCCGATTGAAATCGGCTACCGCCTGCATTTCTTTCGCACCGTGACTGGAGAGAATCACAGGCCAGTTCACATGGGAAAAAGCCTGTGCATCATGTTCTTTTAAAGAGAAAAAATGCGCATGAACATCTACGAATTTTTCTGCCAAATATCCTGCCATTTGGATAAAATATCTTTCACCTGTTCAGATGTGTAAATACCAGGATTGAAGACGCGATCGCTGCGTGTGATGCTTGGAACAAATTGCGTAAAGACATCGGGCAAGGGAATGTTCTGATCTACAGGCAATGTCCAATTTCCCAAGGGCAACAGCTTTTGATATTTTTCAGAGAGAAAAAAATCTATCATATTATTGCCGGCAGCCGTATTCTTCAGCAGCAAGACATATTCATTCTGTTTCACCCAGCCTTCTTCCAGAGTATTAACAACAGATTCTATACCTGTATTGTTATACACATTATAGGCTTTGTCCGTGTGATAGCTGACCATGCCCTGCACCATGCCTTGCGCATACCAAGAATAAGCCTCGCTCCAGTCATCAGCGAAAAATTTAGCCTTTTTGCGAATCTGCGTCCAGTAATCCGTCCATTGTTCTTCATTCATACAGGCATATGTCCAAAGCAGAAAATCTTGTCCGGGACTGCTGGACATTGGGTTCAACCAGGCAAATCTATCTGCGATGTCTAATAAATCCATCAAAGATTTCACTTGTGTGCCGTCACGCGTCAACACAGCCAGAAAACCCACATCAAGCAGCTCTTTGCGCACCACATTATACAAAGCTTCAATATTTTTGCTTTGCGCCTCGTTTAAAAATAGCACAATATCTGTGCGGGGATTGACTTTTTCCATTTGAAGATAAGACATCATGGCACCTGTTCCGGCAGCATAACTATCTTTAATATTCAATTTATGAAATTGAGCATATTCTTTCACGGCCGGCTGTGTGAATTCCTGTGTGCTTTGCGGCAAGAGCAAAGTTAAAGACATTTGACTGCTGCTTTGAGCACAGGAAAATATCAAGATAAAAAGACAAAAATAACAAGCTCTCTTTTTCATATCTGCATTATACAAAAATGAGGATGAGAGCGCAAGAGAAAGATTGACGAATTTTTATTTTCTGTGGTATGCTTCAAGAATTATGATGAAGTATACTATTGAGGGCGGCCATCCCCTGAAGGGAACTGTGGTCGCCAGCGGAAATAAAAATTCCGCTTTGCCATGTATTGCAGCCGTCTTGCTCACTGACGAACCTGTTTTATTAAAAAATATCCCCGAAATTGCAGACGTGAAGGTTTTATTCACCATTTTGGAAAAAATGGGATCCACTGTCACGCACAAGGGCCCGGGCGAATATTTAATCAAACCTAATTTAAACACACATGAAGTTCCTTTTGATCTGGCTGCCAAGCTGCGTGCAAGCATTTTGCTTATCGGGTCGATCTTGCCGCGCATGGGCAAAGTGGTGTTGTCTCCCCCCGGGGGCGATGTCATTGGCCGCCGCCGTCTGGACACACATTTTCTGGCCTTTGAGTCTCTGGGGGCCCATGTGGAAGTGGATGGCGTATTCACCATCACGGCCAATAAATTAGTGGGCACAGAGATGTTCCTGGATGAAGCAAGCGTGACAGCAACGGAAAATGCCATCATGTCTGCTGCTCTTTCTGAAGGCACTACAGTGATTGCCAACGCCGCCAGCGAACCTCATATTCAAGACCTGTGTCATATGATCAATGCCATGGGCGGAAAAATTACCGGCATTGGCAGCAATATGCTGACTATTGCGGGTGTGAAAAAACTGCACGGCTGTGAATTTGAAATCGGCAGTGACTTCATGGAAGTGGGGTCTTTCATCGGCCTGGCTGCCGCCTGCAAAAGCGAGATTCAAATTGATCGTGCTGATCCTTCACATCTGCATATGTGCAAAATTGCCTTTGCCAAATTAGGCATCAGCTGGGAAACATCAGGCAACAGCATCCTGGTGCGTGCAAATCAGTCTATGCGCATTAAAAGCGACTGGGGCGAGGCTATTCCTGTCATTGACGACGCACCCTGGCCAGGCTTTCCCGCTGACCTCACCAGCATCATGGTGGTGACAGCAACACAATGCGAAGGCACCATCATCATCCATGAAAAAATGTATGAAAGCCGCCTGTTCTTCACAGACAAGCTGAACAGTATGGGTGCGCGCATTATTTTATGTGATCCGCATCGCGCGGTGATTTCGGGTGTCTCTCGCCTGCACGGTGCAGAGCTCAGCAGCCCCGATGTGCGCGCGGGAATGGCCATGGTGATCGCAGCATTAGCTGCCACAGGTGAAAGCGTGATCTCTAATGTATATCAAATCGAGCGCGGCTATCAAAACCTAGCAGAAAGACTGACCACTCTTGGTGCAAAAATCAAGCGCTTTGAAGAATAGATTATTCAGTCTCTTTTTGCCACTGGCTCACCATAAACTGCATCGCGGCAATACTGGCTTCCAGGTCGGTCTGCGCCGCGATGCTGCGCCCGCCATAATTATTGCCGTCGATCACATACATAGCCTCTAATTGGCTTAAAAGCTCATTTAATGTATATTTGGGGTCAGATTTTTTGCGATATTCTATCGCACGAATCGTAGCTTCAAAGGTTTCTATATATAATTTTTCCAGCCATTGCTCATAGTCCATGTTATAGATTACTATGATTTTGTTTATTTAAACAAGTGGAGCTTTTTATGAAATATCAATTTATTCGCAGCGAAGTTCTCTTAGGAAGCAGGGCGATAAAAAAACTTAACGAATCACGCGTTTTGGTGGCCGGCCTGGGTGGAATTGGCAGCTGGTGTGCCGAGGCCTTGGTGCGCAGCGGAGTGGGCAGTATTGTGCTGGCCGATGGCGATGTTGTGGAAGAAAGCAATATTAACCGTCAGCTGTTTGCCCTGCACACCACACTTGGCCAGGCAAAATCTCAAGTGGCGCATGATCGTTTTCTTCAGATCAACCCTGACGTACAAATCATTGCCAAGCCGGTGTTTATCTCGCGAGAAACTGTCGATGCGCTTTTGGAAGAAACATCCCCTGATTTTGTGATTGACGCCATTGACAGCGTGAGCCCGAAAAGCCATCTTATCCGCAGCAGCTATGAAAAAAATATTCCTCTCATTTCATGTCTGGGCGCGGCACTCAAGCGTGACCCAAGCCATTTTAAGCTGACCAGCCTGTTCAAAACCCACACATGCCCCTTGGCCAGGGCATTAAGAACATGCCTGCGCAAACAAGGCATTCGCTCTGGGATTGACTGTATCTTTTCAGATGAAATGCCTTATTATTCGGGCCTGGAAATTTCTGGATATGATGGGAAAAAATTCCTGGGAAGCTATATGCCTGTGGTCGCCACGGCAGGCCTGCTGGCCGCCGATTATTGTATAAAAAAGCTGATCAGCCTGGAGAATTCTCTGCAAATATAGAAGCATCAAGTATCTGGGCATAGGCTTTTTTCCATGTGGCCCAATTATGTGCACCAGGAATCTGGACAATCTCAATCGGATAGCGCCGCATTCTGAAATAGGCAATCATATTCTTAGTCGCATTGTCTGTGACATTATCTTTATCCCCATAGGCCACATAAAATTTCACCTTGATGTTTTTTTTCAAATACTCAGGAAAAAGTCTGCGATAATTCAATGACAAATAATACATAGGGTCAAAAGGTTTTCCAAAAACGCCCTTGCCACGTGTTTCACCCACTACAAAAGTGTAATACCAGCCATGGGTATTGCTGCCGCTGTAAATAACTTCGTTGCCAGGCAGAGGATAAAACACCGCCGGAGAAAGCAAAATGGCTGAATAAAACAGCTGCGGATAAAGCAAAGCCAAGCGCAAAGCCCCGTATCCGCCCATGCTGATTCCTGAAATAGCCCTTTTGCCACGGGATTTATCAATGCGATAAGTCTGCTCTGCCATGGGGATCAAATCCTTGATCATGGCATCTTCAATATTGCCGTACACGCTGGAATTCACCCACCAGCTGTATCCAAATCCCTGGGCCGCCACAAAAATAACCTGGGGCAAGATTCCCTCATTAATCAGTTTATTAAAAACCTGGGCCAAATTATTAGCATTAAAAGAATTATAATCATTTGTCATGCCATGCAGCAAATAGACCACAGGAAATTTTTGATCGCTTTTGGAATAATAATCCGGAGGTAAATACACAGAATAAGGCCATTCTTTGCCCAGCTGCTCAGAATAAAAAGAGGCTTTAGAAAATTGGCCGACACTGAGATCTTGAGCAGATGATGTACATAAAACAAAAAAAGAAAAAAGTATGAAAAAATAAAAATGTCTCATTATATTTCTTCTCCTGCTGGGGAATCAGAATGTACTTTCTGTAAAAATTCTAAATAAGCCACGCGTGGTATCACGCCGCACAGAC
>JAHHUI010000058.1 GCA_020024055.1 Spirochaetaceae bacterium | reverse complement strand
ACCTATTAAATACGCGGAATCTCTGCCTGGCGAAGAAAGTCTTCCACAGCCTGCTCCATCCCGGGAATATAGCCGGGCAGAATCAATTTCTTTCTTTTCTTTCCGCGCAAAAAAACACACCAAATTGTCGAAGCGCCCTGAATCACCTGATACCCCTTGATGTTTTCTTTGGCATAATATTTCTCTCTAAGCAGGGGATATTTTTTCGCACATCCGCCCTCGTCAAATCGATAGCCAACAGCGGTGATATATAGAAAAAATAACAGAAACAAAGCACAGGCCAGCAGCATGCCATCAGAAATACTTAAAGGCAATAAAAAGGTTCCCTGCAAAAGGCGAACTGATACATCTGTGCGAAATAGACAAATAAAGAAAAAAAGCCCAAAAATAAAAAAATGACGAGGCCGGCGGCGCAGATACCTCTTCATCAGGCTTTCTCCAAATCAATCCTGGCCACAGCCTCGCCACAGTCAGCCTCAACAGCATTTGCTCTTTCTTCCCAAGAGAGATCCAGAGCCAAAGTTTCCTGCTGAATTGTTGCCGAAAGCTGATCGCAGATGCGCTTGACATCATCATTGCCATACACCCAAAGATGAATACGATCGGTCACAGCCAAGTCACGTGTTTTGCGCAGATTTTGAATCCTGCGGATCAAGTCTCTCATAGCCCCTTCATCCAGCAATTCCTGCGTGATATGCGTGTCCAGAGCAATGGTGAGCATATCTTCATTCAGGGCCTTGAAATTCCCTTTTTCCTCGCGCACCACCATCACATTATCCTTATCCAATTTCAGCTGGCGACTGTTTTTTCCTTCAAAGGGGATAATAAGTACAGAACCCTCTAAAATACCACGAATCTGATCCTGATTCAGCTTGGAAATCGCCGTGGCGGCGACCTTCATGTCTTCGCCCAGCTGGGCCCCCAAAACACGGAAATTAGCCTTGGCATGATAAGTGACCAGATTTTCTTCATTATCCTGAATCTCTACTTGTTTCACATTCAGCTCTTCAGCCAAAATATTGCTCATCTCAGAGAGCACCGCCCTTTGCACAGGGTCTCGGCTAACGACATACACACGCTGCAAAGGCAGGCGATTTTTCAAATTATGCGCACTGCGCAGACTGTGGCCCATGGCCACCGCTTTCATAGCCAGAGCCATCTTATTCTCTAAATCCAGATCGCGTGCATCCGATGACATCACCGGCCAATCACATAAATGCACACTCTGAGGATCGACAGGTGTTTTCAGGTTTTGATAAACCGCCTCGCTGACAAAAGGCAAAAATGGCGCAGCAACCTTAATCAGCGTGAATAAAACAAAATATAATGTCTCATAGGCATCCATTTTGTCGCTGTCATTGTCGCTTTTCCAGAAACGCCTGCGGCTGCGACGGATATACCAATTATTTAGCTGATCAATAAACTGAATAATTGACTGAATAGCTTTATACAGCTCGCCCTGCTGCATGAAATTATCAATCTCCTCCACCAGGCGCCAAGTCGAAGAAATCACCCAGCAATCTAAAGGATGATCCAGATTCTGCACGCCTTTGGGCGCAAAATTGTCAATATTGGCATAGGTAACAAAAAAGCTGTAAGCATTCCACAAAGGGATAATTGTATTCTTCAAAATATCCTTAATACCCTCTTCGCTGAAGCGCAAATCATCGCCACGGCTGACCGGACTGCTTAAAAGGTACAGCCGTGTGGCGTCGGCGCCATATTGATGCACCACATCTAGGGGGTCGGCATAATTGCGCAGACTTTTGCTCATCTTGCGCCCATCCGAAGCCAACACCAATCCTGTGGTGACACACATTTTAAATGCTGGCTTGTTGAACAATGCCGCCGCCAGCACAGTGAGTGTGTAAAACCAGCCGCGCGTCTGATCAATGCCCTCTGCAATAAAATCTGCGGGGAAATTCTCTTCAAAAAGCTCTTTATTTTCAAAAGGATAATGATTCTGAGCATAGGGCATTCCGCCAGATTCAAACCAGCAATCGAACACTTCGCTCACGCGGTGCATCTTACCGCCACAGGAACACGCAAATGTAATATTATCCACAAAATGCTTGTGCAGATCTTCTGGGTATTGGTCTGATTTTTCTTTCAGTTCCTGCCTGCTGCCCATCACTTGAACTCCATCACAGCTATCGCAGCGCCAGATGGGAATGGGATTCCCCCAATAGCGATTGCGGCTGATGGCCCAGTCACGTGCACCGGCAAGCCATTTACCAAACCTTCCTTCCTTTAAGTGTGCCGGGATCCAGCAAATCTGCCCAGTTGCTGCCAAAAGACGATCATGCAATGCCGGCACTTTCACAAACCAGCTGCTGATGGCGCGATAAATGAGAGGATGACCACATCGATAGCAATGAGGATAGCTGTGCAGATAATTCTCTTTCTTTACCAGCTTGCCTTCGTCTTTCAAGCGAGAGAGAATATCCTTGTCACAGTCCTTCACAAAACGCCCTGTATATTCAGGGATCTCTTGGGTGAAGCGGCACTCAGCATCCACAGGGGCAATAGTGGGCAGTCCTGTGTCCTTCAACAGATTATAGTCATCTTCACCAAATCCATTGGCTGTGTGCACAATGCCCGTACCATCACCATCGGTGACATAATCTCCTGTAAAGACTTTAAAGGCACCCTGATCGGCCAAATGAGCAAAATAATCGAATAAAGGCTCATAGCGCATGCCGGCCAGCTCTTTGCCTGTTTTTCGCCAGAGTATCTCTACTTCAGTATCCGCATAATAGGCATTCAGGCGGCTTTCAGCGAAAATGTAGCAGGCGCCGCTGGGATCCTGTACTTTGACATAAGACATATCCGGCCCAACGGCCAAAGCCAGATTGCTGGGCAATGTCCAAGGTGTAGTGGTCCAGGCCACAAAATACGTATTCTCTTCATCCAAAGATTTAAAGCGCACGCTGGCACTTTGATCAGTGACATCTTTATATCCGCCCAGGTTCAGTTCATGATTGCTGAGCACCGTGCTGCATCTTGGGCAATAGGGCAAAATATAATACCCCTCCTGTACCAGTTTCTTTTCCCACAGCTGCTTGAAAATATACCAAATAGATTCCATGAAATCCGGATTCATGGTTTTATAATCATTTTCAAAATCGACCCAGCGGCCCAGGCGGCTGACATAGCGCTGCCATTCATTCGAATATTTTAAAACAGTCTGGCGGCACTTTTCATTGAAATTGGCCACGCCAAAGCGCTCAATTTCGCTCTTTCCGGAAATGCCCAATTCCTTTTCCACTTCGTATTCCACAGGAAGGCCATGACAATCCCATCCGAATCGCCGCGGCACATAATATCCTTTCATGGTGTAATAACGTGGAAATGTATCTTTAAGAGCACTTTGCACCAAATGCCCATAATGGGGCAGACCCGTGGCAAAAGGAGGCCCGTCATATTGCGTGAATAATGGGCAACCCAGGCGCTGAGCAAGAGATTTTTCAAAAATCTCCTCTTGCTGCCAAAAAGAGAGAATCTCTTCCTCTTGCCGGGCAAAATTCACCCGCGGATCTACCGGCCGATACATGTGCGCTCCTTCCTCTTTCACTAGGCAAGATTCTAACAAAGCCTGTCAATGCCGTCAAGTATAGATATAAAACAGAATATTTTGTATAATTCAAGAGCTCTCTTATTTTAGCTCTTTATCCTATAATAATCACACAGCAAGTGTTAAAGCCTGATTCAGCATTAACCGACAATAAGCCCAGAGGTAGTCAATAATCATGATGAAAATTGTGTTAATGAGTCTGTTATTTTGTATCTCTACTTTGGGCGGAATGCTAAGCGCTCAGCAGACAGTAGAACCGACAGGCAAAGTCGTTGTGACAACGCGCTATTACAACAAACAAGTCTATTATCCTAATACTCCTATTTTAATCAGAGTGGCTATTCGCAATGACTCGCCTAACGACTTTGTGATGCAGCTGGCTGATGAGCCGATCTTAAATCTGGACGTACGTGTAAAAACCTTGACCAACCTGACGCTGCAGCCCTCAGAGGCATATTTCACTCGTCTTTCGGGTGCTCAGCCTTTTGTCTATCGCCTGATGAGCCTGCGCCCGGGTGAAGAGTACAGCTTTGATTTTGACATTCGTCAGTTTGTTCAGATTGACAATCCGGGAACCTATGTGGTGGAATTAGATTTCATTCCCAGCCAGCTCAGCGTGACATCGAGAATGCGCTATGAAAGCCTGCCCTTTGGCGCAGGCAATGGTTCTGCCGTATCAACAGGAAACAGCAACTGGGATGATCGCCTGAATGCCACAATTCAGGGCAAAGAAATCAGCAATGACAATAATGCTGCCGCATCAACACAGGTCAGCTTTCCTTCTGCCATTTCTTCCAATACTTTAGGGCTCACGATTCGTCCTTCTGTGGGCAATCGCACCATGCTGGAACAAATGATCTCTGAAGACACAGGCGAAGTTTTGGCTCGCCAGCCCTTGGCTCCAGACGAAGTGGTGACATACACCCTGGATGCCCGCCAGAAAGATCAATGGAATAAATTCTTCCTCTATATTAATCTGGAAAGCCTGTTCCTGAACAACACCGATCGCAATCGCCGCTATCGTGTAGCCGACACAAAAACAAAAGACTATATGCTCGAAACATTCAGAACTCAAATGATCAATCAGGAATTGGAGCTGGGCATTGCCGCACGCCCCTATTCTTTCAAGATTCTTTCTGTGTATTATACAGAAGAAAATGCCTATGTTATCACTCGCCAGGTGTATCGCCAGCCTCAATATGACGAGGTGAAGGAATATACATGGTTCCTGAGAAAGGAAAATGGATCATGGGCCATTTATAATTATGAAGTCAAAAACCTTGGTACAGAGTAGCCCAAGTCGATTATTTTCTAATATAATACTGCTGATATTTGTCGCAACTTCCACACATTTAAGTGCACAAAATCAGCAGTATTCTCTGGTTGTTGCCTCAGGCAGAGATATTCGTATTTTTGATCATAATTTTCACGAAGTCCTTTATTATCAGGGAGACCTGAAACAATTAACAATCAATTTCTTCTCCGGCACACAAAATATCCCCCACAGCAGCCGCATCATAAACACTGAACTGCCCTTTGCCTGGCGCATGACACCCAACGGAAAATATATCTTTGGCCTGGACCCCAAAACAGCCCAAGGCATCGTGCGCATCAGCCTTCTGGATACAGAAAATCATAACCTGACTATCCTGCCTCCAAACACAAAGCTCTTGCAGGTATTGAATGAAAATCTCTGGCTCACCTTAAAAAATACCCAAGGACTGTATATCATCTCTTTATTAGACCTTGATTCCAATACTTCTAGAGATATCTATTCTTCGCGCATGCCCATCAGCCAGGCTTTTTATAACACATCCACCATGAATCTTTTTATTTTCAGTTTTGAAGAAAGCTCAGAGTACACTGATATTGCACGGCAGTTTTATCGCCTGAAAAGACTGGATATTTTTTCAATCTTCAATACAAGATCAAAAAGGAAAATCACCTGGCGCGGCGGCTATCCCACCTTTAATGCTTTTAGAAATCAGATTATCTATTTTAACAACGGCCAAGCCATGCTCTCTTATGCCGATGGAAGCAAGCCTGTTTCTTTGCCCTTGATTTTTTCTCCGCTTTATACTATTACTGGTGAATGGCAAAGTGCGCCGCATGTGGTGATGTTGCCGGACAGAACATTTATTGTATGGATAAAAAACCAAGATGGATTTTGGCAGCTGCTGCATTATGACAAAGACGGGCAACCTGTTAACATTTTGCTGAATCAGCAGAATGGCCCCGTCAGCGTTCAATTAATAGCCAAGCTGCCAGCAGCATTCCTATCTGGAGAAAGTGGGTGAGATCTCTCTTCATCAGTATTATTATATTATTACACTGTGTGTCTTATATGACAGCACAGGAATATTTTTTTCTTCCCACAAAAGACGATTTTCTTATCTACAGCATCAGCAAACAATCTGTCATCAAATCTATGAATTACCATAAAAGCTCTATGCAGGGCCTGCTTTGGCGCCCCACAGCAGATATGGACTTTATTTTCGCCAAAAATATCCCAGACAGCACACAGCTGATGCGCATGAGAGTTTCTGACAAGAAAGTGGAACGCTTTCATCATAAGGAAAAATTCACTGACTTTCAGGTTGTAAACAGAAATTTCATTGTTGTTCACTCGGATAATAACTTATGTCTGTGGAATCTCAATACCAGTAATTGCACAATATTAACCAAGAATTTCCACGGCATTTATTTTGCCTATGATATTAATCGACGCCTCTTGGTGACACAAGACAGTTCCAACATTCTCATCTTGCATTTTCTTCAGGGGGAAAGGCAGGAAAAATTCCTGGACAAAGTGGAAGAGAACACGCACTTCACTTTATTTCAAGGCAAATTGTATTATTTCAATACAAATAGTTCATGGATTGTTTATTCTGTTGACACCGAAGACACACAGCAATATACCCTGGCTGGAAGGCATTATATGCGCAGTATATGGCCTACAGATCAAGGCTTCCTGATTAAAGAGCTCGTCACTAATTCTGCGACAGAAATCCCAGGATGGAAGCTTTTCTTATACAAAAAAGACCAGCTTTTTTCTGATGAGATTTTCTCTCAACAGCCCACGCCCCAGGCCGGCGGGGTCTCTATTGAAAGCAATTCAATGATCACACCTTTAGACAGTGTGAATATTCCCTGGCAGAAATAATTTCCCTTTCGGCTTGCACGGCGGCCTGATGAATTAAATCCTCTAAAGAGGCAGCAGCCAGCATCTCTTGTGCCTGGTCCATTTTTGGCTTGGTCACGGGGTTTTCGGGGGCAAATAAAGCACAGCAGTCTGTCCCGCTTTGCACAGAAATATCAAAACTTTCCAAATATTGTGCCCTCTGGATAATATCCTGCTTATCCATGCCAATCAGTGGACGCAGAATCAGCATACGCACAGACTGATCAGTCACAGCCAGGCTGTCTAATGTCTGGCTGGCCACCTGGGCCAGGGCCTCTCCGGTAATCAAGACAGAAGCTCCTTCTCTTTGGGCAATTTGCTCTGCAATCTGCATCATGCAAGATCGGGCCAAAACAGTGCCATAGCGTGGGTCAGTCATTTCGCGGATTTTTAATTGAATCTGTGTAAAATTGACAAGAAACAGAACCAGATTTCCATTAATATTCCAATCTGCCAGCTTTTGTGAGAGATCTTTAGCCTTCTGTAAAGCCTCGCAGCCTGTATAGGGCGGCGTGTGAAAATGCACCGCCAGCAGCTGCAATCCCCGACAGGCCATCATCCATCCGGCCACGGGGCTGTCTATTCCCCCTGACAGTAACAAAAGCCCCCGGCCTGCCGTGCCAACCGGCAGGCCGCCCGGCCCGGCACTTTGATGCTCTTTTGCTTTCATATAGGTATAGCAAGATTCACGAATCTCGACCATAATGGTCCAATCGGGATCATGCACATCGACGTGTAAATAAGGATATTTCTGGGCCACCATCTGCCCTAAATGCGCACAGATTTCATAGCTGCCGTAAGAAAAAGACTTATTGCTGCGGCGGCTTTCAATTTTGAAGCTGGCTCTTTGAGAGTCTAAAGACTGAATCAGTTTATTCACCCCTGCTTCAATTCCGCTCATAGACAACGGCAGCCTATAGGCTTTGTGGAAATCTGCAATGCCAAATGTTTTAGATAAAATACTTGAGACAAAATCATCATAGCAATCATCTTCAATATAAAGATAATAACGTCCGTCGCTAATTTTCAGTTCATGACGAATACCTTTTAAACGCTGAATAATATTGCGTTTCAATGTGCCTTCAAAAAAACCGCGGCTGCCTTTTTTCAGAGTGAGCTCGCCCAGGCGAATTAAAAATAAGGACATAGCATCAGTCCTTTTTAACAGAAAATTTTATTGGGAAAAACCCATAGCCGCTTTGCGTGGGGTCTTGTGTCATATGCAGGCGCACTTCTCTTTGTCCATATAAACATATTTTTTCTTTCACATCCCAAATCTCTGGGTATAATAAAACTTCGACATCATTAAAAGGCAAATGGTCTATTGTGGCACAGACCTGGCCGCTGCCACGCGAGAGGGAAAGCATCTGCCCGTTTTTCATGCTGCTGACCTCCAGGTAATTATCCTGCATAATGCTGGGCACACGAAAACACAATTTAATATCCAGCTGATCAATATCGCGTTCTGAATGATAGGCAAAACGTATGGTGAAAGATCCGCCGGGGGCAATGACGCATTTATTATCATCATAGGCGGGATCCGTATACACTTGTTCAATACGAAAATATTGAGGGGCTTCTTTTTCCTCATGCACGCCGTTGACAGGCATAAAAGAGCCGTCATTTTTCTGTAATTCATCATAAAGCGATAAGCCTTCATCCACGCTGCCCCAATATTCCTGAATTCCTTTATTAATCAAAACAATACGATCACAATTTTCACGAATTTGTTGCGCCAGATGAGAGACAAGCACCAAAGAAACCCCTTTTGCTCTCAGCTCACGCATTTTTTGGGCGCATTTTTGCTTAAAAGTTTCATCGCCTACGGCCAAAATCTCGTCGGCCAGCAGAATATCGATATTACAATGAATAGCCACGGAAAAAGCCAACCGCAGAGACATCCCCGAAGAATATGTGGCCACAGGAGAATCAATAAAGTGCCCGACGCCTGCGAATTCCACGATATCATCAAAGCTGTGCTTGAGATCTTTGATAGACATGCCCAAAAGAGAACCGTTGAGATAAATATTTTCCCGGCCTGTCATATGCGGGTGGAATCCAGCACCCACAGCGATAAGAGAACCGACGGTACCGCGTATTTTAATGCTGCCCTTGCTGGGGGGATAAATACCCGAGATTAAACGTAATAGCGTTGTCTTTCCTGATCCGTTACAGCCCACAAGACCAATACTTTCGCCTTTTTCCACGGAAAAATTAATATTCTGTAAAGCCCAGAATTCTCTGTCCCGCAGTCTATCCACACATGGCTCCATGCCGCACATCGCGCTGAGCGTGTCAATCAGACCATAATACAGGCCTCGTTTTAAAGTGAAAGTAAATTTTTTAAAAACATTCTCAACTTCAATCAGTGGCAGATTCATTTATCACTTTCCTTTCTTTGTTCCGTAAAGTGTATAATTAATAAATACGCTCAATAACGATTTCTTCACTCACATAAAAAATTCTTAACGCACCGAGGAAAAAAATAAATGACGCTAAGGCGCATAAGGTAAATTCATACCAAGGG
>JAHHUI010000057.1 GCA_020024055.1 Spirochaetaceae bacterium | reverse complement strand
GGGAAGAAAAGATCTTTAAAAAAAGGGAAGGGGAAAAGGAGAAAAATGGCGGCTTCTCACAAAAAAGCAAGAAGCCGCAGAACAGATTAGGGCTTAAAGCCTAAATTAGAAACCACCAACAGCGCTGGGATTCACAACCTTCAGCTTAACACCTTCAATCACTGTATCATCCCAGAGTCTTTTCTTCACAACACCAAGAACACGCACAGTGGAACCCAACAGGATTTCACCATCGGCATAGTACTCGGTCTCGCTGGTCAGCTCAAGCTTGATAGAACCAGTGGAATCTGTGAGGACGAAGTCTCTGTCACCAATCTGATGAGTCAACTGACCCTCGACAATGATGGTGGAAAAGTGAGCTACATCCTTCTTAGCCTGCTCAACAGTCACAGACTTCACAATCTGTCCACTGTTGCTGTCTCCCTTAGAGTTGGAAGAAGACTTGGTGTCTTTCTTAGAATCAGTCTGCTCTGTCTTGCTGTCCTTGGCATCCTTCTTTTGGGCGCTTACAGCAAAAGGAAGAAGAGCGACTAAAGCTAAAATTAAAAGCTTTTTCATGTTTAAACCCTCCTAAACTGAAGTATACCCTACTTAAGATAGAGAATCAAGTCTAAATCTAGAGTAAATTTTGAAGAATATTCGAATTTCGACGTTTGACTACTACCAGCCTTGTACGTTAAAATAGAAAGGTATGAAAAAAGATTTATTCCAAGTGAATCAAGAAGTCGTCTATCCGCTCCAGGGTATAGGCCAAATTCAAGCCGTCGACGAAAGACAGTTTAAGGGAAAAAAAATTCCTTATTATAAAATATATCTCAAATCTTCTGATATGACTGCTTTGGTCCCTGTTGAGCGCGCTGCAGAATTGGGCATTCGCCCTATTGCCCCAAAAAAAGAAGCCCAGCGTGTGCTCGATATTATCTCTGAAGATTTTGAACCCCTGCAGGGCGACTGGAAAACCCGCTATCAAATTAATCACAATCTGCTCAAGCAAGGCAGCGTGATGGACATCACCACGGTGGTGCGTGCCTTATATCATCGTTCTAAAATTAAAGAGCTGCCTATCCTGGAAAGGAAACTCTTCGACAGTGCATTGAAAATGCTGGTAGATGAAATTTCTTATAGCCTGGGCAAGCCCACCAAAGAAGTGGAACGCATTGTCTTCAGTAAATTAGAACCCGAAGGCGACGGTGATATTCTTGGCGATATCGACAGCGAGCTCTTTGATGATGATTTAGACGACACTCTGAATATAGATGAAACATAATTGGCATTGTGCTTTTATTATTTTGGCCGGGGGGCTTTCTTCGCGCTTTGGTGTAAAAAAAGAACTCTCTTTACTCAGAGACGGCCAGACAGCTTTAAGTACACTTCTTTCCTTATCTTCAGAACATCAGCGCATTTCACATATTCATCTTGTTTACAATCCTGCCCATCAGGAAGAAACTCTTCAATATTTACAGCATATTGCCAAGCCGCACAGCCACAGCCCAAGTGGCCACACACGCCAGGAATCTGTGCACATTGCCCTGGAGGAATTGGAAAAATACGAGCCTGATTTTGTTCTCATTCACGATGGCGCCCGCCCCTGGGTATCAGCGCAGCTGATTGAACATTTGTGCCAGGTTTTGCCTCAAAAACAAGCCGTGATTCCTGCTATTGCCCCCACAGAAACCATTAAAATGATCAATGACAAGAATGAAATTATCCAGCATCTTCTGAGATCTGATCTCTGTGTAGCCCAGACTCCACAGGCCTTTATCTTTTCCAAAATCCTCTCTGCCCATCGCCAGGCGGCCCAAAAACATAAAGACTGCACCGATGACGCCCAAGTGTGGAGTATGATTCATTCCCATCCGGTTTCCGTTATCCGGGGAGAAAATACAAATAAAAAAATTACATTTAAAGAGGATATTACATGAGTGATTTACGCATTGGCCTGGGCACAGATCTGCATCGTCTTGAGGCAAATCTTCCGTTGGTCATCGGCGGGGTGGGCATTCCCTCGCCTGTGGGCTGCCAGGCGCATTCAGACGGCGATGTGCTCATCCATGCTCTGATCGATGCTTTGTTTGGGGCCTGCGGGCAATCAGACATTGGCGATCATTTTCCCCCCAGCGACCCCCAGTATAAAGGCATCAGCAGCCTGATTTTGCTTCAGCGCTGCCTGGAAATTATCCGTACAGAGGATTTTTCCATTGTGAATATTGACTGCGTCATCAGTTTAGAGCAGCCTAAACTTTTCCCGCATAAACAGGCCATTCGCGAAAATCTGGCCCAGCATCTGGGCCTTGGCATCGATCGCATTGGCGTGAAAGCCAAAACCAATGAGGCAACGGATGCCATCGGACAAAATCTAGCCATTGGCGCCCAGGTCATTGTCCTTTTGCAAAAGAATAGCTGAATCACCCGGCGTTGACCTCTCATCATATTTTATGCTATTTTGGCAAGGATGTTATTAACTTTTGAGGAGTGAACATGTCTGGACATAGTAAATGGAGCACGATTAAACATAAAAAAGGCGCAATGGATGCCAAACGCGGGCGTATTTTCACCAAATTAATTAAGGAAATCACCGTGGCAGCCCGCGGCGGCGGTGATATTGAAGCCAACCCCCGACTGCGCACAGCCGTGCTGCGTGCCCGCGCGGCCAATATGCCCAAAGACAATATTGACCGCGCCATAAAAAAAGGCACAGGTGAATTAGGCGCTGTGGAATTTTTTGAGCTAACCTATGAAGGCTATGCCCCTGGCGGTGTGGGTCTGTTGATTGAAACCCTGACAGATAATAAAAATCGTACCTCTGCAAATGTTAAGAGCATTCTCTCAAAAGGCGGAGGGCAAATGGCTGCCACAGGCGCTGTAGGCTATCAGTTTAAGCGCACAGGCGTCATCTTTGTGAACGGCGAAAATGCCGACGAAGATAAAGTGATGGAAGTGGCACTGGAGGCCGGTGCCGACGATATCATCAGCGAAGAGGGCCTAATCGAAATCCATATTGACCCTGCTAAATTTGAAAGCGTGATGGATGCTTTACAGGCTGCAAATATTCCCAATGAAAGCGCAGAAATCACTATGCTGAGTGACAATACCGTGGCATTAGATAAAGAAAAAGCACAGAAAGTGCTTTCTCTGATTGAGAAATTGGAAGATGATGATGATGTGCAGAATGTCTACAGCAACTTGGAATTGCCCGATGACATGGATGAATAATCTGCTTTTTTCATGAGAGTGCTGGGGATTGACCCCGGCCTGGCGGATCTTGGCTGGGGCGTGGTGGAAAAAAATAGCCGCACGCTCAGTTGCCTGGGCTATGGTTGTATACAGACGGCCTCACATTTAGACCTTTGTAATCGTCTTTTGCATATATACCAGACCTTGGCTTCTCTGTTCCAAGAATATCAGCCCACACATGGTGCCGTGGAAGAATTATATTTTATGAAAAATATTTCCAGCGCATTGCCAGTGGCCCATGCGCGCGGAGTGGTGTTGCTTTGTCTGTCTTTGCATGGATGCCCCACAGTATCATATACACCGAATAATATTAAACAAGCCGTGACAGGATCGGGCCATGCAAATAAAGAGACTGTGCAGCAAATGACCAAATTGCTGCTGGGCTTGCCTGAAATACCTAAACCAAATCATGCAGCTGATGCACTCGCCTGTGCGCTATGCCGCATTAATACGGGAGAATATCATGTATAATAGCTTAACAGGAATTGTGACAGAACTGGGAGAGGGGTATATGTATCTGCTGACAGGTGGAGAAATTGAATGGATTTTATATGCCAGTCATCACACCCTGCAGGATGTTAAACTGAATCAGCGCAGCCGGATCCTTATACACACCCAATATAAAGAAAATGATGTCACTTTATTTGGATTTTCCGGCGAGCAGGAGCGTATGCTGTTCAAAAATTTGATTAAAGTGAATGGTATCGGGCCAAAGGCGGCGATTAAGACTATTTCCGGTTGGGATATAGAGAGTTTTTTATTCGCTTTAGAGAATGGAGATACAAGTCAAATTGCAAATATACCGGGAATAGGAAAAAAGACTGCTGAAAAGATAGTTTTCACATTGAAAGGAAAAATTACCGAGAATAACAGCCAACAAATATATCCTGAAATTGTTGAGAGCCTTGCGAATATGGGATTTGATCGCAAGGCTGCCCAACTCGCAGTAAATGATGTAATAAAAGAGATGGATAAGACCCCTAATGAAAGTCTATTACTGCAGCAAGCAATTATCAAACTCTCTATCCCACAGGGGTCAAAATCCTAACTCTTTAGAACACTCACTACGCGTTCAAGAACTTTTTTACGGTCCAAAGGTTTTACGATATAGTTTTTTGCACCCAGCAACAAAGACTTCTTTACCAAGTCTTGGCGCCCAAGCGCGCTGATCATAACGACCTTTGCATCGGGGTCAAATTCAATGATCTTTTCCAAGGCTGTCACACCATCCATCTTGGGCATGGTGATATCCATGGTGACAAGATCAATTTGATCCTTCAGCTGTTTATACTTTGTTACAGCTTCTTCTCCGTCGCCTGCCGTTGCCACAATCTCAAACCCTTCGCTTGTCAGGATTTGTCCAATCTGCTTAGCAACGAACATAGAGTCGTCAACAACCAATACTTTATAAGCACGGCCATTGCCTTTTACACCCTCTGGGGTTTTTGTGGTTATTCCCGGAATTTCTGTACCTTTAACCATCACTGCTAACCTCTCTCTCTTTTATTGCTACATTAACTTCTATTTCACCAAAAGGCAATGTCATTGGCACTACCAATGCTTCAATACCAATATCATGGACTTTCATATTTTCCCCAGTAATCACTGCCGGCGGAGTTAAATCAAAGCGAAACCCTTTTTCGTGAAGCTCTGTCACGGCCACACCGGTGACAACATTGGCCAATTCTGTCAAAGTCGCTTTGACCAAATCATCCACTTCATTCAATTCTTCCCCATTCATAATAGACGCAATTCTCAGCGCCGTGGGAATATCCATGTCTAAAATGACACGCCCTTCTACACCACCAGCCAAACCTACAATGGTGGCTAGTCCCATAATGGCTTGAGTCTCGCCTTTCAGGTAAATTTTACCTCTTTCAACCTTTGTTGAAAGAACTTCTTCTACCACTGAAAAGGCTGCCTCAACAAAAGGGTTAATATAATCAACTCTCATTCGCTTTTTAGTCTCCCTTTACCCAATCTTTCTGTATGTAGAAAAGCAACAACTATCTACAGGACTCCACACAGAATTATCCATAAGCTTTTCATTATCGCCAATAATTAACAATGTTCCAGGGTGAGCCTGTTTAAAAATTCTGTCAAAAAATTTCATAAATACATCTTCATCAACAAAAGAAAGAATATCGCGCACTACAACCACATCAAGTTTCGGAAAACTATGCTCATTAGCAATATCATGATATTCAAAAATAATTGTATTCTTTACCTCATTAGAAAATTGCCAGCCCTTAGGACCCTCCACCATAGCCCGTTTAAATCCCTCAGGGATATCTGCTTCCGTAAAAGTCAGCCCAGGAGCACCGGTAATGGCTAATAAATCACTGTCCGTTGCATAAACTTTACATTTTTTATCACGTAAAAACAAGCCCCCAGCTATACTATATGCAGAAAAACCTTGTCCAGAGCCAACATTCCAGATATGTGTAATTTTCTGTTCATCCTGGGCTACCAGTTCACAGAATTCATCCACCATTTCTTCATCCCATAACTTTGCCGCATTTGAAGAATAAAAGCTTTCCAAAAATTCCTTTGCTTCTTCGGCATCGGGCTTACCTGTGGTTAAATGCACGGCAGACCAATGATCATATTGCTTAAACAGCCACTCCTGATTCAATTCACTGGGGCAAAAATTGGCATATTCAAACAAGCCTTCACAAAAGGCATCACTGGGTCCTTCAGTATCATCACCTGAGGCAATTTTGATGCCGCCCATTTCTGCCTCTTCTACAGGCTCACTTTCAGCCACTTCAACAGAGGCTGCCTCTTCTTGTCGAACAATAACAGCTTCACCCCCCGCCGCTTCCTTTTGATGCACAACAGCCTCTGAAACAGCAGATTCAATTGTCTCTGCTTCAACAGCAGCCTGCTGCGACGGAGCGGAAGTTTCAACAGGCACGACCACGGCTGCAGAAGCCACACTGGCAGGTTCAGCCGCGGGCGAGGGGGCTGGCGATACAGCAACAGGAGCAGCTACCGCCGCCCCAGGCGCAGGGGCTGCAGGTGTGCCTTTGTCTTCTGCGGCATGCTCTTCCTCTTCTTCCTCATCCTTGTCCGAACCAAGAATAACTTTTGTATCTAAAATAACATACAAGCTTTCGTCTTTTTCTACAACACCATAAATATAATCTAAACCCACCACATCAGCAAATAAAGGGTGCGCCGGTTGTATCTCACTGCGATTCACACCAACCACTTTCTGTATACCATCAACAATCACGCCAATTACGCTGTCCTGCTGACGAAGAATCAGAATATCTTCCAATTCCTGTCGTTCTTCATATTCAGGCAGGCCAAAAAATTTGCGCAAGTCAATGACGGGAATAATATCACCGCGCAGATTATACACACCGCGAACAAAAATTGGCGCATTGGGAACATAAGTAAAACGGCTGCCCTTTTGAATCTCTTTCACACTCATAATGTCTACGCCGTATTCTTTCCCGGCCAAGACAAAAGTGATCATTTTAAAATCAAGAGCATTATTGGCCTCCCGGTCTATCAGGGTATGTTTAATTACAGTTTGCACATCAGCCATGACTTCACCCCCCCCCTTTTAACCTTCTGCCATCTGTGCAGCATTCTGTGTTCCTGCGAATTCTTCAGTGGCTGCTTTTTGATCTTCAATTTCCTGCTTGGCGCCCAGTAATAATAATTGTCCTACATCAATAATCAAACTGACTGTACCATCACCAAGGATAGTGGCCCCGGCAATACCCTGGGTGCCTGTGTAATGGTCTTTCAGCGGCTTAATAACCACATCTTCCTCGCCAATCAGCTCATCCACCAAAAGACCCACTTTTTTCTCTTCCGTGCCCACAAGGACCAAATAATGGCAATGCAGATTCTCATCGCTTTCAATGCCAAATACCTTGCCCAAACGCACAATAGACACCACATCTTCGCGCACATTAAAGACCTCAGAGCCATCAAGCACATTCAGCTCTTCTTTCATCACGCGGAAGCTTTCCAAAACACTGGTAATAGGGATAGCATACACATCGCGGCCCACTCTCACCAAAAGACCCTGGACAATAGCTAAAGTTAAAGGTAGCTTGATAGTGAACTTCGTACCCTGGCCAAATGTGCTGGAAATACCGATCTCACCATTGAGTTTCTCAATAGAACGCTTCACCACATCAAGACCCACACCACGGCCAGAAATATTGGTAATCTTTTGTGCCGTGGAAAATCCAGGCTCCATAATCAAAGAGAAAATCTCATTATCAGAGAGATTTTTTGTCGCGCTGATCAGTCCGCGCTCAATGCCCTTGGCACGCACAGCTTCGGCATTAATACCCTTGCCATCATCAATGACTTCAATGACAACCATATTGCCCTGATTAGAGGCTTTCAATGTTAAATGACCCTCGGTAGGCTTACCTGCAGCAATGCGATCTTCAGGAATCTCAATACCATGGTCCATACTGTTGCGCACACAATGCATCAGTGGATCCACCAGTTCTTCGGTCACGGTTTTGTCCATTTCTGTTTCCCCGCCAATGATATCCAGCTTCACATTCTTATTCAATGCCTTGCACAAGTCACGCACCAGGCGCGGAAAGCGCTGGAAAACCTGATCGACAGGCACCATGCGAATCTTCAAAACACCTTCGTGCAGCTCGCCGGTGATACGCCCCAAATCGCCGGCAATAGCCTTCACCTTTGAATTCGCACCCTTGACTTCCGCCTCAAATGATTCAAGTGAAAGGAAAACACGCGAAAAACGTGCATCCAGTTCTTTTCTAATATCAGAGACAGTCACCTGACCCTTCACAGCCATGTTAATCATTCCCAGCACCGCCGCCGAAAGCTCTTTGATAACAGAACTGAACTGCGTACGCACAAATTGGAAAGATGTGAATACCCCCGCTAAATTAGTCAAGGCCTGGTTGAAGCCACCCTTGGTGATAACAAGCTCGGAGACAAGATTCAATAAAGAGTCAATACGCCGCGAGTCTACACGCAGGATTTGAGCCTGGGGTTCTTGTTTTTTATGATGGGCTGCGGCTTTGCCCTGTGCCTTGGGTGCGGCATTTTCAGAGGGCGCGCTTTCAGCAGCAGGGGCAGCTTCGGCTGCGGCAGCCGGCTCTTCAGCCACCGGCTCGGGCGCTGCTTCCTGAACCGGTGCCGCAGGCGCCTCTTCTTCGGGCAAAGGCCCGGTAGGCAGCTCAGTCGAGTCAGTTATCTGCACAGACAGTGTCACATCAGCCACCTGGCTCTTTTCATTCAATACATCTGTCGATTCGGAAGTTAAAAGATAATAATCTACAAAAGGATAAAACTCATCTTCATACAGGGCGTCAAAATCAGGCACTGTGCGCAAAACCTGTCCCAGTCTTTTCATAATGGCAAAAACCTGAATACCACCAATGCTGTTCATGGGGTTGGATTCATCAAATTCCACCCGAATGCGATATACATGCTGGTCGGCCTCGATCAAGGCCTGCATTTCTTCAATATCTTCTTTGCTCAGGCGGGGCAAAGGCTCTGCGGCGGCAGGGGCAGCCGCAGGTGCGGGAACTGCTGCCTGGGCGGGTGCAGGGGCGGCCGGCTTGGCAGCCTTGGGCTGTTTGTCTCCCAAAAAGGCCCTTAGCTGCTGCTTGAGTTCGCTCACATCTTCGGAATAAACACCCCCGTTCTGGCGCTCTTCCATCATGGCCTTAATCACATCTAAAGACTGAAGTAGTTTATCCACAATGTCACCGGTGACCTGACAAACATTGCTGCGAATGCCATCCAGCAAGTCTTCCACCGCATGGGTGAATTCCGCCACTTCCATCATCTGAACAGTCGCAGCACCGCCTTTTAATGTGTGCGCGGCACGGAAAATCTCATCAATGGCATCGCCATCGCTGGAGTCGCTTTCCATCGCGAGAATATTCTGCTCCAGCTTTTCCACTTGCTGCTCGGCTTCCATGAAGAAGTCTTTCAATAGCTCTTCGTTGTCACTGTCAAAATAGTCGCTCATACTTCCCGTCCGGCAATATTTTTATCCTGTTTCCAGGAGCTTCAGCCAAGAGCAGCAGAAAAATCTGGCTGCAATATTTTCTTTTTATCCTTTTAGATACTCGCTTAATC
>JAHHUI010000056.1 GCA_020024055.1 Spirochaetaceae bacterium | reverse complement strand
TTTTTGTCTTATATCATAAATATTCTTAATATTTTTTAGGGAATTTTGTCTCACAATTTATAAAAATTTTCGTACAAATTGCCCATAGACTGTTAGGTTTGAATGATGATTCTAAATTATTTTTTATTTTGAAGATTGCATATTATATTTTTGTTTTAATATAGATTTTATGATGATATTCTTGCCGAAATCTGTGCCAAAATATATAATAAATTTCTGTGAGAAAAATTCGTCTTTATAATACGTTAACCTGCCAAATACAAGATTTTACACCATTGAAAGAAGGCAAAGTGAGCCTGTATTGCTGTGGCCCCACAGTGTACAATTTCGCGCATATCGGCAATTTCCGTACCTATATCTTTGAAGATATTCTGGTGCGCACGCTGCGCATGGCAGGATATGATGTGAAACATGTGATGAATATCACCGATATTGGGCATCTGAGCGGGGACACAGACGAGGGCGAGGATAAAATGCTGAAAAGCGCGCAAGAACGGCAGAGTACTGTCTTGCAAATTGCAGAATTTTTCACAAAGAAATTTTTTGAAGATGCGTCCTCTTTAAATATCATTAAGCCCTCTTTAACCTGCATTGCTACGGCGCATATACAAGACATGATTGCCATGATAGAAAAAATTGAAGCTGCCGGCTTCACCTATCAGACTGGGGGCAATGTGTATTTTGACACAGCAAAGTATGCTCAATATGGCCAGCTGCGCGGATATGGTATTAAAGAAGGCGCGTATCATCGTGTGGATGTGGATCAGCTGAAAAAAAATCCGGAAGATTTTGTTCTGTGGTTCACAAAAAGTAAATTTGAAGAGCAGGCTTTGCATTGGCAAAGCCCCTGGGGCGAGGGCTATCCCGGATGGCATCTGGAATGCAGCGCCATGAGCCATCATTATTTAGGAGAACAATTTGATATTCACTGTGGTGGCGTAGATCATATCAGCGTGCATCACACAAATGAAATTGCGCAAAATTATGCCTGTTACGGCAGTATTGGGGCACAGATTTGGATGCATGGTGAATTCCTGACCCTGCATAAAGAAAAAATGAGCAAAAGCGCGGACAATTTCCTCACGGTAGATCGCCTGGTTGAATTGGGGTTTGATCCGCTGGATTATCGCTATTTGTGTTTAGGCACGCATTATCGCAAGCCATTATCATTTCATGATGAGGCAATTACCTCGGCCAGGCAGGCGCGCCTGAAATTGATGCATCGTGTGCATGATTTACAGAAAGAAATTCAAGATCAGAGCTTACAGGATTTATCACATCATCCATATTGGCAGGCCTTTGTGGAAAAATTGTCTGATGATTTAGGCTGCCCAGAGGCTTTGGCTGTGCTGTGGGCGGTGTTGAAAGATCCAGATCTTGTGTCTTTAGAAAAATTGTCTTTACTGCATATGATGGATGATATTCTGGGTTTGGGTTTGTTGGCGGCATGCGCGGGCGAGCATGCCGATGAATTGGAAGAGAAATGGATGAATCTTATTTGCCAAAGAGAACAGGCCCGCAAAGCGAAAGATTATGTTCTCTCTGATCGGTTTCGTGATGAATTGCTGGAAAATGGCATTGTGATCGAAGACACACCACAGGGTACACTCTGGAAAAGAAAATAAAAAAAGAGGTTCTCTTAAGAGAACCTCTTTTTTTGTCGTTTTATAATCTATATCAGTTGTTTTATGGTTAAAATTGCTGTTTCACGACGGTGGAACCGATGCCGATGGATTCCAGTTTAGCCAGGGCATTTTCCACATCGTTTTTATGAACACTACGCACTTCAATGCGAATTACGCCCTCTTGGGTCAGCACAGCCACCGGCTGTAAATTAATCTGGACGATTTTTTCTTTCATTCTTTTTGCATTTAAAGGATTTTTATAAGCAGCGACCTGAATCGTCATGAATTCACTTTTTTCTCTTTCCAAAACGGCAGTTGTGATATTAGGATCATCCACGGTGATACGCACATTGGCTGTGCCCGAATGCATCATGCCAATAGCCTCAGCAGCTTTTTTAGAAAGGTCGATAATACGATCTTTGATAAAGGGGCCGCGGTCATTAATGCGGACTTTAACAGTTTTGCCATTGTCCAGATTCTGCACATTGACAATCGTACCGAAGGGCAAAGATTTATGCGCTGCGGTCACTTCATTCATGTCATAGATTTCACCATTGGCGGTTTTTCGCCCGTGAAATTTCCCTCCATACCAACTGGCCACGCCTTCTTGGCTGAAGGAGAAAAGATAGCCTGCCTGCATTACAAATAAAATAGTAAATATTACAAACGGGTTTTTCATGGTTCCTTTATCGTCCTCCACCATCAATAGATTAAGCGCCCGGCAATGCTTTCAAAGAACGTTGTAAAATGTCCTTTGGGCCATGTCCCGGATAGATAGTGATATCTGGGGGAAGACAGGCAAGTTTTTGCAGGCTTTGCAGCAATTCTTGTCCTGATCCTCCAGGTAAATCTGTGCGCCCGGTACCCCCGCCGGCAAAAATTGTGTCTCCGCTGAACAGAATTTTTTGCTCTGGGCTGTAAAAACAGTAAGAACCTTGTGTGTGTCCGGGTGTATGCAGCACTCTAAAATCCGCAAAGCCCAAGTTATCCCCGTCAGAAAAAAAGGAATCGATATGAGGAATCCGTGCATCCGGATAGGCATCTGCCACATCAAACATTGTCAGGCAATCCTCCAAAATCTGCTGTCCTTCGGGGCTAAAGTATATCTTGTCCTCTGCAGGTGCTACAGTTTTATAGGAAATCTTCAAATCTGACAACCCCTTTTGCAGATCAAATCCATAAACCACATGATCAAAATGCCCGTGTGTATAGGCCAGCAGGATATTTTGCGGCTGATGTGCGCGCAAATATTCTAAAATCTCGTCCGTTTGCCCGCTGCTGTCCACAATCAAGGCATATGCATTAAGAATATATATATAGGTATTACATCCAAGGGCATTGCGATTAAAAATTTTTATGCTGCTCATCATATTTTCTCCGGGCAAATTATAAAATCAGCATAGAGTCTCCATAGCTGAAAAAACGATATTGCTGCTGTATGGCATGCTGATAAGCTGTGCAGATATTCTGATGGCCGGCCATAGCCGACACCATGGCCAGCAGAGTGGAACCGGGGGTGTGGAAATTGGTGAACAGGCCGCCGGCCACATGAAAATGATAGCCCGGATAGATAAAAATACATGTATCTTTGCTGCCAGGCTGCACGGTATTTGTCTTTGCCTCAAATGCGCTTTCAATGGTGCGGCAGCTGGTGGTTCCAATAGGGATAATAGGCCGGCCCTGCGCGCGGGCGGCGTTGATCTGCCGGGCTGTTTCTTCATCAATATGATAATATTCGCTGTGCATCACATGATCTTCGATGCGATCTGTGCGTATAGGGGCAAAAGTGCCCAGGCCCACGTGCAATGTGACAAAGGCTGATTCAAATCCCTTGTCTTGCAGATTCTGCATCATTTGCTGTGTGAAATGCAGACCTGCTGTTGGAGCAGCCGAGCTGCCCATCACACGAGCATAAATGGTTTGATAGCGTATATTGTCTTCGGCGACAGCTTCGCGCTTGATATAGGGCGGCAAGGGAATTTGCCCGTAAGTCTCTAAATAGTCCATGCTCATATCAGAAAAGCGCACAATTTTCAGGCCGTCTGTTTCATTGCGCAAGATTTCTGCGCTGCATGCGCCGGGAAATTGATAGCGTCGGCCTATTTTTTGGCGTTTCGATTTTTCCACCATACACAGCCATTCATTTTTTTGTATTTCTCTAATCAGCAGGAATTCCACTTTTGTGCCTGCCTCGGATACACCCATCAGGCGTGCTTTATGCACTTTGGAATTGTTGAAAATAAGCAAGGCATCGGGGGGAAGGAGATCGGGCAGCTCTGAAAATCTGTGATCGGAAAATTGCCCGCTGTCTTTGCGCAGACACAACAGACGATCATTGCCGCGCTCTTGCGGCGGTTCATAGGCAATGAGATGTTCAGGCAAATCAAATTCTAAATCTGTTAATAACATAGTCAGCAGCTATTCGCTGGTGATTGTAACATCTGAATCGGGATTTTCCAAGAGGGACTGCACCGTGCGTGCGAAGAGAGCGGCACATTTCACACGGGCAGGATAATTACGCACATGCTGGAAAACAGTCAATTTCCCTAGTTTGTCTAATGCGTCCTGGCCCAACACCGATTCATCTTCGTTCAATGTGATCAGTTCAATAAAGCGCGTGATGAATTCTTTAGCCTCTTCAATATTTTTTCCTTTCAGGGCGGCGCTGAGCATCGAGCAGGCAGAGATGAAAATACTGCATCCTTCACCTTTGAATTTAATATCTTCAATTTTGTCATTATTCATGGACAGAAACACCACAAGCTTGTCTCCGCATAAGGGATTCGAGCCCACGCGCTGCACAGCGGGGGGACAGGCCAGATCACCAAGATTCAAGGGATTACGGCTGTGATCTAAAATCAATTCCTGATATAAATTGGCCAGATTTTCATTGTTTAACACGAAAAAACCTCAACATCTCATCCAATTTCTGGGCAAAATACTGCCAGTCGTCAGAGAGATTATACACACTGGAAGAGATTCTGGAAAGGGAAGAGAGATGAAAATGCCGCGTGATGGGCTGGGTGCATTGATGCCCTGAACGAATAGCAATGCCCATCTCGGCCATAAAAGAGCCAATATCATGCGCATGAATTTGCGGGATACTCCAAGAGAAAATGTCAATTTTGTGTTTGCTGTGGCCATACAGTATCACATAATCAACATATTGGGAAAATATTTCATCCGCCAGGCGCATATTCTGGGCAGTGATTTTATTCATCGTATCCCAGCCCAGATTTTGCACAAAGTCAATCGCCGCGCCCAGGCCGATAGCCTCGGCAATGGGGGGTGTTCCTGCTTCGAAACGATGCACGCCTTCCAGAAAGGCACATGTATTAAGTTCCACTTCGCGGATCATGCCCCCGCCATAGAAAAATGGCGGAAGTTTTTTTATTAATTCCTCTTTGCCCCAAAATACCCCAATGCCCGTGGGCCCAAAAATCTTATGCCCCGAAAAAGCCGCAAAGTCTATATCATCTGCCTGCACATCGGTGGGCAAATGCGCCACGCTTTGTGCCATGTCCACAAAAATATGCACGCCTTTCTCATGGCATTTTTTTGCCAAATCCCGAATGGGATTCACGGTGCCCAATGTATTTGAAACAGAAAGGACAGAGAGTAATTTTGTCGGCGACGCAAGCAAAGTATTCAGATTGCTCAGGTCAAGCTCGCCATTATCATCAAAATCGATGAATTCTAGCTGAAGATCATATTCTTGGGCCATGGCCTGCCAGCACACCAGGCTGGAATGATGCTCCATGGTGGAGAGAATCACCCGGTCACCCTTGTGCAGGATTCCCTGGCACAGGCTGCGGGCAAAATGATTGATGCTGGCTGTAGTGCCCGATGTGAAAATTATTTCCTGATCACTTTTGGCATTGATGAACTTGGCAATTTTTTTGCGTGCATTTTCATATTCGCTGCTGGCTTTATAGCTGCCTTGATGCACGCCGCGATGGATATTGGCTGTGTATTTTGAGTAATAATCTGTCATCGCTTCAATCACGCAGCGGGGCTTCAGGGCCGTTGCCGCATGATCGAAGTAGATAAACGGTGTTTTCTGAGAGCTTTGATATTCAAAAATCGGAAATTCTTGTCTAATCTCCTTGATCAATGCATCACACATATCAAAACCTCACTTTTCACTTTTTAAGAAACAGAAAGCTCTTTCTTAATCTTTGTGCGCCACTGGCCATCTTTATCCATTTCAGCAAAAGGTTCAGAGAGGAAGCCATAGGTGAGCAAAGGATAAATCTCTTTGTCTTTCAGGCCGCGGCTTTGCAGGTAGAACAGCTCTTCTTCGGTGAATCCGCCGATCGATACGCCATGAGAACAGGCCAGATCAAAATATTCAATATCCAGTTGCGGGCGTGCGGTAATATGTGCCTTTTCATCCAGCAGCAGGCCCTTGAACATTTGATAGGCCAGGATTTGCTTGGCATTTTTGTCTGCGGCAATCTGCCCGTTGAAATTCATATTCGAGCTGCCCAAGGCCACCGAATTGATACTTTGATTGCTGGTGGTTTCGGGGCTTTCATGGAAAATTCGCACAAAGAAATCGCATGATTCATTTTTGTCTAAATAGAAAGACGTATGCAGGGAAATATCGCTTTTTTCACCCAGCAAATACCCAAAAAATGTCATGCGATGCATGGCCAAATCCTTTGAAAAGGAAAACAGCTGCACTTGGCTGTCGACTTGTGTTGCTGCCTCGATCCAGGGGCACAACACACCCTTGCTATGGCCGGGCCGGGGCCAATAGAAAATCTCCAGATTGCTTTCTTCTTCGGCTTCAATGAAGATGATGGGAAAGAGCAGGCTGCCCTCTTCAGCCATGCTGTGCAGATGCAAAGCTGCCTTTTGTCCCTTGCTCACGCGGATGTGAATCTTGGTAGAATTCAAACCTTGTTTTGCCGCATAAAAAGTGAGATCCAGTTTTGGCTTATTTTCATTCAGATGCAGCTGAAGCACACTGTCATTTTTGGCAATGAGCAAATCTTTGAAATAATTGCTCGATCGCTGGAATACAGGATGCAATTCGCTGTATTTGCAGGCCGGCAGGCCGGCATGATCGGTATCATGAAAGACATGATCACTGGGCCAGGGACTCTCTGGTGCCTTTTTCACGCTTTGCTCTGCATCAATGCTCATATCGTGCAGGCCCTGAATAATACGGCTGTAGCGATATTCCTCGCTGCGGGCGTCGGGCATGCCTGCGCCGTTTTTGGCCGCGGTTTCTAAATAGGAAGCAAGTGATGTCATAAAAATTAGGCCCCCTTCAGGAATTTGTCAAATCCCTGCTCTTCAATCTCCTGGGCAATCTGCGCATCGCTTGAGCTGAGCACCACACGCCCGTCGCTGACAATATGCACAAAATCAGGCTTAATATGCTTCAAAATACGATTATAATGCGTGATCAGCACAAAGCAGCTATTGTCGGTTTTCAGGCTCAGGATATCCTTGCAGATGATGGACAAAGCGTCTACATCCAAGCCCGAGTCGATCTCATCCAAAATAGCCAAAGAGGGATTCAGTAAGGCCAGCTGCAGCATCTCATTTTTTTTACGCTCGCCGCCAGAGAAACCCATATTCAAGCCACGATTCAGGAATTCTTCACCCATATTCAGCTTTTCCATTTTGCCCAGAATAAATTTACGGAAATCAAAGGCATCCATGCGATCTTTGCCCTCGCGTTCGCACAGCTGATTGTACATTGTGCGTAGGAAACTTTCATTGTCCAGCCCGGGAATGGCAACGGGAGTCTGGAATCCAATGAAAATTCCCTTATGGGCACGCTCTTCAGGCTCCAGCTCCAGGATGGATTCATATTTGCCCTGCTCATTCATAAACAGAATGTCTCCTGAGGTCACTTCATAGTCCGGATGCCCGGCAATCACCTTCGACAGCGTGCTTTTTCCGCAGCCGTTTCGGCCCATAATGGCATGAATTTCGCCTTTTTTAAACTCTAAAGATAAGTCCTTTAAAATAGGCTTGTCTTCTACACTGGCGCATAACTTTTCAACTTTTAACATAATATCTCCTTTGGTGAATAATGGGGGTTTAGCCAATGCTGGCTTCCAGCTTCATCTCTAAGAGGCGTACCGCCTCCACAGAAAATTCCGCCGGAAGCTTTTTAAAGACCTCTTGGCAGAACCCATTGAGAATGAAGGACACAGCCTGTTCGCGTGAGAGCCCGCGGGACTGTAAATAGAAAATCTGTTCTTCGCTAACCTGACTGGTGGTGGCTTCATGCGCCACCTGTGATGTAGGATGGGCCACGTCAATATAAGGATATGTCACAGCCGCGCATTCATCGCCCACCAGCATAGAGTCACACTGAGTGAAATTTTTCGCATTCGTTGCCTGCGGCGTCATCTTCACAAGGCCGCGATACACATTGCGGCTTTGCCCAGCAGAGATGCCTTTAGACACAATATATGAAGATGTATTCTTGCCAATATGAATCATCTTTGTGCCTGTATCGGCCTGCATTTTATGATTGGTCAGCGCCACAGAATAAAATTCCCCGCGGCTGTGGTCGCCCTTAAGGATCACGGAAGGATATTTCCATGTAATGCTGGATCCCACTTCAATCTGTGTCCAGGTAATTTTGGAATAATCCCCCTGGCACAGGCCGCGCTTTGTCACGAAATTGTAAATACCGCCCTTGCCGTCTTTGTCGCCGGGGTACCAATTCTGTACAGTGGAATAATTCACCACAGAACGCTCTTTGGCCACAATTTCCACCACGGCCGCATGCAGCTGATTATTAGAAAACATCGGGGCTGTACAGCCTTCGATATAGTTCACAAAGCTGTCTTCTTCTGCAATGATCAGCGTGCGCTCAAATTGCCCTGTGTCAGATTCGTTAATGCGGAAATACGAGCTAAGATCCAGCGGGGCTTTCACTCCCTTGGGAATGTAGCAGAAAGACCCATCGGTGAACACAGCAGAATTCAGCGCGGCAAAGAAATTGTCGCTCATGGGCACCACAGAGCTCAGATATTTCTGAACCAAGTCAGGATGATTTTTCATGGCTTCTGTGATAGAACAGAAAATAATACCGTGTTTTTTCAGGATTTCCTGATGTGTGGTGGCCACAGATGTAGAGTCGAAAATGGCATCCACAGCCACATTGGCCAGTCTTTTTTGTTCCCACAGGGGAATGCCCAAGCGGTCAAATGTTTTCAGGATTTCAGGATCCACTTCATCTAAAGAGGTTTTTTTGGGCACATTTTTTTTCTTTGGAACTGAGTAATAACACACTTTTTGAAAATCAATTTCAGGAAATTGATTGCGAGACCAATTTGGCGGCGTCATGGTTTTCCAATGGGCAAATGCTTTCAAGCGGAAATCCAGCATAAACTGTGGTTCATCTTTGCCTTTGCTAATCATACGGATAATATCTTCGTTCAAGCCTAATGGGGCTTTTTCAGAGTCAACCTCCGTGCGAAATCCATAGCCATAGTCCTTATCCAGAAAATCCTGCAGGACATCACCTTCCATATAATTTAACCCTCCTAGTTTTAAGCCGCCCGCAGGCAGCCAATGCCATCATATTAAACCGATGCAGGCCAATATGCAAGCGGAAGAGAAATATTTTCATTTTTTTATGTTATATGACAAAAATTTACCAATGTAGAATTTCAGTAATATTGCTGTCTTCCTGAATATCTTTCATAATTCTTAATAAAGTCAAATTGAAGAAAACCTTTTCACGGCCTATTTTTTC
>JAHHUI010000055.1 GCA_020024055.1 Spirochaetaceae bacterium | reverse complement strand
GTGTGATATAATGCCACAAAAATTTACTCTGTTAAATTTTTTGTGGCATTTTATTAAAAATTAGTTTTCGACTAATCTTAAAAATTTGATAATTGCAATTTTATGAAATGATTTTTAGGAGATTGTCTATGAATAAAAAGATTTTATTTTTTTTGCTTGTTCTTTCATGTTGTTCCACAAAAATTTTTGCAGATATTGGGCTTGGATTTAATGCCTATGCGAATTGGAGTGACCCCAGCAATGTCAGAAATATCACGGAATGGGGCTTTGGCGGTAATTTGGCTTTTGGCTCAATGAAATTTCGCCCTTTGATTCTTCAGGTGAGCGGCAATTCATTTTCTGCCACACATGCGCAGGTGAAAGTGAATCTGGACTGGCATGTTTTGCCTGTGAATGTTATGAGCATTTTGCAGCTCTTTTTGGGTTTTGGCATCGGCACAACAGTGAATTTCAACCCTTCAGAATTGTTTAGCGATCATCATGATTTTATAGAATATATGAGCCCGATTGCCTATGCTCGATTTCCTATGGGCTTGAAAATATTTTTAAGCAAAGTAGAGATTTTTCTCAACGTGGCGCCTCAGCTAGGCTGGAATATCAGCCCGAATTCTTTTTATTGGTCTCTTGAGGCAGGTACCGGCGTGCGTATTTGGTTTTAAACCCAAAACTATGAGGAAAGTATGCAATGCTCTCTTTTTATGAAGTAGCCATGGTGATGCTGCTGCACTGGGTGGCTGATTTTATTTTGCAGACTCTGAAACAATCACGCAACAAAAGTAAATCGAATAAATATTTAACCGCTCATGTGGCTACATACACAGCCATGCTTTTTCTGATGTGTTTTCAATTAGGGCTTTTAAACGGAAGTATATGGGCTTTAGCGAATGGCGGGGCACATTGGTGTACAGACTGGGCAACCTCTAGGATAACAAGCCGCTTATGGACCAAGGGAGACGTACACAACTTTTTTATCGTCATCGGATTTGACCAGATGATCCATTTGCTCACCCTTTTGGCTACATATCTCTATTTCAGGGCGTGAAGATATACTATGAAGTGGAATTATTTCATTTCATCCCATAAGGCATAGATAAGATTGACGTGGAAAGAAAGCATGTGTCTTTTCCCATTGCGGAAAATAATTAGGAATAATATAGCGCATTTCTTCCAAGCTCAGGCCATAAATATCACGTGCCGCCAAAATATCTAATTGAGCTTGCAGCTGCCAGCGTTTGTCTGCTGTCTGTGAGGAATAGTCTTATCCAGTTGTTCTCGATTGGCATAAAATCCCTGTTCTAATAAAAATCCTTTGAGAAAATTCATGTCTGTTTCTTGGGAAGTTTTGTAGACATATCCTAAAGAAAGCAGAGTAGACAGATGGATCACTTTGCGGTACAAGGGTGAGGATAAAAGTTCTTCATGAGAGGACTGGGGAAATGGCAGAGTATCAACAATAACTTTTGTCATATATATCAACAGAAAATAGCTGTTCTTTCATTGGTATTGTGAGCAATTCTCTCCAAGCTAAGCGTGGATAATCTACATCACAATAGCCTAATTTCTGGATACGATTTTTTAATTTGGGATATTCACGGATTTGCACAGCATCATAAAACCGCGGATAATGATTAAACTGATAAAAGTATTTTGCCTCAACTAATTAACATGGGTTTTCTAATCCTGCAGGGCTGTCAAAAAAATACTCACCGAAATGTTTCGCCACATCATTAGTCATATCAAAATCTCTGACAAAATCAATGTAAGTCTGAGTCAATTTTGTTTTGAGTAAAGGAGCTCTTAATTTTATCTAAAAGCTGTAGATCTGTGGTACTTTTCAATTCCAACAAAATTTGCCCTTCTGTATTACGAATTAACTCAGTTGGATAGGCCAGGGTTAATTTTTCCAAGCCCTTATACCATAGACGCTGGAGTATAAATTCATCATGCCGCAAAAAGAGGACAGGGATAAACTCTTGCTGTTTTGTATCTTGACTCAGCATAAAACAGGCAAATTTATATTGATCATGAATATTCTGAAAAATCCCTTTATTTTCAAATTGAATAATATAATAAGTATGATAATTTTGCCAAATATAGCTGCGTAATTTGGTTGAGCTTTGTTCATAGCTCCATGCAGAAGGGGTTAAATAGTATAATAAGCCTTCAGGGGCTAAGAGAGACAGATTGCACTCAATAAAGTAACGGAACAGATTTTGATTCTCCGCCGCTGCCATGCGCCAATTGAAATAGTGAAGGTAAAAATGCTCTCTGGTTATCGATAAAACTTTGAGTTAAATCATAACTTTCTTGTATGCCGGGCAAATTTAGTACACGCTGACGCACGGATTTTTCTCTGTGTCATTTAATCTGCGGTAGTCTGCATGATATTGTGCAAAAAAGGCAGGTTCTTCAAATTTTACTTTTTGTCCCAAGGTGGATTACCGATCACCAGGTCAAAGCCCTTAAATTTCTTTGCGGCAGAATCCCAAATTCGGGGAAAATCAGCCAATAATGAAAAGGATTAAACCACTGTGTAAAGCCTTCATTATTTTGCACAAAGGGGTCATTCAGGCGGATAGTGGAATTTTTCTTTTTTGCTTCTTTTAATATTTTCTGGTGAAAATCAGCAAAAATATATTCGCTAATTCTAAGGATGCAGAATATAAGTCTTTTTTAATGCTTTCATATAATTCATGACTCTTTTTTGCCTGCTCTCCCGTCATATCAGAAATATTGTTAATTTGAGCGAAAATCTCTTGAATTTGTGTAAAGTTGTTTGAAATATAAAGGGCATATTCGGAGGTATTACGATTGATCTGTTCTTTATAACCAATCAATGAATTGCCCACCACCACATGATGCTCGATAAATGCCAGCGGGATACCAAAACACTGTGCCCATCTTGCACGCATTGATCCAAGGCCTGGGCAATAGAGGTGCGGCACATAAATTCGGTGAGACTCTCGGGGGTGTAATAGGAGGCAGAGACCTTGCGGCTGAGGGTTTTACTGGTGAAATACAGACTACCGGAAGGGATCTCTGTATACACAAGATCATAATAATCTGTTTGCCGGCGCGCATAGTCTACACAGTCTGCAAAAATATCATTCAGATCAAATTTTCCCCTTTGGCCGTGAAGAGTCTTTGCGCAGGGATATGATACATTTTGCCCCGGGCAATGCGGAATCCAAATTGCAGCAGCTCTTCATAAATCTCACTAAAATGTTTAATTTGCAAACTGGCATAGTCGATAGGCACAAGCTGTGTTTCTTCAATTTGTTTAAACAAAACCCGGCCCACAATTTCCTGAATTTCACTGTCGGTGAAGAGAGTTGCAATATCCAAAAGAGGGGGTATTTTTGTTGGTAAATAATCCCCTGTTAAAGACAGGCATGTAATCACCGCTGTCGCCATTGTCCAGGGTTTGGAAATTTTTGCGTAATTTAGCCCAGCCCAGTTTTTGTTGATAAAATTTGGCTTCAATATAGGCCTGGAATATCAAGCGAAAGGTCAATGTTAGAGTATGGTGATAAATCTCTTTCAAGCAAGAAGCGCCAGGTTCAAAGTCAGGGCTGTTTTGGCTTTTAAGATAAGCAAAAAGATACTTCCCAATATTTTCAAAAGGCAGCCCTATGATGATATAGCGAATATCTTCTTTAACCTGCTCAATATAGCCTTCACTGGCTTTGCCATCTTTTTCTGCCTGTTCGCCAATATGATAGGCTGCGCCAAATAAATGGGTAAACAACGCCAGAGCATGGACCGAATCTTCAGAGTATTCATCTTGGATAATATCAAATAATTTGATTTCGCAACGGGCAATATTCTGGCGAGAACTAAAATCGGCACAATACCATCAGTCTTTGCCATTGCTGAGTAGCCCGTAGACAATGGTACGTCCGCTGTGGCCCTGTAATGCACGAATATAGCTCATGGTTTGACTGTAGTCTTTGTTAATCGGTATGCTCCAGTTTTTTTGCTTCTAGAAATGTAAGAGGCAAAGAAAGGCTTGTTGCTTCTTCATTGCCCGGATAAAGGCTACAGTCAATTTTGTTTCCTGTGCCTTCCCAAGGAATAGTTTTTTGCTGGGCGGCAAAGTGCCAGCCCAATTTTTGCAGGATAGGAGTCAGCCAAATATTGCATAAACTGTCTTCTGGGTCTTTTTCTGCGGGGGGGGGGTGTTCGGGGCGTTTATCGTCATAAAGCTGCCTAAGAAAGTCATATAATGAACGACTTTGAGAAGTGTCTTGAGACAGAGAATTCACTGTTTCGTTAAGCAGCAGGTTGTTGCTGATGTATTTATTCATAATAAAAAGTATGTCATATAAAACATGTCTTGCAAAGTGGGAAAGAGATCATTACAATATGGAACAAGGACAAATTGTGTTTAAGGACCAGAGTGATAATGAGATTTCTGCTGATTTTTCTTTCATTTTCAATGATGTTTTCGTGTGCAACTATAATGAGAAAAGATATACACATGCAAAAACTGATTGTCAAAGACAGCGAATCTAAGAAAAGACTACCCAATGTCAAAGTTCAAGTGGACGCATCTGATATAGGGCATACAAATGAAAAAGGAATGATCACATTTCCTGTGGAACAGAAAAACCAATCAGACGGATATTTGCTGACACTGACAGTTGATGGCTATGTTCCGGTGAAAATAAAAATTAAAAATGCAGTCAATGGCGGATATCTTGTGGGTGACATTGCGCTGTTTCTTTTAGGGATTGTTCCTGGGGTGGTCGGCCTTGTGGTTGACGCAGTTACCGGAGAATGGTACAGTTATAAAGATAATTTAATTATTGAGATGCATGCAAAATAATTTTTGAAAATTATTAATTATATGAAAAGATAAAAGAGTGAGGAAAAAGGATTCATGGACATTCAGCACGTGCGCAATATAGGTATCAGTGCACATATTGACTCTGGAAAGACAACGCTTTCAGAGCGTATTTTATACTTCAGCGGCAAGATTCACGCCATTCATGAAGTGAAAGGAAAAGACGGTGTGGGCGCTACTATGGACAGCATGGAGCTGGAGCGCGAACGTGGCATCACCATTGCCAGTGCCGCCACCAATGTCACATGGAAAGATTATGAGATTAACCTGATTGACACCCCCGGTCATGTTGACTTCACCATTGAGGTGGAGCGCAGCCTGCGTGTGCTTGATGGTGCCATATTGGTGCTGTGTTCGGTGGCCGGTGTGCAAAGCCAGTCGATCACTGTAGACCGCCAGCTCAAGCGCTATCATATTCCGCGTTTAGCTTTTGTGAATAAATGTGACCGCACAGGGGCTAATCCTTTTCGTGTGAAAGATCAGTTGCGCGAGAAACTGAACCTGAATGCTGTGCTGATTCAGCTGCCTATTGGCCTGGAGGATAAGCATAAGGGTGTGGTGGACCTGGTGAAAATGGTATCGTATATGTTTGATGCCGACGGGAATTTAACAGAAGGGGCCATCCCTGCAGATATGATGGAAGAGGCAAAGCAGCATCGCCAGGAAATGTTGGATGCTTTGTCTATGTTTGATGATGAATTAATGGAAAAGGTAATGGAAGACGAGGACCCGGGCATTGAGCTGATTCAAAAGGCCATGCGCGCGGGAACCATTGCCGAAAAACTGGTGCCTGTGATGATGGGTTCTGCCTATAAGAACAAGGGTGTACAGCCTTTGCTTGATGCCGTGCTGGCTTATTTGCCTTGCCCTGCAGATGTAGAGAATAAGGCTTTAGACCTGAATAATGACGAAGCAGAAGTGGTTCTGCCTTCTGACGCATCCAAGCCCTCTGTGGCCTTGGCGTTCAAGCTGGATGACGGGCAATATGGCCAGCTGACCTATATTCGCGTGTATCAGGGGCGCATTAAAAAGGGCGATGAGCTGTATAATGTGCGCGCCAAAAAGAAATTTAAAGTAGGCCGCCTGGTGCGTATGCATGCCAGCAGCATGGAGGATATTACTGAGGTCAGTGCTGGTGGCATTGCAGCCTTGTTTGGCATTGAATGTGCTTCGGGTGATACTTTCTGTAACCCCAGCCTGAATTACAGCATGACCAGTATGTATGTGCCCAATCCAGTCATCAGCTTGTCCATCACACCTAAAGACAAGAAGGCATCGGACAATATGGCCAAGGCGCTGAACCGCTTCACCAAAGAAGACCCCACTTTCCGTACTTATGTAGACCCTGAGAGCAATCAGACTATTATTCAGGGCATGGGCGAGCTTCACCTGGAAGTGTATGTTGAGCGCATGAAGCGTGAGTATAAAGCCGAGGTGGAGACAGGCATGCCCCAGGTGGCCTATCGCGAGGCAATTACCAAGAAAGCAGATTTCAATTACATACATAAGAAGCAAAGCGGTGGTGCAGGTCAATATGGTCGTGTGGCCGGTTTCATGGAGCCATTGGAAGAGGGCGACTATGAATTTGTGAATCAGATTAAAGGTGGTGTGATTCCTTCTGAATATGTGCCCAGCTGTGATAAGGGCTTTAGAAGCTGTCTTGAAAAAGGGCGCCTGATTGGTTTCCCGATTGTGGGGGTGAAAGTGACTATTAATGACGGGCAATATCACCCTGTTGACTCATCTGATATGGCCTTCCAGGCAGCGGCGCGCGGTGCATTCCGCGAGGCCTATGAAAAAGCAGGGGCTCGGGTGCTGGAGCCTATTATGAAAGTGGTGCTGGAGGGACCTGCAGAGTTCCAGGGTGCCATGATGGGTAGCATTAATCAGCGCCGTGGTATGATCGTCGGTAGCGGGACGGAAGGCCAGATATGTATGGTGGAATCGGAAGTGCCCTTGGCTGAGATGTTTGGATATTCCACCAATCTGCGCAGCCTGACGCAAGGCAAAGCTGAATTCAGCATGGAATTTTTGCGCTATGCGCCGGCACCAAGGAATGTGGCGGATGAGCTGATTAAAAAATATGTAGAAAAACGCAAGAATGAGTCTGAGGAATAGTTAGATAATTTTTAATGTTTTAAAAGATTGAAATCACCGCAGGGATATGGGATGCAGCAGGTAGAAAATTTAGTCATATTATGGGATATAGAAAATGTGACCCCTTCCAGCGGTGATAATCTTTTTGTGACGGGGCTTTTTGAATATGCAGAGGGCTTGGGTCGTGTGATTGCCAGCTATGCCTATGCGGATTGGTCAAAGCCTCTTTTTACAAAGCTGGGGCCTGTTTTGGCGGCCAGGTATTTTCGACTGGCCCATGTCCCGCGCGAGCGCAAAGGAAAAAATTCTGCTGATATGCAGCTGGTCGGCGATGCCCTGGAGCTGCTGCGTTTTTATGAACATATCGATCGCTATGTTCTTATCACCGGGGATTCAGACTTTCGGCCTTTGCTGCTGAGTTTGCGTAAAAGCGGCAAACGCGTGCATATTGTCTGTGATTTGAAAACAGCAGCACAGGATTTATTGGCTTTGTCAGACAGCTTTGTGGATTATCGCGAATTATTGCCGGCAGAGGATGATGAGGATGAAGGTGATGAGGCAGAAACAAGTAAAGACTATTGGTTCGAGCGCTTGGCAGAAGCCAGTCAAGAGCTCAAGCGCCAAAGCCGCAGTGCAGGTTTTTCCTCGGTCAAGGTAAAAATGCGTATGCTCAATCCCGGGTTTCAGGAACAAAAACTTGGGTATAAGCGCTTTAGTGACTTTGTCAAGGCAGCGGTGCGCGATGGTTATGTCTTTGTTCAAAGAGAAGATGAAGAATCTGAACCAACAATTCAACCTTTGGTCAGCGAGCAAAAGATGAAAGCAGATAGTCTGCAAATGGCGCTGAAAATTTTATTAGAAGGATTGCAGGAATTGGATAAAGGCAAAGAACCACATTTTCACAGCTATAATCAAATTGGCAGCTATCTTCGCCAAAAGGGAATTGATTTGAGAGCATTGGGATTTAATCAATTAAAAAAATTTATTCAGTCAGCAGAGACACGCGGCCTGGTAGAAACAAAATTTGAAGAAATGAAACATTATGCAAAATTAGCGGAATAGGCAGCATGAGTGATAATAAAAAAGTTGTTTTAACAGGAATCAAACCCACGGGCGAGCCTCATTTGGGAAATTATTTCGGTGCCATTAAGCCGGCATTGGAATTAGTCAAGGATTATCAGGCGCGCTATTTCATTGCGGATTATCATGCTTTAAATGGATTAAAAGATCCTCAGCTGATGAGAGAGTACACACTTTCCATTGCTGCTGCTTGGCTGGCTTGTGGATTAGACCCTGCTGAAGTAATTTTCTATCGCCAAAGCCAGGTTCCTGAAATTTTTGAGCTGACAACATTTCTGATGGCTTTCACGGCCAAGGGTCTGATGAATCGTGCGCATGCTTATAAAGCCGCCGTGGATGAAAATGAAAGAGGAGGCCAGAACCCAGATCATCAGATTAATATGGGATTATTCACTTATCCTGTTCTAATGGCGGCGGATATTTTGCTTTTTGATACACAGCTTGTGCCTGTGGGTCAAGACCAAAAGCAGCATGTGGAAATGGCTGCTGATATTGCACAGGCAGTGAATCATTGTTATAACCAATCTTTATTTGTTATTCCTCAAACCTATATTCAGACAGAACAGGCTTTGGTCATTGGCCTGGACGGCAGAAAAATGAGCAAAAGCTATGGCAATATTATCCCGCTGTTTGCCCCTGCAAAGCAGCTGAAAAAACTGGTGAACAGCATTGTGACCAATAGTCAGGGTGTGGAAGAAAAGAAAGATCCTGATACATGTTCAGTCTTCACATTGTATAAGCTTTTTGCCAGCGCCCAGCAGCAGGGAGAGCTGGCCAGAGAATATCGTGCGGGGGGAATGGGCTGGGGCCATGCCAAGGCGCAGCTTTTTGATGTCATGGAGAATGCTTTAGCTCCTTTGCGCAGCAAGTATGAGGAATTAATGGCAAAACCTGATGAAATTTATCAATTATTGGATGAAGGACGTGCAAAAATACATAAAATCGCACGTGAAAAAATGCAAATCTTGCGCGAGGTGGTTGGATTAGCCCATGTTTAAAAGAATATTTTCTCTTATTTTAGCTTCTATTTTCTTCTCTTGTTCGCCCAATGCCGCAGATTTTCAGCCGCCACAACTGCAAAATATTAAAGTCATTGATAATAAGACAATTGAATTCACTTTTCATAAGCCGGCAACAATTAATAATGTGGAGCTGGAGGGCAGCGATATTCCCGTGAGCATTGATGGCAATATTGTCACATTTGAAGAGCCGCTTTCTCCAGGCGAGTTGCATCATATTGTTGTTGATGCAGGAACAAAGTCGGGAAATACCACCAAATTCAAAGCTGATTTTTACAGCCATAATACAAATCCTGCAGAAGTGATGTTCAGCGAATTTACTATTCGACACAGTGCCCAGCATCGCGAGCGTATTGAATTGTATGTTACCAAGGCAGGCAATCTTGCTGGACTCACTTTGCATGTGGGCCAGCCGGATAAAAGCCAAAGCCGCAGTGTCACCCTTCCTTCTTTTGAAGTTCAAGAAGGAGATTTGGTCACTTTGCTGATGAGGCCGCTGGGCAATGAATCAGAAAACACTTTTGATATTTTTCTGCCCATCGAGCCGCCG
>JAHHUI010000054.1 GCA_020024055.1 Spirochaetaceae bacterium | reverse complement strand
TTCCAGTTCTCAAATATCTAAGCAGACAGAAACTCAGAAACAGCAGGCAGACTCCTTGCTGGAATCTATGCAGCATTTGATTGAACTTTCCAATCAGATTCTTAATGAAACAGGCGTGCAGCTGAAAGAAGCTAAAGAAGTATCCACTCTGGTGTCTTCTATTGAACAGATCTCCAAGGATAATCTGCGTAAAGTAGAAGTTTTGAATGACACTGTCACTAAGTTTGCCTTGTAGTGTACAGAATGCAGAATACGATAGAAAAACCAAGCACATTATTTTGGATTTTCTTTAAAATCGGTTTATTCACTTTTGGCGGCGGGGCCAACATGATGCCCATGCTGGACAAGGAATTATCACGTTTTAATTATTCAGAAAAAGAAATCTTAGATTTATTCACTTTGGGCCAAAGCCTGCCAGGCGTCATTGCCATAAACGTCGCCACATTAACAGGATACAGATTTTTCGGCAAATGGGGTACATTTTGGGCCACATTGGGTGTCACTGCGCCTTCTTATCTTGTCATCACAATTTTATTGCAATTTTTTAAAAATGCCTTTACTCATCCCCTATGGCAATCTGTTTTCCTTGGCATTCGCATGGCTGTGGTGGCGCTGATTGTTTCTACAGTGATTCGTTTCTTTAAACAGATTTCCAGCCAGGGCAAAGAGCGCCTGATATTCAGCCTGACGGCTTTCAGTCTCAGTCTTATCCTTCTTGCTTTGCAATTCAATGCGGCGCTGATTATTCTTTGTGCCTTGGCTCTGGCTATTATCAGCTATTTTGTTCAATTTTTCTGGCGAAAAAAGCAAACTGAAGGAAATCACTCATGATGCTGTATTGGCGTCTGTTTTGTGTTTTCAGCTATGTCAGTCTTTTAAGCTTTGGCGGAGGAACTGCCATGATCCCCCTGTTTGAACAATTATTGGTGGGTACATGGATCACACATCAGCAGCTGATGGATGTGATAGCCCTCAGCCAGGCCACCCCCGGGGCATTTTCCATCAATCTGGCCACTTATGTCGGGTTCATCACCACACCTTTGCCTTATTTGGGCGCCTTTGTGGCTACGATGGGCCATGCGGTGATAGGATATTTCATGTGTATTTCCATAGGATCTCTTTTAAAGAAATATCATCAATTTTCTATTTTTGGCTATGTCTTTGGCGTGCTGCGCCCCATTTCTCTTTCTTTAATTATTTGGTCAGCAGTCATCATTCTATTGAATGATATGCAAACAAGCTTGCAAAGATTTTTGCCTTATTTGGGGATTTTTGTTGTTTGTTACTATCTATTAACCACAAAGCATGTTAAAATACGCCTGAGCCCAATTTTGATTATTCTTCTTGGGGGCATATTGGGCATATTGCTTCATTTTATTATAATATAGTCAGATTTTTAATGGTGCTGTCTTCGATATGATCAATCTCATTATTGGCACTATGTTTGCCGGAAAGTCTACAGAGTTGCTGAAATATCTGCGCAGAGCCCAAATAGCAGGCAAAAAAACCTGTCTGCTGCGCCCTGGCCTAGACACACGCAATTTCCTCACTCATGATGAACAGCCTCTCTATCAAGGGGTGAAAGTCTTTCAAATTTCTACACAATCACTGCCTGAAGTATTCCCACATGATGAACTTTTAAGCTTTGATACCATTGGAATAGACGAATGGCAGTTTTTCCCCATCCAGCATTGGGATGATGTCTTGCTGCCATTGCTACGGGCATTGCAAAATCAGAAAAAAGAATGCTATATTACTGGGCTTTCGGGCACATTTCATCTCACTCCTTTTGATATTATTTCCCGTACTATTCCCTTGGTAAATCATATCCAGCTGGAGAGTGCAATTTGTCTGCATTGTGGAGATAATGCCTATTACACATATAGACAAAGTAGCAATTATCAGGAATCTACCGATGAACAAAATCCTGATAATATTGGGGCGGCGGAAAAATATTCGTCTTTATGCTGGGCCTGCTGGCATAAAATGCATCAAAAGGGTAATTCAACATGCTGACACTTATTATAGGGCCTATGTTTTCAGGAAAATCAACAGAATTGCTGAAGAAGATGAATCGTGCTGTTTTGGCAAGAAAGAAAACCTGTCTGGTTCGCCCGCATATGGACACGCGATCACATCTGACACATGATTTTGCCAAAATCGTCCCAGGGGTGGATATTTATGTCATAGAAAATTACAGCCTGGAAAATCCTGATATTGCTAAGATTTTGGAATATAACACCATTTGTTTTGATGAATGGCAATTTTTCCCCGAATCAGCCTGGGAAAGTTTTATTTTTCCTTTGCTGAAGACGATTCAGGACAAAGATAAAGACTGTTATATTGCAGGATTATCCAATAATTTCCATCTCAAACCCTTTGCTATACTTTCCCTCACGCTGCCCTTGGCCAATCATATTGAAGTGCAAAGCGCTATTTGTATTCAGTGTGGAAAATCTGCCAGCTACACTTCTTTAAAAGGCGCAGAAAGCACTGATGACGTGGTTGGATCCAGCGAAAAATATGATGCCTTGTGCTGGCATTGCTATCGTAAAAATCACCCTGTACCTTAGGAGTATTTATGAAAAAGGATTATCTGTTTACATCAGAATCAGTGACAGAGGGTCACCCTGATAAAATGGCTGATCAAATCAGCGATGCGATATTAGATCATATTATTGCGCGTGATAGTGCAGCTCGAGTAGCCTGTGAAACATTATTATCCAATGGCCTATGCGTGATTGCCGGGGAAATCACCACAAGTACCTATGCTCCGATTCAAGAAATTGCACGCAAAGTCATCAAAGAAATTGGCTATACAAATGCAGAATATGGCTTTGATTTTCGCAGTTGTGCCGTGATGAACTGCATTGGCGAGCAAAGCCCGGATATCAATCAAGGTGTTGACCGTGCTGATGGAGAAATTGGTGCTGGAGATCAGGGCCTGATGTTTGGCTATGCATGCCAGGAGACTGACTCTTTAATGCCTTTGCCCATTTGGCTCAGCCATCGCCTGACGGAAGGCCTGGCCCGCGCCAGGAAAGATGGTATATTGCCTTTTCTTCGCCCCGATGGCAAAGCCCAGGTCACGGTGCGCTATGAAAATGACATTCCTGTCGCTGTGGATACGATTGTCATTTCCACACAGCATGCCCCCGATGTCTCACATAAAGACTTACAGGAATCTATTATTGAAGAAATTGTACATAAGGTTTTGCCGCAGAAATATCTACAAGGCAAGGTGAAATATCATATCAACCCCACGGGTCGATTTGTGATTGGCGGCCCCCAGGGAGATGCCGGGCTGACCGGGCGCAAAATTGTCGTAGATACTTATGGAGGCAGCTGTCCGCATGGCGGCGGGGCTTTCAGCGGAAAAGACCCCAGCAAAGTGGATAGAAGTGCGGCCTATGCGGCACGCTATGTGGCAAAAAACCTGGTGGCCAGTGGGATCTGTGACAAAGCTATCGTTCAGCTCTCTTATGCTATTGGGGTTGTTCATCCAATTTCCATTCTGGTGAATACACAGGGCACGGCAAAAGTGGAGGATTTTAAGCTAGAATCTTGCGTGCGAGAAGTTTTCCAATTAACACCAAAAGGTATTATCGACACATTAAAATTGCTGCGCCCGATTTATCACAAAACATCAAATTATGGTCATTTTGGGCGACAGCTGCCTGAATTTTCCTGGGAAAAAACAGACAAAACCGATGAGATTAAAGCGTTTTTTAGCTGAAAATAATTATACAAATTATTCCAAGCAGTTTTTTCTATTAAAAGGGGGCCCATAAAATATGGACCCCCTTATTATTTACACTATGGTTTTATCAAATTTAGGCAAAACTGTGCAAGGTATTTACATCATTCCCATGCCGCCCATTCCACCCATACCCCCCATTCCTGCGGGAGCCGCAGCGGCAGCATTCTTTTCGGGCAGGTCTGTCACAGCACATTCTGTGGTCAGCAACAGGCCGGCAATGCTGGCCGCATTCTGCAGAGCGCTGCGTGTCACTTTGGCAGGGTCAATAATACCCGACTTCACCATATCCACCCATTCCATCTTATGCGCGTCAAAACCGGTGCCCGACTTCTCTTTCTTCACGCGATCAGCCACAATGGAACCATCAATACCGGCATTTTCGGCAATCTGACGCACGGGTTCTTCCAATGCGCGGCGCACAATGCGAAAACCTACAGCCTCTTCGGTGGGCATGCTGCTTAAATCAGTCTTCTCCAGCACGCTGGCAATCTGGGCCAATGTCACACCGCCGCCGGGCACAATACCTTCCTCAATGGCTGCACGCGTCGCGCTCAGGGCATCTTCCACACGATGCTTTTTCTCTTTCAATTCCACTTCTGTCGCGGCACCTACATTGATCACGGCCACGCCGCCGGCCAGCTTGGCCAGACGCTCTTGAAGTTTCTCACGATCATAATCACTGGTAACATCCTGAATCTGGGCCTTGATCTGCGCAATGCGATCATTAATGGCCTTAGACTCGCCGGCGCCATTAATAATAGTGGTATTTTCCTTCTCCACTTTCACGCTCTTGGCCTGGCCAAGCTGAGACATATCGGTGTTTTCCAGCTTCATACCCAGCTCTTCGCTGATCACCTCGCCGCCTGTTAAAATGGCAATATCTTCCAGCATAGCCTTTCTTCTGTCACCAAAACCGGGGGCCTTCACAGCCACCACCTGCAAAGCGCCGCGAATAGCATTGACGACCAATGTGGCCAAAGCCTCGCCTTCAATATCTTCTGCAATGATCACAATAGGCTTGCCTGCCTGTGCCACCTTTTCCAAAATGGGCAAAAGCTCTGCCATCGCAGAGATTTTCTTGTCATAAATGAGGATAAACGGATTATCCAGCACAGCGGTCATATTGTCGCGATTATTGGCAAAATAGGGGCTGATATAGCCGCGATCAAATTGCATACCCTCAACAAAGTCTGTGGTGGTTTCAATGGTTTTTGACTCTTCCACAGTAATGACACCGTCTTTACCCACTTTTTCCATAGCCCCGGCAATTTCTTCGCCGATCACGCGGTCATTATTGGCGCTGATAGTGGCCACCTGGGCAATTTCTTCTTTATCCTTAATTGCTTTGGCAATCTTTTTAATTTCGGCGGCAGAAAGCTCAACAGCCTTGTCAATACCGCGCTTGATTCCCATGGGATTAATACCCGCGGCCACACTTTTCAGGCCTTCTTTTACAATAGCATATGCGAGCACCGTAGCGGTGGTAGTACCGTCTCCAGCAACGTCATTGGTTTTACTGGCAACTTCTTTGATAAGCTGTGCACCCATATTTTCATAGGGGTCTTCCAATTCAATCTCTTTTGCCACCGAGACACCGTCTTTAGTGACTGTAGGTGCTCCGAATTTCTTATCCAGCAGAACATTTCTGCCCTTCGGGCCCAATGTAACTTTCACTGCACGTGACAGCTGCTCTACGCCAACAAGCAGACCCTTGCGCGCTTCTTCATCGAATCGCAGTTGTTTTGCCATATAAATTAAACTCCCTCGCTTTGTTAATAAATATTTGAATTGCACGAGAACACGGCGTGCCCTCGTTTATTATACCTTAATATAAATATACACAAAATCCAGAACAACAATCAAGGAAAACTTTGTAAAATTCCTACACATAACAGAAGTTAATATTTTTTAAAGCGGATAACTTGTATTTTCTTTTGTCTATCACTATAATACCAATTATGAAATTTTATGTTTATGGACATCAAGGCGATGCACAAGAAATGCTCTCTAATGTTCAGAGATTTATTGCTGCAGCAGAATTAGAAGCCAGTATATATGAATTTGACTCTTCTGAAAAGCAGGAGAATCATGACTTTGATTTAACACCGGCATTATTTTTAGACGGTCATTTATTAATTGAAGGTGATACCCCTGGATTTGACGAGACGGGTATGCTCATCAGTGTTGCTGTACAGCTGTACGGCTATGCCGCCGCCGGCGGGGGATGTTGCGGCGGAAGCGGCGGTTGCGGCTGTGGCGGCGCAGGCCGATATGAAGAAGGCGAAGAATATGTCTCTGACTGCGGATGTTCAGACGGCGGTTGTGAAGATAATTGCGGCTGTGGCGGCAACTGCACCTGTAAATAAATAATGATCCTGCATTGGGGATGGTAAGAGTTTGAGACAATCTGTCATTTGTTCTGTTTTAGTTTTATGTGCGGCCCTTTCTTTAGGCTCTATGCTGGGTTTGGCTTTTTCTGTCAGCAGCGGCATAGAAGATCGAGAAACGATTGGAAATATAGAGCTTTCTCTGCCCACACGGGTATACAGCCTGGATGGCGAACTGGTAACAGAATTTTTTGGCGATGAAAAACGTGAACTTGTTTTATACGAACAAATCCCCACACAAACTGTCCTGGCCCTTCTTGCGCGTGAGGACAAAGATTTTTTTGAACATTCTGGATTCAGCATTCGAGGCACCATGCGTGCCTTGTTCAAGATTATCATGCTGCCTTTCGGCGGTGGCTTTGTTTCGGGTGGCTCCACTTTAACACAGCAGCTTTCAGGGCATGTGTATGCCAGCCGTGTGGCTGACAAATCAGTGACGCGTAAACTGCGCGAGCTGTGGTGGGCGTGGCAGCTGGAAAAATATCTCTCTAAAGAAGAAATCCTGGAAACATATTTAAACAAAATGGGTTTTGGGCATAATACCTATGGTATTCAGGCTGCCAGCCAATATTTCTATGGGCATAATATTCAGGAAGCCGATGCTGCTGAGAGTGCATTGCTGGTGATTCAGCTGGCCAATCCCAGCGGTTTATATTCGCCATTTCGCCGACCGCGGCGCGCCCAGATTCTTCAGCAAGAGATTCTGGACCAAATGGTAGAAAACGGTTATGTCTCAAAAGCCGAGGCAGAGGCACAATATCAAAAATATTGGGATAATTATAATTGGTCGCGCGATGCTTTTGGCACAGCTTTCCTTGACCGTGAAGACAAAGCACGCTGGTTCTCTGAATACGTTCGCACAGAATTGGCCACATTAATGCCTGGTAAATCAGATATTTACACCGGTGGATATTCTGTGTACACCACAGTGAATTTGAAATATCAAAACATTGCTGAAGAAGAAATTGACATTGGACTGGAGCAGGCAAATAACAATCTGCGCAGGAATTATCTTGCACGCCATGACACAAATACGAAAAGATATCTACCCTATATTGATATGATCGCTTTGCTGTTCAATATGCAGGAAATCCGCCTGCCCCAGGGCCAGCAGCGCCGCTTTGCGAAAGAGATCTATGATGGGGGTATGAATGCCACCATTGATATGGTAAGCTCTCTCTTTGGCCTGAACGGAGCCAATCGTGTGGCCCAGGCAGCCTATAAAGATCTAATTCAAAGACAGAAAAAGAGCCAGATTCAGACAGCGCTGATCACATTGGAACAGGAAACAGGCTATGTTCTGGCCATTGTCGGCGGCAATCGGTTTGACCGCCTGAATCAGCTCAATCGCGCCATGAATGCAAAGATTATGCCCGGCTCCAGCCTTAAGCCGCTGTATTTTGTGGAAGCTATTTCCAGCGGACGCCTGACGGCAGCTTCGAATCTGGCAAATTATCCGCGCTATTGGGTGAATGAAGATGAATCTGTATACACGCCTTTAAATTATGATGGAAATTATGATACACGCGGTGTTTTGATGCGCCGTGCCTTGGCATTAAGCCTGAATATTCCGGCTTTGACATTGCTGGAAGAAATTGGTATCGATGCAGCCATTGCACGCATGTCTCAATTAATGAATATCACTGATCCCATAGAAATCTCGCGCACATTCCCGCGCGTGTGGGCCTTGGGACTGGGAACTATCGGCGTGGCTCCCGTGCAAATGGCACGTGCCTTTGCGGTATTCCCCAATAAGGGCAAAGCTGTGGAGCCGATTGTCATTCGCTATGTGACAGATCGCCAGGGCCGCATCGTGATGGATATTGAAAATGATGTGAAACTGCGCCAGGCCAAGAGCAATCAGCAATTAATGAGCCCTCAAGTGGCCTATATCATGGTAGATATGCTGAAATCTTCTGTTTCTTACGGAACATTATGGGCAGCATTTATGCGCCATGGTTCAGGGTTCTTCATGCCCTTTGCCGGGAAAACAGGCACCAGCCAAAACTGGGCCGATGCCTGGGCCATTGGTTTCACCCCCTATTACACTACAGCCATCTGGCTGGGTTTTGACCAGGGCGGATATTCACTTGGTGTGGAAAATGAAGCCAGCAGCTCTTCAGCCAGAACCCTGGTGCGCTATATGAAGCGTATCCATGAAGGCCTGCCTTTGCGTAACTTTGAAAAACCTGAAGAAGAATTGATCACCGTCACCGTAGACGCAGTGACAGGCCTGCTGCCTTCCTCTTATACCACTGCAACCATCAACGAGCTTTTCCTGCCGGGTACGGTTCCCTCTCGCTATTCAGACGGCACTGTACAGGAATCTGTCTCTCGTGTCCTAGGCCAGGCCATCAAGGAAACAAAAAACCTGGGCCAGACAGGCAGCAGCAATAATATGAACTTGGATTTTGATGAAGGCAATACAAGCTTAGCCCCATTAAATTTTGAAGATGAAACAGGCCTGGTGGATATTACCAATTCCGACCCTAAAGAAACAGGGCTTGCACCTTTAGATTTTTTGGGTGACGATCCCAGTTTGACTGCCCCAGATGCTCCTTTGCCTGTAGAGCCGCAGCCGACGCCTTCCAGACCTTCGGCGCCCAGCAATAACCCAACCCCCCCTGACTATGGTAATGCTTTAGGGGCATAACACAATGAGCAGACTGCTGAACATTTGCCTGCTGGCATTGTTTATTCTCTCCTGCACAAAAAAAGACTCTCAGCCATCAGAGCCTGAACTGGAAAATCCTCAGGGCAGCTTGGCTATTCGAGGATTAACAGTTTTTGGCTATGAAAATAATCAATTATCATATCAACTAAAAAGCCGATATATGATTCAATCTTCAGACAGAAATCAGCTTGAATTTGGCGATTTTGTGATGCAAAAAATGGACACAGAGGGAATCAGCAGTTTATATTTAGCTAATAAAGTAGTTTACACATTTGACAAAAATCAAGCTGTCTTGGAACAAGCAAATTTGGAAAATTACCGTGACGAAGTGGTTTTAAGCGCCAATAACCTGTTGATTGATTATGTTTCCAATACTTTCACTGGTGATCATGCACAAATAAAACAGCCTAATCAACAGATTTCAGGTGAAAAGATCTTTTACGATTTAATCAGCGGCCGTATTGAATTTACGCAGAATGTTGAGGGTTATTATGAAAAAGGAACAAGCAAATAAAGTTATCATCTTTTGCTTTATTGTGTTGTTCTTTATCAAATTAACTTCATCCCTATTTGCCGAAAATATTAAATTTTCTGCAGAAAAAATAGATATTAAACCCTTAGAAAATGATGAAAATATATTTCAATTAACCGGCAATGCAAAAATTGGCAATGAGGACTTTTCCATTGATGCCGATGAGATCACTATTCTGGGTAAAGACTCTGAAAAAATTGAAGCCAAAAGCAATGTGACCTTGACGGATCACACATCTGGACTAATTGCTCATGGGTTCAGCCTGACTTATTACCGTGCCCCCGGGCGCTTAACAATGAGCGGAAATGTGGAAATAAGAAACCCTAAAGAAAATTTTGTGGCAAGAAGCAGCTATATAGAAATTGCCGAGGAAGATGGCCCTATCACATTGCATGCATCGGTGCGGATCTTTCAGGATAATCTCTTTGCTCGCGCAGATTTAGCGATATATAATAAAAAAAGCAATCAGTTGCAGCTTATTGGCAATACTTATCTTTCTCAAGAGGGTAAAATCTATCGTACAGATAGAACAA
>JAHHUI010000053.1 GCA_020024055.1 Spirochaetaceae bacterium | reverse complement strand
GCGCACGCTTTTCACTTCTGTGCCTTGAAGCTCCAGGCCGCATTCCAGCTTTTCCAGCACTTCGTAATGGAAATAGGCTTTTTTGTTTTCGGCAATCAGCTGAAAGTCTGACTTGGTTTTTTTCGCCATATTCTTTTCCCCAAATTAAGATTTGGGCACCAGCACCAGGCGCATGCTGATATAAGGCGAAGCATGGTCTTCGGGAAATCCGAAACGATACCAGAGAGGCATGGGCCCCGAGAAAATAGATTCTCCGCGCACCACTTTTTCCCGTGTTTCAAAAGGCTGGGCAAAGGCTGCCTGTCCGGCATGAAGAATAAGGCGATAGGGAATATAATTGTCAGCTGTCCATTCAAATAATTCAGGCTGAATGCGCTTTGACTGGGCCAGATGCTGCCATTGTGCCTCGCTGGGCAGAGAGGCCTGTAAATTAGTGATGCCCTGTTCTTTCAAGCGTGCATTCACCGCATTAATTACCTTGCGTACTTTTTTCATATTAATATTCACAACGGGCAAATCGCTTCCTGTCGAGGCTTCTTCGCTCAGCCGGGTGAAGTCTTTGGCGCTCAGATATTCAATCATATAATAGAAAGGATCCAGGCGCACTGTGGTGGGTGTGAATTCTAGTCCTTCGTCGCCCCGGCCCATTTCCACCTCGCCCCCCGGCATTACCACAAAAGTAAGATCGGCAGCACGGATGCTGATGGGACGCATCACCGAGCGTATAGGCGCCAAGGCCGAAGAGGGCATTTTCTTGGCAATATTGATGAAATTTTCAAATGAATTAGCCTTGCGCAGGGGAATTAAAGAATCAGGCAAAGACACCCCCGCCTGCTCAAATGTTTTCCATGATTCATTCACTTCATGCCAGGAATCCTGATCCTGAATGAGATCCCGCAGGGATGCTATCCATTGCAGAACTAAATCTTTATCCTCTATCTTATCCCATTGTTCAATAAGGTGAGATGTCATCTCTGTGATGACAGGCTCACGGCCATGTACTTTGTCTGCCCCAATGCTGTACCAGCTGCTGGCTTCATAATAGGCCTGGGCCAGCCATCCGCGCAGATCACTAAGCTGCAAAGTTGTTTTCAGGCTTTGTCTTTTAGGAAAGAACAGACTGAAAAAAAGTCGTCCTTTGATTTTAGCAGGGATTTCTATTGTTTCAAAATATGGTTTTTCCAGGCGGATGGTATGCTCTCCGGCGGGAATGAATGTCTCTAAAGGGGTAGAGCCGGCCAATTTCTCGCCCACATACACAGCGGCCCCTTCCGGCTGGCTGTCAATGCGCACCAGAGAGCCATAATGGCGTATTCCGGGGCTGATGAATAAAGCGCAGATCAGCCACACAAGCGCGCTGGTGAAAAGAACAGGCACATAAATAATAGGGGGGATGATTCCCAGCCAAGGCTTCAGACGGCCCGATATTTGATTTTTTTTCTTGTTTTTTGTTTGAGAGCTTTTAGATGACATAGCGATTACATATTCTAGTGCAAAGCTGTGTGATGGTCAAGGAATAAACAAAGGGCTTTAGGTTCTTTTCTCTATAGGCAAAGCAGATTTTTCTGTGCTAGGATGGACAAAAGGAGAAACAGTGAGCACGAATATTCTGGCTCTGCGGCCGACCAGGGCGATTGTGTATAAAGATCGCCTGCGGCATAATTATCGCTGTCTGCGAGAATTTTTGCATCCAAGGGTACAGATCTGTGCTGTGGTGAAGGCAAATGCCTATGGACATGGCATTGTGCAAATTGCCAAAATCCTCGAGGAAGAGGGCAGCGATGCCCTGGCTGTGGCCTGCCTGAGCGAGGCATGGACATTGCGCTGCGCAGGCATTAAAATTCCCATTCATCTTTTGGGTTTATGCCTTCCTGAAGAAATACCGGCAGCCATTGATGCAGATGTGATTCCTTTTGTCTGCACAACAGACGAGGCTGATCTGTGGCAAAAGGCCGCGCAGCAGGCAGGCAAAATAGTACAGGTGCATTTAACCGTGGATACAGGCATGGGGCGCATTGGCTGCCCCGTCGAGCAGGCTGTGCAGCTGGCTGGACAGATAGAAAAGGCACCAAATCTGGAATTAACCGGATTGTCCACACATTTTGCCCGCGCAGACGAAGCCGACACCCAGCCTACAGAATTGCAGCTGGGCCTCTTCAGTCATATTGCCAATGTACTGGGAAGAAAAGTGCAGTGTATTCATGCGGCAAACTCGGCGGGTATTTTACAATTTCCCGCTTCGCATTATACTATGGTACGCCCTGGGCTGATGCTCTATGGCTGTTCGCCGATGGAGAATGCGCAACAAGAGCTGCCTTTTGCCCTCAAGCCGGTGTTGCATTTGGTCTCTCGCGTGCTGTTTTTGAAAAAAGTTCCTGCAGGAACACCCATTTCTTACGGTGCGCATTTTGTAACAGATAAAGAGACCTGGATTGCCACCATTCCCTTGGGCTATGCCGATGGCTATGCGCGCGTGCTAGGCAATCGCGCACATGTGGTGATTCGCGGGCGGCGATATCCGGTGGTGGGCAGTATCTGTATGGATCAGATGATGGTGGATGTGGGAAGAGATACACCGGTGCGTTTGTATGATGAGGTCTCTGTTTTTGGCGATGATGAAGGATTGGTCAGTGCACATGATGTGGCAGAGCAAATGGGTAGTATTTCCTATGAAGTGTTGACATCTTTGGGGTTGAGAATACCCCGTATATATCAGGATTAAGCGATGATATTTCCGGCAATTTATATCACATTCAGTGTATACGTCATATTTTTTCGGCAAAAGATTGAGCGTGTTGTCGCCCAACGCATTGTGCTGGGGGTGATGCTGATAGTTCTTCTGCTCATTTTTGCCATTTCCAAAGAGGCATATTATATCGGGTGGCATACAGATCGCATGATGCTTTTGATCACCAGCTGGTGGTTTTTATTTTGCGGATTTCTGCTTTCTTTGCCGATGTTGAATCTGCAGAGGTGGATCAGTCAAAAGCTGATTTTTCGGCTGCGAGATTATTTAACAATATTTTCTTGGGTTCTTTTGTTCATTGCTTTTTCGGCCATGGTGTCGGCATTGGTCACATGAAAAATGGGAAAAATGATTGCAAAGAGGAAGAAAAATGATGCCAACCTCTTTACGTTTTTTCTGATATCCAATATAGTTAGGCAATAGCTTTGTGCTTTTGTGTACAGCACCCAAGGGGAAATAGAGGGGGAATATTGGCGTCTAAGGATTTTCGTATCAATGAAATGATACGTGTATCAGAGGTTCGATTATTAGGAGAAGACGGAGAGCAGCTGGGTGTAGTTTCCACCCCGAAAGCCCTGGAAATAGCAAGAAGCAGCGAATTGGATTTAGTAGAAATCGCGCCGCAAGCCCAGCCGCCTGTTTGTCGTATTGTTGATTTTGGCAAGTTCAAGTTTGAACTGGAAAAGAAAAACAGGGAAACCCGCAGAAATCAAAAACAGGTGAAGCAGAAAGAAGTGCGCATGCAGATGGGTATTGATGATCATGATTTGGAATTCAAGACCAAGCATGTGCGTGAATTTCTGGCCGAAGGCAATAAGGTGAAGGTGTCTGTGCGCTTTCGTGGAAGGCAGCTGGCTCATGTAGAATTTGGGGCTGAAGTCTTGAAAAGAGTGCAGGAGCTTTTAGGCGAGGCCAATTTCGTTTTGGAAAAGGCTCCGCTTTTAGAAGGGCGCATGATGTCTATGTGGCTGGCACCCAAGGCAAAAAAGTAAATATAAATCAGCTTTGCAATATCACGGCAGTGTAAAAAAAATAGAGGAAATTATGGCAAAAGGAAAAGCAAAGGTAAAAACACGTAAAAGCGCGGCAAGCCGCTATTTCCTGACGGGAAGCGGAAAGAAGGTGAAGTTCAGAGGCCAGGGCATGCGTCATATTCTGACAAAAAAATCTTCCAAGAGAAAAAGACATCTGCGTCAGATGACTGTGGTGGGAACGCCCGGCGTGGTGAAAAAAGTGAAGATGCTGGTGCCCTATAGCCGCTAATGGGCGCCGGATAATACGCCGATTGATTGTTTTGAGATACAAGGAGTGATACAATGCCAAGAGCAATAGATGGATCTCGTTTAAAAAACAGAAGAAAGAAAATCCTGAAAAAAGCCAAAGGCTATTGGGGCACGCGCAGCAAGCTGTATCGCGTGGCCAAGACGCAGGTGTGGAAAAGCAGGCAATATGCTTTTCGCGATCGCCGCAACAGAAAAAGAGAATTCCGATCGCTGTGGATTTCTCGTTTGTCTGCTGCCTGCCGCGAGCAGGGAATTACCTATTCACGCTTTATTGAAGGCCTGAATAAAAGCCAAATTAAGTTGAATCGCAAAGCATTGTCGAATATGGCTATTGAAGACAAGAAATCTTTTATCGCCGTGATAGAGCAGGTAAAAAAGTCTCTGAAATAATCCTTCAAGAGGGGTAAATTATGGTGACATTAGAACAAGTAGAGCAGCTGGATGAAAGAGTACGCAAGGTCATTAGCCTTATTGAATCTTTAAGACATGAAAATGCGCGGCTTTTTGCAGAAAATCGTCGCCTGCTTGAGGAAAATCAAAGACTTGAATATCATTTGCAAGAATCTGAGAGGCGTTCTTTGGCTCTCAGCGGGGCTCAGGAAATGCTGGAAAAAGGTCTGATGGGTGCCATTGACAGACTGGACAGTGTTTCCAGTGAATCGGGCACCGCTGGGCAGGAAAATGCCCAGGCAGCAGGCAAAGTATCGGTAAGCAAAAGCAGCCACGGCCACGAAGATGATCCTAATGCCGGATTAGAGGCGCTTTTGGTGAAAGATCCCGCCGCCGAAGAAATTTATGAAAAAAATGATCATGATGCTGAAGAATCTGAAGAATCTGCCCGCTTAGAAGAACGAAAGATGGATATTTTCTAAATGACGGAAAACCGTTATACCATAGAGCTGCTGGGAGCATCGATTTCTATCAGAACAGAAGAAGATCTTCTGTATATTAAGAAATTGGTGAAAAGCGTGGAAGCTGTGACACAGGATGTGAAGTTGTCTCTGGGCCTGCGCGATCCTCTTTCTGTGGCTATTATGGCAGCGGTTTTTCTGGCAGATGAAAATCTGCGTTTGAAAAGCCGCAATTTTGATTCGAGTTCTATGGCTCAATTCACGATACACAAGACCCAAACGGAAGAAGAATATTCCGCAGAAAGAGCCAGTGATGCTTTGGCGCATATTGAAGATATGCTGGACAGAACGCTCAGACGTTATTAATTTAAACGGTAAAACAGCCTGCGGCGTGCGATGCTATGTGAATTTTTTGCTCAGGTTATTTCTTTTGGCTTTCAAAAATTGCAGGATATTTTTCCTTATTACAGGATCCTGTTGTGATCGCCACCGTTTACATAAACGGCAGAGAATAATACATAGTAACGGCGCATGCGGGTTTTTATTTACATTTCACTGTATCGAGCGAGGCACCGATGCAAACATCACATTATTTTGAAACACAAATTTCCAAGGCAGAGAAAAAACATCGCCAGGACCCTTCTTTTCCCTTGCATCAAAGCATTGCCGAAAGCTTTGTGCGCACCACAAATTTGCCTAAAAACATGGCTCAAGAGCTGTATGATCAATTTGGCACAGACAAGACAAAATTGATTAAACTGGTAGATTTTTTTAATGAACCTGAAGTCCAGGATATTCAAGATCATCCTTTCACGCGCGAGGAATGGCAGGAACTTGCAGAATTATCCAATCGTTTTGCCGATGAAATAGAATTAGAAAGGCTACAGGCTATTTATCAGTTTTTCATTGCGCATCATCTGCTGAAGCATCAGCAGAGCCAGGAGTGAATATGAATCTGCAAGAAGATTTATTAAGCCGATTTCTTCGTTATGTGCAAATAGACACCCCTGTCATGAGCGAATATGCAGGCCAGCGCTGCCCCACAAACCCAGGCCAGCTGGAATTAGCTGCCCTGCTGCGCAGCGAATTAGATGCGATGAATATCCCTTATTATCATGACGAAAAAGGTTTTATCATTGCATTCCTGAAAGGCAATAAAGATGTGCCTTCCATCGCACTGATGGCGCATTTGGATGTCTCTAATGATGTGCCGGGTGTGGATGTGAAGCCGCAGGTGCATCGTCATTATGAGGCACAGAAGATTACCTTAAAAGATGGCATTGTTCTTGACCCGGAAAAGGACAGGGCCTTGCAGGCCTGCATCGGTGATACGATTGTCACCAGTGACGGCACAACATTGCTGGGCGCCGATGACAAAGCCGGCATTGCGGCGATTATGTCTATGCTGCAATATTTTGTGCTGCATCCGGATATTGAACGCGGGGATGTGGAGGCGGTATTCACCCCTGATGAAGAGGGTGGCGATGGCATGAGCCATTTCCCTTTGAAAGAGCTACGTTCTAAAATAGCGTATACCATTGATGCAGGGGGTCTGGGTGAAATTAATTATGAATGTTATCATGCGTATACGGCACATGTGCATTTTGAAGGCGTGGCGATACACCCTGGTTCGGCGCGTGCTGTGATGGTGAATGCCTTGTCTATGATGGCGGCATTTATTAATATGATTCCCAGAAGCGAAAGCCCCGAAGCGACGGACGGCTATTATGGATGCTATTGGCCTGCTGATATACGCGGCGGGATGGAAGAAGCTGATTTAACTGTGATGGTGCGTGATCATGACAAAGGGGAAGTGCACAGACGCCTGGAGGCATTGCAGGGTTTTGCCCATGCGGTGATGCATGCTTTTCCCGGGGGAAAGGTGAGTGTAGAGAGTCACCTGAGCTATGCAAATATGGGTGAAGCGATTCAGAAAAATGAAATTGTGCTACAGCGCCTGCTGCAGGCAATGGGTAAATTGAATATTGTGCCTGTGATTGAACCGATTCGCGGAGGAACAGACGGCGCCCGCCTGACAGCGATGGGTGTGCCCTGTCCGAATATCTTTACCGGGGGACACAATATGCACAGCCGCAAGGAATGGCTGAGTCTGAATGCTTTAGAAAAAGCTTGTCTGTTGGCGATAGAATTGGTGAAGGGGTGAGATACATGCAATTATTTTTACAGATTTTACAAAGTTTTTTAGGCGTGTATAATATCTTAATATTGGTTTATATTCTTTCCAGCTGGCTGCAAGGCCTGCGCGCCACGCCCATTGTACGTATTTTGGCCAGTTTGGTAGAGCCTTATTTTGCTCTTTTTCGCAATTTTCCTTTTGCGCAGCTGGGCTTTGTTTCACTGGCGCCGCTGTATGGCTTGCTTTTCCTTAATTTATTTCAAGTGATACTGGTGCGCATGCAGCAATATGGGCATGTCACGATTGGCTTTATGCTGGCCTTTTTAGTGAGCGGCATTTGGTCTATTATCTCCTGGATTTTGGGGCTTTTTGCCATTGTGGCGGGCATTCGGCTGGTGTTGGCGATATTTTTCCCCCGTGCGGGCGGCATGTTCACACAGATTTTAGACATGTTGCTGACCATGTCGGTGACTTTAGTGGCAGCTATTTTTTCCAGGAATCGTATTATGGATTATCGCTGGGCTTTGGCCATTGTCTTGCTGCTGAATATTGTGCTCATCCTTTTTGGTGCGCCGATTGTGGGCATACTGACGGGTATATTGGAAAGCCTTCCTGTTTAATGAATAGGCCATGTTCATTGAAGAATTAACATTGCCCCTGGATCGTCTGAAGGGGCTGGGCAGCGAGACTGCCAAAGCCTTTGCCCAGCTGGGTGTGTATTCTGTGGGCGATTTATTGCTGCATTATCCGCGCGCCTATGAAGATCGCAGTAATTTTGTGCCTCTTGAGCAAGCCCGGCACGGCGAGCCTGTTGCCTGTATTGTCCATGTAAAGGCCCATGATTTTATAGACTATCGTGGCGAACAGGTGCTCAAGGCCGCTGTCTCTGATGGACACAGTGATGCTGTTCTTGTCTGCTATGGGCGCAGTTTTCTTCAACAGATCCTGGCCATCGGGCAGAAGATTTATCTTTATGGTGTATTCCAGTTTAAATATAATCAATTGCAGACCAGCAGCTTTGATATAGAGATTTATTCACCAGAGCCTGAAAATTTCAATAAGATTTTGCCTTTATACAATTTATCCGGGTCATTAAGCCAGAATAAAGTGCGCAAAATGGTGAAGCAGGCTTTTGAATTGTGCCCCGAACATATTGGGTGTCTGTTGCCTGAAGAGACATGGCAGAGTCTAGGTCTTCCGCCGGATAAAAGACAATGCCTACATCAGATTCATTGGCCAAATTCCTGGACTGAATATCACAATGCACGCAGCGTGCTGGTGATGGAGGAATTGTTCCTGTTTCATCTTGCTTTGCTTTGGCGCAGGCATCAGGTGCAGCAAAAAAAAAGAACGGCACATATTTTGCCCATGCAGTATATGCACAGCGCCAAGATGCGGCTGCCCTTTGAATTAACAGAAGATCAGAATCGTGCTATTGAAGAAATTGTGCTGGATTTACAACAGAAATATCCCATGCGGCGTCTGCTTCAGGGCGATGTGGGTACGGGCAAGACATTAGTAGCCTTGTTGTGTTCATGCCCGCTGATTGAAGAGGGACGCCAGGTGGCCATGATGGCCCCGACTGAGTTGCTGGCTCGGCAGCATGCCCAGAATGCGATGAGATTATTCGAGCCTTTAGGCATTCGTGCAGCTTTTCTCACCAGCAATATCCGCAGCGTCCAGCGAAAACAAGTGTTGCAGAATCTGGCCAATGGTGATATTCAGCTGGTGGTAGGCACTCATGCTTTATTCAGTGCTGATGTGGAATATGCTGATTTAGGCATGGTGATTATTGACGAACAGCATCGTTTTGGCGTGATGCAAAGAGAAAAACTATTGGCTAAAGGCAAAAATCCGGATTTGCTGCTGATGACGGCGACGCCGATTCCCAGGACATTGGCTTTAACTGTTTTTGGTGATTTAGATTGTTCTATGCTGCGGCAATATCCTGCCAATCGCCTGCCTGTACGCACGCATTTGGTGCATGCACCAAATATTGCCAAGGTGCATCAATTTGTGGCTGGCCAGCTTCAGGCAGGACATCAGGCTTATTATATTTATCCTTTGATTGAAGAAAGCGAACAGGAAGACTTGAAAAATGTGCAGGCAATGTATGAAGAGCTGAAAAATAAAATCTTTCCAGAATATAAGGTGGGCTTGATTCATTCGCGCGTGGATGAAGAGGAAAAACGCAAAACAATGGCAGCATTTGCCAATGGGCAAATACAGGTTTTGGCGGCCACCACGGTGGTGGAAGTGGGTGTGGATGTTCCGAATGCCACGGTGATGGTGGTAGAAGCTTGTGAGCGCTATGGCCTTGCGGCGCTGCATCAGCTGCGCGGACGCATCGGCCGCGGAGACGCCCAGGGCTATTGTTTTTTTGTATACAATCATCTTTCCGAAGAGGGAAAGGCGCGACTGAAGGTGTTGTATGAAAACTTGGATGGATTTGTCATTGCGAATGAAGATCTGAAGCTGCGTGGACCAGGGGAATTTTGGGGCTATCGCCAGTCGGGGGCGGCGCGATTTCGTTTGGCCGATTTAGAATCTGATACAGATGCCTTTGCCCAAATGCGCACCTTGGCTATGCAAGTTTTTGAAAAACCAGAAAAAAATTCTAAAATTATGCAATTTTTAGACAAAATTCAGCAAAGAGCGGGTGAATCAATGTATTAAAACAGCCCCGCCGCACAACAGGCAGCGCTTAGCGCTGTGAAGCAGGCAGTTTCGCTGCGCAGAATTCTGTTGCCCATGCGGCCGCTGGCAAATCCATGCGTCTGTAGAAATATGATTTCCCCTGCGGTAAAGCCTCTTTCGGGCCCCACGGCCAAGGTGAAGGGAAGGCTGTATTGTAATTTCGAGAGTTTATCTTT
>JAHHUI010000052.1 GCA_020024055.1 Spirochaetaceae bacterium | reverse complement strand
CTATATTATTTTCTGGGAAGACTTTTACCGCGCCTGTGAAAAATATTTTCTTCCCCGTCATGATAAGACTTATTTTGTCTTCACGGATAATCAAGGATTTACCCCCCCCCCGACAGCAATATTGTAAAAATTCATCAGGAAAATCTGGGCTGGCCGCATAATACACTCATGCGATTTCAGATCTTTTTAAACATTAAAGAACAATTACAAGAATTCGATTATATTTTCTTTTTAAACGCGAATATGCTGCCTGTTGCGCCTGTTGGCGATGAGATTCTTCCCACAGAAGAACAAGGCCTGATGGTGATGATTCACTCATTTTTTTATCAAAAAGATCGATCCGAATTCACCTATGAAACCAATCCCGCGTCAACAGCCTATATTCCCCCCGATCAGGGAAAATATTATTTCAGAGGCAGCTTTAACGGGGGAATCTCCCATGTATTTTTACAGGCTTATTCGCAAATGTTAGACAATACCCTCACGGATTTAAATAACAATATCATCGCGATCTGGCATGACGAAAGCCATTTGAATAAATATGTTCTGGATAAAAATCCGCTGATTTTACCCCCCGAATACGGATGTTGCGAAGGCGAGGTCTTACCGCGGCCCTTAAAAGCCAAAGCTATTCTTTTGGATAAGGCGAAACCCAAATACGGCGGGCTTGCTTATCTGCGCGGCATCACGAATAAAAAACGCGGATATATAGGCTATTATCTGGACGAAACGCCAAAGATAATCTTTAAAACAGCAAGGAATATTATTCCGAAAAAAATAAGGAATAATATTCCGCAAAAAATAAAGAATATTATTAGATATTTGCTCAGGCAGTAATTTTTTCCCCGATATAAAATCTCTCGTTCTGATCATTTTCCCTATTCAGGGGAATGGGGAAAATGATTCGGAGAGAGTGGGATTCGAACCCACGGAAGGTTGCCCTTCAACAGTTTTCAAGACTGTCACCTTAAACCGCTCGGACATCTCTCCTGTTAATCTTGAAAATTGTAAAAATGATCTACTTATATGTCAAGAGGGCTTAGATTTACTTCCCCCTAAAAAACATTTTAAGCTCTCCTTTTAATTTTTTTTCCCTCTCTTGAAATTCAGCATATGTCCATTCTTCAATTTCAGATAAGGCTTTTGCGGCGTTTATTTTTGAATGCTTATATGCCTCTTCTTTTTTCTGAGAGAAAATGGCGTTCCCGGCGGCTTTATTTAAATCGTGTTCTAAAAGAACAAGATTACCAATGCTGTCCCGAGCTTTTTTAGCGTCTTCTGGCGACCAATTATATTGATAATGCTTCCAGTTTTTAGGAAGAATATGCTCAATTTCTACCGGCCCTTGATCCTTTACATCATTTTCATGATAACCAAGAATATAAACCATAACATTTCGAATCTTTTGAGTAAAATCCCCGTCATTAATTTTGGTTTCTATTATATTGAAATTCTCCCTATCCAGCTTGTTATTAAAGTCACTGAGAGTTTTGGAGATGCCTTTTGTTTCTAAAATATCAATAACAGCTTGAAAATAAATATACTTAATATTGTTCAGATCTTGGCCGGCTAATTTTTCCCCATAAACAAATCTTACAAGACCAGAACACAAAGATTCAAATTCTTGTTCGTGCTCTTTCTTTAGATGAGGGTTGCCGTCAGTATCAAGATGCTCAAAAAGATAAGCATATAGCGGTGATTCCACCACATGGCTACTTTGAGTTTTTTGAGTACCCTGCTTGAGAATTGTTATCCATTTTATTATTTTAGGGGGAGCGCTGACGGTCAAATACTGAACACATTGACATATTCTTTCCAGCTTATTAAGAGTATCTTTCCAGTCTTGTTTTGAGAGATTAAACTTTGAAGATGAGTCTGTAAAAAATTTTCTTAATGCGGGTTCTGTATCTTTAATTCCCTCTTTTCCTCTCAGGATACGCAGATATATTCTAAAAATATCATCTAAATGAGTCTTAGCAGATTCTGTATTTTGCGTTAGAGCATCCCAGCTTTCAATAAATTCTTCTTCGCTCTTATTCTTTTGAGCCGCTTTATAGAGATTCGCCTTAAAAATATCAGAATCAGTAAGATTCATACCTCTATTATTAATTGTTTCAAAAACTGTTAAGGCCTGCTCCTGGCTATTACAGTTAATGGGCAATAAAACTATTTTCCCTATAATGGTATTAATAAATAGTAGATATTCGCTAGGGTTGTTCGAATAAAATTCCTCAACTTTTTTTTCAAAAAACTTAAAATTTTTAAAGTGCTTTGTATTTTCGTCGGTAGACTGCTGGTTATGGCTCATAACAGACTCAAATGACCGGGATTCCTTGTCCCCCAAAACATCGGTAGTTAATCTTAATTCGTGTTCTGTCTTGGGATTAGAATCAATATCCAATGTTGTTACCCAGAAAAGAGAATATAAAGGTACATAATTTACCGCTTTTGCGTGCAAGGCCCTTAACAAAAGAAAAATACTTGTTAATCTTTGCTGCCCGTCAATAACTTCTAATAAGTCAATAACTTCTGAATTTTTATTCTCCTTAGTAGGATAGCAGACTATATTGCCCAGAAAATAAGGCGCGGTATTCTTGTCGTCTTTGGTCTGCTCATAAAAATTCAGTATATCTTCCCATAATTGGCCGCATTGTTCTTCCGTCCAGGAATAAGGTCTTTGATAACTTGGTATTTTATATTTTAGTATTTTGTCATCTTTGGTGACACCAGGCAAAAGCTCTTTTAAATTTTTGGGCGTCGCGTGAATAGCCTCGATCATATCGGCCTCCAAAATAAAGAAAGATTTCAGCGCATTCTACCCCCCCCCCGAGAAAAAAAGTCAATAGAGTTAAGATTATTCGCATTAATTTTGATTTTCGCGCATATATCTTGGCCAATTTCCATGCTCAATATAGACCATGGGCTCATTTTTTGCGCGGGGATGATGTATATTGAACATATACATGGGCAAAGAGAGCATTTCCCCTGTTTCCACATCGGCCACCCGCATATGCACCCGATGATATTCATCGTCGGGGCGCGCGGGCACACTGGCATTTTCCATGTCATCCAGGGCATTCATAATCTGCTCAATATCACCCCGCAAAGTCATAATCTCACAATACACATCATCTTCGCCGGGCAAAAGCGCCGGATAGCCGCGCAGGGGCATATGATATAAACGTCCTTTGACTTTGCCCGGATGTATATGGCTGACATTCCCTCGAAGATATTTATTAAAATTGAAGAATCCCTGACACAGGCTGCCATACACCGCGATGATTGCCATACTTTTTGTATGCTAAACAATTTTGACATCAATAGCAACTATGTTTTTTACAAAGATTGACTGTTTTGTCATTTTCTGATAGAAAGAAAAAAGTATGTTAAAATTAATTGGCGTTTTAATTATTATAATTGGCTTCATTCTGAAGCTGGATGCTATTGCAGTGGTAGTGATCTCTGGGCTGGCCACAGGCCTTGCAGGGGGGCTGTCTCTTGAAGATATTTTCTCCACATTGGGAAACGCTTTTGTGCAAACACGCTATGTCTCAGTGACTGTACTGACAATTCCTGTGATAGCTTTGTTGGAACGCAACGGCCTGAGAGAGACAGCCGGACGCGTTATCATGAAAATTCACAATGCTACATGCGGGGGAATTCTCTCGCTTTTTGTGCTTATGCGTACAGTGACTGTGGCTTTGTCTATTCTCATCTCCGGACCAGTGCAATTTGTACGCCCGGTGATTTTCCCAATGGCCAAGGCTGCTGCCGAAAGACGCAAACCCTTGAGTGACAAATTGAATGACCAAGTGAAAGCAATGGCCAGCGCCATGGAAAATTACGGCAACTTTTTTGGGCAAAATATCTTCATTGCTTCATCAGGCGTACTGCTGATTGTAGGCACTTTACAGGAATTAGGCATTGAAATTGATCCCTATCATGTGGCCATGGCTTGTATCCCTATGGGTATCAGCTCAGTTGTTTTGGCTTCTATACAAAACATATTCTTCGATCTTTTCTTAAAAAAGAGAGGCTATTAAATGACATCTCTTATATTAGAAATTATGTACATTATGGCCGGCATTATTTTAATAATGCTGGGCATTGCCACCCTGGTGAAATCGAAAGACTTTATTTCTTCAGGGTTCTGGCTGATTTTTGGTATCATTTTCACATTTGGAAAATATCTGCCGCCCTCATGGGTAGGCGCCCTTTTGGTGTTTTTGGCGGGTCTTTCGGCCACAAAGAAAATTAAGAAAACAACTTTTCATGAAGCAAGTGCACAAGAAAAACAAGAACGCAGCCAAGCCATTGGCTTGAAGATTTTCATTCCCGCGCTCAGCATTGCCATCATCACTTTCCTTATTGCCAAATTCACCCCGCTTGGGGGCCTGGTTGGCCTGGGCGTTGCCTCGATTCTCTCTTTGTTTCTGGCCTTGATCATTACAAAATCTCACAGCCGCTACATTGCAAATGACACGCTGTCTCTTTTACAGCAGATGGGCCCTGTGCTGATTTTGCCACAGCTATTAAGTTCTTTAGGCGCTCTTTTTGTAAAGGTGGACCTGGGTACATTTATCACACAGTCTATGGTGAGCCTTATTCCCGAAAACAATCGCCTTGTGGGTGTGATGATTTACTGTGTGTCTATGGCACTATTCACCATTATCATGGGCAATGCTTTTGCTGCCTTCGCCTTTATCACAGCAGGTATAGGCTATCCGTTTGTCATTGCACTTGGGGGCAATCCTGTCATTGTTTCGGCTTTGGGCCTGACAGCAGGCTATTGTGGCACATTAATGACCCCGATGGCAGCCAACTTTAATATCCTGCCTGCCACTGTTTTGGAAATGAATAATAAAAGCCTGATTATCCTGACTCAGCTGCCGATTGCGCTGATCATGCTGGCTTTACATATCACCCTGATGTATTTTTGGGCTTTCTAAAAGGAGCAATTGTATGAAATTCCTCATCACAGGCTTTGATCCTTTTGGAGGGGAATCAGTAAACCCCGCCTGGCAGGCTGTGCAGCAGCTGCCTAAAACCATTGCCGGACACAGCGTGTGCACCCTGATGATCCCGACGGTATTTCATAAGTCTATTGAAGTTTTAATGCATGGCATTGCCCAGCATCAGCCAGATGCGGTTTTATGTGTGGGCCAGGCGGGTGGCCGATCTGACATGACCCTTGAGCGCATTGCCATCAATATAGACGATGCACGCATTCCAGATAATGAAGGCAATCAGCCTATTGATATCCCTATTTATGAACAGGGAGAAAATGCCTATTTTTCCAATCTACCCATTAAAAGAATCGTCAGTGCATTAAAAGAACAAGGCATTCCTGCCAGTGTCTCGAACACAGCAGGAACATTTGTGTGCAATCACCTGCTGTATGCTTTGCTTCATCATATCAATAAAAAATTGATTAACGTGCAATATGGGGGTTTTGTTCATGTGCCCTATATCCCTGAACAAGTGGTCAATAAACCCAATACCCCCTCTTTGGAAATATCACGTATTACAAAAGCTTTACAATGTATTATTGAGACGATGGATATTTCTGTCGAGGATATCACTGTCTCTGCCGGAAAAGAATTCTAGCTTTGATATGTATAACAGATGATAAATAAAAATATCAAAATCGTATTATATTGTCTGACTCTTCTTATTCTTCCGCTGCTGGCAGTGCTCAGGAATATGCGCCAGGAAGGCAGACTGCTGAAAAAGAAAGAAACTGTCAAAGTTTTTGTTCAGAAAGTCTCGAAAGACAGACTGGAAGAAACACTAGTCTTTCCCGCCATGGTGGAAGCATTCAATACATTTCCCCAACAGGCATTTTTTCGTGGCATTGTGCACGAAGTGGCCGTGAAAATTGGTTCTTATGTGCAGGAAAATATGCCTATCTATAAAATGCAGCAGATTAAGCCGGGCCAGGAATTTTTAAGCTCTTGGGTGCGTTCGATTAACCGCGGCACTGTGGTGTCTATTAATGTGTCTGAAGGCGAGGAAATTGCTCAGAACACTGTGGTATTAACTGTAGCTGATACCAGCCGCTTCAGGGCTATTTTGCCTGTGAACCCCAGGAATATTGATAAAATTAAATTGGATATGCCTGTATTCCTGATGGATGAAGAGGAAAAAATTATTGACATTGGGGCAAAGATCACATTAATTCCCATGATTTCTGATACTAAAACTCATCTTTTCAATGTTGAAGCCGAGATTCCTCAAAATATCAATCTTTATCCGGGCAAAATGGAAGATTTTGTTCTGCTTGTCGATCTTTTCGAGGGAATCTCGGTACCCCAGGAATTAATTGTTCAAAGAGCCGGACGCCCTACCGTCACGATTGTGCGCGAGGGGAAAATTATCTATCAGCCCGTAGAGCTGGGTACATTATATGGGCATAGCCAGGCTATACTCTCGGGGCTGAATGAGAATGATGTGTACATTGTCAGCAGCAGTCGTCGTTATCATGAAGGCGAAAAAGCCATTATTCAAAACTTGGAAAATATTGAACAATCTAATGCTGCCATTGCTGCGCCAAAATCTCCAGTCGCTGATATACCTTCTGACACAAAGCTGCCTTGGTTTGTGCGATATCTTGTTTTAAACGCTTAGCTTTATAATATTGATACAGCCCTAAGGCGTCTAAATACAGCCATAAATCGCCTTGCTGCGGATCATCACATTCCTGATGAAATTGTTGCAATAATTCTTCAATCAGTGTGCGGATACGCATCAGGCGCTCTTCTTTATTCAAAACAGCCTTTGCTTTTGTCCGGCCCTGCCTGGCGCATCCACCACCTGGCAGAGAGCTTAATTCTTTTTGCCTAATCTCTTTAAACGGAAGAGGAATATCTGAAGGGAATAATCGGTAAATATTCTCAGGCCATGGAAAATTTTGAAACCAATGCGCATAAATCGACAGACTGCCGCTGCTGCTCCAAACAGACTTTTCATAATAATCGAGTAAAGACTGTAACCTTTGGCTATTTTGTTCATAAATCGACGCAAAACTGTGCGGAAACGCATGTAAATGTACCCCCTGAGCGCAAAAATCCTGACCGGCAAGTATAATTTTTTCTTCTGTCATGTTGATCGCCAGCATCAGGGCATTGGCCGCCACCGTGCCATTCCAAGGCAAACAGAGAATATTCGTATTTGCCAAAAGTCTTTCTTCAAAATAACTGCCAAATGAAAAAACAAAATGCGGATGATCAGCATCCTGCCCCGCGATCAGCGGCATAGCCACCGGCGAATCAGCGGGCAAAAATTCTAAATGCCTGGCCGCATAATAACCGCCGTCTGTCATCACAGTCAGATCCGGCTGTATATCATGATACTGTAAAATATGCAGGCTGGATGGCAACGCAATGAGATAAAATTTATCGCGATTATCCTGTAAAAGCGGCACTGCCTGATTCAAACTGGGGCCGCTGGCTGCAATAAGAGTATTTTTTGCCCGTGGCAAGGTTATTTGATTATCCCAATGAGTAAAATTATACAGAGCATTGTTCAGCCATCGCCAGCCAAAATGACTGATGCTGAAAAACGACCCCTGGGTCTGCTTCACAAAAGCCGTGACTTCATGAATGACCTGTTCATACTCAGGATATGCCTGAACACTGCTGGGCCAGGCAAGGACCTGTAACCCTTCGAGATCCATTTCTGTAATATGTTTTGCCAAAAATTGGGCCAGCAACCCCTGCTCAGGCGTCCATAAATGATAATAATCCGATTCATATTGGTGCAAATCAGCTTTGTCTATAAAAATTGATGTTAAATGCAGAGACAAAAGTTTATGATGAGGATATTGTCCCAGAATTTGTTTATCTAAATACCCTAAGGCAGAACCAATAAGAATGATAGTCCCGGGAGAATCTGTGAAACGCGAAGAGAGAAATCGCTGGGCTTCTTTCAGCGGATCATAAGCCGAATGAAGAGAAATTCCTGCTTTTTTAGCAGAAAGAGCACCTACGTGACTGACAAAAAATTCTTCCTGCCCCAAATACTACCTTTCCTTATTGAATCTGCGGAGAAAGCTTCTTCACCATTTGATTATCTAAAGGAATAAAAAATGGTTCAAAAAGGCTTTCATCCGGCTGAACACCAAAAACATCACTGGCATCATTAATCAGGCTCTCTAAATAATCATTTTCAGACATTTCCAGCGGTCGGCTACTGATAACAATGGTGTGCATTTCGCTGCTGATGACAAAACCCTCTGAATGTAAAAAATCTTTCAGGAAAGAAACCCACTGTGCTTCGGCCTCTTCCATATTCACTTCATCTTCAGAAAGAACAACAATCTGCGCCGTCAAAGTCTCACGATTCATCTCTAAAACAAAGGGGATACGCCCTCGTTGCATGGCATCTTCACGATAGCGTGCCAAAGGCGAGCTGTCTTCCTTATTGTCTTCAGGAGTTTCTAAATCATCCAAAGTCAGGCTATCAAGCATACTGCTAGTCACCTGGCGCAAAGATTCTTTTTCCACCTTGCCCTTCACACGCAAATAGGCCGCATAACCAAGCGTCTCAGTCAGGCGCATTTGTTCATCGTGGGGTATTTTTGCAAAAATATTTTCAAAAAATCCGATAAATCCTTCTAAATCACTGAAAAGATCTTGATCATAAGAAAACTGTGTTGCCCCCGAAGAAGATGCACTGCCGGGCGTTGCATGCATTTGTGATGCTTTTTCCAGGGCATCTAAAACATCTTTTGATAATACTTCATCTGCAATCTCATTCACAATTTCCGGATCCTCCGCCTCGGGGATATTCGTATCTGCCTGCGACAGCCCACTTTCTTCTATTTCTTCTAATGCAGCTTCTGTTTCTTGCGCATCTAAATCGCCCTCTTCTCTCTGGGAAACAGGCTCTTCAGCAACAGTCTCTATTTCTTCTTGTGGTTCCTCATCGGGCTGTGCTTCTTTTTCATCTTCCTGTTCTGATAAAGATTCTTCAACAACTTCTTCTACTTCTATACTTTCTATATCGGACTGTGTTTCTTCTTCAATAATTTCTTCTTCTAATTCAGCAAAATTACCCTCTGAAGACGCGCTCTCTTCATGCACGGGTTCTTCCTCTTCTTCAACAGTATCAGTTTCTTCAGCTTCCACAAAGTCAACTTCTAAAACAGGCTCTTCCTCTTCCTCAGCATCGTCAAAATCTTCTGTTTCTTCCTCTGCTTCTACAATCTCTTCTTCCGATACCTCTGATTCAATCTCTTCTGCTTCCTCGGGCTCAACAATCTCTGGCTGCTGCTCTGCTATTTTGTCCACAGATTCAATCTCTGCCTCTGCCACGGCCTCTAATACAGTCTCATCCAAGGCCTGAGTCTCTTGAACCACAACATAGGTTTCTTCTTCGCCATGCACAGGGATATTTTGCCCAGACACAATAGACGAAAGATCACCATCAAACATTGGGCCCACAGGAATGACAACATTTAAATCATCCGAAGATGTAAACTCAATAGGTCTTTGCAAAAGTTCAACCAATTTCTCTGAAGAAGGCAGACTGGTTAATTCCGTTGAAACAATACTGTCGTTTTCTAAAATAATCTGTGAAAGATTTTCTTCTCCTAAAATATCAGCACTGCTGTTGCCCACTGCGGCGCCATCTGATTTGGCTGCGGGTCCTTCCAAATCAGAAAAATCAAATTCTGAAAGAATATCCTCTTCACTTCTGGGCTTGTTTTCTTTGCCAGCAGGCTCTTCAGGGGCAATATCTGCTTCCTGCTGCTGGGCCACTGCGGCATTTTCCGCTGCCTTCATAAGAGAAGCCATGACACTCTCTTCGGCGGAAAGCTCTTCCTCGCTGCGTGCCTCCTCATGCTGCCGGGCAGGCGGCTGGATATCTGGCGGCGGCAAAATCGCATCAAGAGGATCTATTTCGCTTTCTTCCATAGAGGCAGCTGCTTCGGATATATTTTCCTGCACAACAATCTCTTGCGAGAGTTCATCCTTCTGGGCCAAGGATTCTAGA
>JAHHUI010000051.1 GCA_020024055.1 Spirochaetaceae bacterium | reverse complement strand
CTATACGATAATAATCACCCGTTATCCAAAAAATCGCATTTCTTAGCCAATGCCCTGTCTTGGCCTGAAAATAAGCAAGATAACGATGGATCTCATCTCTTTGATGGGCATGATAGGGTGCAGACAGCAAAGATTTATAAACATTATGATACTGATATAATTCTTGTCTCTCTTTACCGGCTAATAATTCTTTTAATTCATCTTCATCAAATTTCACCTGAATATGATTAATCAGACTGTTCTTATCTTCTATTCCGGGGATGGGCAATACAGTATCAAGCAGGATATTTTCAACATAGGCGCCAGCCGGTGTAAAGAAATTTTCAAAATATTCTGATTTAATTACCAATTTTCTTATCGTAATAACAGTATCAGGCGTATCTCTGAGTAAATCTCTATATAAAAAAGGTTTATGCTCTTTTAGAGAAAAATTTAATCTTTCAGGATTGATATACAAGTCTTTAATGTATAAAGTTTTATTATGCGTAAAATCGATGGAAAAAAACATTTCATAAGAATTGAATAATTTTACGCATAAATGAGGAAGCCCCAATGCATCAAATTTATGAAATCCGTTAAAAGATATGTAGAAGCGCTTAAGAAATTTTTTGTGTTGATTTCTTGCAGGCCAACCCTCTGTCATTACAGAATAAGATATTTTCGTCAAGCCAAGATCGATATGATATTTAGAGTCATTCTCCAGCACATATTGCATATTGTTCCTATACGCCGGGTCATCTACAAGCTCTTTTGTGTATTTCTCAGTAATATGAATCATAACATCTAATTTTTGTTTGCCAAAACACATAGGGATTTGATACAAAAGGCTTTCATAAGAAAGAGACCCATCAGGATTATATAAGGGAACTAACGATGCGGTCAATTTTGCATCGGGAAACAGCCGCGCGATAGAGCCGGAGAAAGTGATTTCAAAGCCTTCTCTTAGAGAGAGTATTTCTTTTCTATCTTCCTCGTATAAATTAAGCGAATCGATATAACATGTCTCAACAACTGAATCTTGCTGATACTCGGGCGGACATGTAATTCTCAGCTCTCCTAATTCATGAACCGGTTGAAAGATTTGCTTAGCCAAAGCGATTAGCTTTTCTTTTTCTTCTTCATTTTGTAACTGTCTTTTTCTGCGGTCAGCCATCACCCAAGCCTAATATAAAAATCCGGGGTTTTCAAGCGCACCCTGAACACCTTGACGCCATAAATTATGATCCATTATGATGGGGCTACGGATACTCAGACGACACAGGGAAAAGAACAATTCAACACATCTTCGCGGCTTACTTTGATTGACACCCCGCGCGGCCTGGTGATTCTTTTTATGCTGCTGGATCATGTCAGAGAGACATTTTTCTGCATTATCAGGTCAGCGATCCGATGGATATTTTTGCCGCATCACCGGGGCTGTTCTGTAATCGCATGCTGGCTCATCTCATATCTGTGCACCTGTGTTTATTTTTGAGCGGACTTTCGTCTTATTTATATGGTGAAAAACACAATGGCTCTAAAGACACGACACAATTTCTGCTTAAACGTGGGATATTTCTGATTATTCTGGAATTAACGCTGGTGAATTTTGCATGGACATTTCAATTTCCGCCATCAGTGATTTACTTTCAGGTGATTGGGGCCATTGGGCTGAGCATGATAGCATTGTCGCTTTTGATATTCCTGCCCCGCTGGGTGCTTATTGGCTTAGGATTTCTTATTATCTGCACACATAATCTGCTGGATGGGGTGCATTTTAATTTTGAATCTCCTATGTACATTCCCCGGGCCATTCTGCACGATCGCAACTGGTTTAGCCTTGGTGAAATATTCAAAATGCGCACTTCATATCCTGTGCCGCCATGGATCGGCGTGATCTGCCTGGACTATGCGGTTGGCCCATGGTTTGGCGGGGAACGAATCAGGGTCAATACTTTAGCTTCGACCCTGTAGCGCAAGTGTGGCTGTGCACGATTATCCTGGCTGGCGGTGACTCTTTATCCAGCCGCGCAATGGTTCGGCCGCCTGAAGGCACAGCGCAAAGATTTAACCTGGCTGAAATATTTCTAATCTCTTGCTGAAAAGCTTAAGCGCAGCAAATATACTCCTTGCTGCCGGGGAAAAGAGGGATTTACCCCCCCCCCTCCAGACGCGATGCAGCACAGACTGAATTATCCATTTTGTTTTATACTTTACTTTTCTCATAAAAAGCCTGATTTTTGATTCCTCTAAGCTATGCGCGCAGAACCAACGGAATAAATACATAGGCCAATATCCCTGCGGCCTGGCCAAAAGCTGATCTGTATCTTTTGTTAAAATATCAGAAACAAAAGCCCCCAGTGCTGCTCTATCCTCATTTCTTTGGATAATTTGTTCTTTGGTGCATGGCGGCTGGCTGATCATCTGACACCAGAGATCGTCATCCTGATCTATACGCTTCACCTCTTCCAGCACCTGATCAAAATTGTCATAATCATGGCAATTAATAAATGCCTTAGGATTATATTCGCGTGCCACTTCGGGATTTCCCCAATAAATGGGAATGGTTTTGGCTTGAAAGCTGGTCAGCAATTTTTCTGTGGTATATCCCTTGAATGTTGCATTTTCACAGGCAATCGAAAATTTATACGGTCTTTTCAGATCAATGCTGCCCAATATATCAGAGGAAATATGCGCAGGGGGCGCAGCATTGCGCAGATGCCGCCCAAGAGAATGCACAAGGCGATACTCGCAAATCTTGTGAAACAATTGGTCTCGCAAAGGATGGGCCTGTGCATTGGAATAAATAAAATTGCAGAAATCCGTTTTTTCTTTCAGCCATCTTCGCGTCTGGGCCATATCACGCGGCACATCAAAATCATGCATTTCATCCCAGTTCAGCGAATAGCGCATGCGTATGGCCCTGTTGCCATAGCTGAGATCCAAATCATTCGTGATCGCATAGTCAAAAATATTAAAATCCGGAGAAATCGCCTCTAGAGAGAAAAAAATGCGTATCGCCGGCGTTTGGCACAGTCTTAAAAAAATTTTCATAGATTGTGCAGAGGTATAAATCTGCTCGCCTGCAAACAGATATTGCGGGGATACATCATCATAGACAAAGTTTATGCAAGGGTCAACATTCAGCAGCTTATGCAGCTGTTCTGCGCTGGAAATCCATGTGTGAGTGTACCAAATTTTCACTGTTCTGCTTGCCAAATTTTCCATCATCATCCTCATCTATTGCCCAGACATTATGACGCATAGATTAACACGAAAAAAGCAAGCTTGACAATTACTTTATTATAGTGATAGAATCTCGGATGAGTTTTCGCTTAGGGATAAATATTTTCCAATAAGAAAGGATATCAAGGATGTTTTTTGAAATGGATGATTTTCTTGAATTTATCTTGGGCATGACAGGAATTGTCGTCTTTGGTATTGTGGCTATCGCGGCAATCAATGCTTTTCGGCCCAAAAAGCAAGACACCGACAAGGAGTAAACTATGAATAAACCTACTCAATCAAAATTACGCGTTCGCCTGGCATTGATAGGTTTATTTCTTTTAACGGCTTCTTGTTCTCTCGACATCAACAAAAATACAATTATCCTTAAAAATATGTCTCAAGAGATGTTTGAGGCCCAGATTAAGGACAAAAAATGGGGAAATCCAGATTCAAGTATTTGTGTCACATTTAAATCTGATCATGGTAATGCGGGAAAATTATATTTAAAAAAAGGGACAGGGCCGGAAACCGCCGTGGGTCATTGGTCATATGCTGAAAAAACTTTCAGATTGTTTAATACCGCCGGAATCTTCGTCAAATATGAGAGCCAAAATACTTCTCTTATTCTTGTTGTGGAATACGGTGACAAAGACCGCACTGTAAAACTGCAGCATTCTGCTTGTATGAAGAATTAATATTCTTCATACAAGCAGATAAGGAGTAAAGATGAACAAAGTCTATCAACGGAAATTACCACTTTATCTGTTGCTGATAGGCTTTTTTTATTGCTGTTGTCTGTTCTCTCCGGTTTCTAAAATAAAACAAACATCAATTCTCTATAATCTGTCTATTACAGAATTTAGAACCAAGATTGATGGGAAAATCTGAGGAGACGGGTGGACCAGTGCAGATTCAATGATCTGTGTGTGATTTGGTCAAAACATTTACGCACGGGCTGCGGGCCGCTGGGCATTCACTCTTGACCCTGTGCCAACATATGGCACTCTCTATTCAAAACAGCGTAGGTATCAGCGTGAGATATGAATGGCCTTCTTTACAGCTTGTTGTCGAATTCAGGGCCTGCGCCTTCACCTGCTTAGGAATTAAACATTTTGTGCATATCCAGAATTCAAGCAACCTTGACAATGTTTTTCATACAGTGATACAATAAAACTATTGAAGAGGAGTGAATTATGAACAAAGCTTATCAAAGAAAATTACGACTCTATCTGTTGCTGATAGGTTTGTTCTTCTTGCCGTTGTCCTGCCAGCTTAGAAAAAAAGAAGTGGTCACAGTTTTTTATAACGTGCCCGCTGATATTATTAAAAATTCTATTTTTAATAAACATTGGGGCAATGGACGTACCATCACAAATTCACAAAGCTGTGTTTATTTTGAAGTGGACGGGGATATTACTCTGAAAACATCTGATTCCGGACCTTTTCGCGAGGTGGGAGAATGGAAATTCATTCCCGACAGCCAACCTGCTGTGCAGGGCACGTTGATCTTTGAGATGGAAGCTGACATTAATGTGGATCTTGATACTTTAGCTTCCCAGATATCCATCAAATATCGTGGTCAAAAGCTGCATTTGATATCGTAGCCGGCCCCTGAATTAAAGGAGCCAAATTATGTTTATGATTATCAGTTTTTCTCTTTTCATGCTGCTGTTCATGGTGGTGGGTCTTTTGGCCAGTCGCCGAAACGGCGATGCACATGATTATCTTTTGGCCGGGCAGAGTGTGAAGCCCTGGCTAGTGGCACTTTCGGCGGTGGCCACAAATAACAGCGGATATATGTTCATTGGTGTGGTGGGATACACTTATATCTTTGGTCTGTCGGCTTTATGGATTCCCGCGGGCATTATCTTGGGTGATTTTCTTATGTCGCTGTTTATTCACAAAAAACTGCGCATGATGACAGAGCATCAGTCAGCACTGAGCTTTCCTGAAGTGCTTTCTAAATGGGGCGGAACAAATTACAAGTTTCTGCGTCGCATTGCCGGCATCATCACGGTTTTATTCCTGGGCGCCTATGCCGCAGCCCAGCTGAATGCCGGAAGCAAGGCTTTGCATGTGCTTTTTGGATGGGATTATCGTGCCGGGGCACTGCTGGGCGCACTTATTGTGCTGATTTATTGTTCTTTTGGCGGCATTCGTGCTTCTATCTGGACAGATGCCGTGCAGTCATTCATCATGATTGCAGCGATGGGTGTTTTATTTTTTGCTGCTGTCTCCCGCGTGGGTGGCTTTGGCCAATATTGGGGCCAATTGCATCAGGTCTCTGCAGAATATATGAGCCTGCGGCCTCATGATCATATCATCAGCGGATTCTGGGGCAGCTTTCTCTTTATTCTGGGATATATCTTTGTGGGCCTGGGGGTGATTGGCCAGCCCCAAATCATGGTGCGTTTTATGGCCATGAAACAGCCCGCCGACATGAAGCGCGTGCGCCTGTATTATTATGCCTGGTTCATTTTCTTTTCTGTGCTCACAATTGGCACGGCGCTGGGCGCGCGTCTTCTCATTCCCGAAGGCAGCATGTTCGATGCCGAGCTGGCCTTGCCTTTGCTTTCAAAATCTTTGCTGCCCCAGGTTTTGGTGGGCCTGGTGCTGGCGGGACTGTTTGCTTCGACCATGTCTACAGCCGATTCACAGATTCTCAGCTGCTCGGCTTCGCTGACACGTGATATTAAAGAATCGTGGAGCCATTCTGCCCTCTTTGCCAAATTTTCCACGGCGATTGTTTCGTTGATTGCATTGGGCATTGCCCTAGGCCAGTTTGAAAGCGTGTTCAGCCTGGTGATTCTCGCTTGGTCTGTGCTGGCGGCAGCATTCGGGCCTCTTTTGCTGGTGTACAGCCTGGGGCAGAAAGTCAGTGAAAAGACAGCCATTGCCATGCTGATGAGTGGCTTGGTGGTGGTGTTGGCCTGGAAATGGGCTAATCTGGATCAAATCATTGTAGAAATCGCGCCCGGGGCAGCAGCAGGGCTGTTGGTCTTTGGCATCAGTCGCCTTTTTCCCCAAAAAGCATAAAATAATTTCAAGGATGATTGACTCCCCCTCTGGCGGGAGGAGTAAATCATCTTCTTCATTTCCATTGAAAAGTTCGGCAGATTTTTAATATTCGCTCTTTATCCAGCATTCTGGGATCAATGCGTGTGCCGACTCCAGGAATCCGATTTTCATGATGATACTCGCACCATCTTTCGGGATAGAATGCCCTTTCTTTCTTCAAAGAGGGAAAATGCCATGTATTCAATTCTGTCTTGATATATTGAACAGGTCTGTCAATTTTTAAAACCTCACATGAGCTGGGCTGGGCCTTTTGGCCTGTATAATGCCCAATGCCGCCCCAGTGATGATGATAATAATGCATAAAAGACAACTTGGATTTTTTAATCAGCCAATGATCGCCCAAATCCAGCACAGGCTTGTACGCATGCACAAAAAGCTTGTCTGTGTCTTGATCATAATGCATATCCAGCCTCTGATAGACAACAGCGGCACACAGATAATGCAAGGCAAGATAAAAACTTTTAAATAATTTCGCCGCGTCATAAATCTGATCACAGTCTATTTTAATCAGCCACTGATTCTCAGGGATTTTTGCCAAAACGTCATTATAATATTCATGCAGGGTTTTCACACCCAATCTGTATGCCTCTTCTTCGTCCACAGGCATCACAGAATAGGGGTATTTAAAAGGGATAAATCCAGGATGCGCGCGGCAGAACTGCAAGATAATTTCTTGCGAACCATCATCACAGTCATGATAGGCAATCACACCTCTTTGAATGGCTGGAGCAATGCTTTCCAGCGAAGAGAGCAAAGTGACGGCTTCATTTTTTACACGGATAAATGCCCAAGGATTTAAAGGGCTTTTGGGATTTTGGGCCCGCCTGTCAAGACGCCAATATTGCCCCCCCCCCAGCCATAAATTCAGCGTTTTCCATATGTTTCAGCACTGATTCTGGCACATAGTAATTCACATCGGGCAAAAGAATGACTTTGGGGCCAGGATTATATTTATCATAGAATTTGTTTTTTAAATCCTTATTTCGTATAAAAAGACATGCGATTTTAAGAATAACTTTCCTCAGCAGCCAAGACATATCACACCTCCCAATCTCTCTTCTTGTTCAATCATTCCCATTCCACTGTCGCCGGCGGCTTGGAAGATATATCATACACCACGCGGCTGACTTCGGCGATTTCATTGGTGATACGCGCAGCAATTTCCTTAATATCACGCAGATTAAAATTAAAGGCCTCTGCGCTCATGCCGTCGTCAGAGCTGACTGCGCGCAAAGCAATGATGTATCCATAGCGACGCACATCCCCGGCCACACCCACCGATTTCACGGGAATCAGCACGGCAAAAGCTTGCCATATCTTATCATACAGATCCCGCTTTCTCAGTTCTTCCAGGTAAATGGCATCGGCACGTTGGAGAATATCTATTTTTTCTTTATCCACAGCGCCCAAAACACGTATGCCCAGGCCAGGCCCAGGAAATGGATGGCGATAAATAATTGAATCGGGCAGGCCCAGATATTTACCCAAAGCACGGGCCTGATCTTTATACAAATCCCTCAAAGGTTCAATCAGCTGGCCTTGTTCTCTTTTTTGCGTGATGAGCGGGGAATTAACATTATGATGGCTCTTAATCACATGGGCATGCTTGCCTGTGCCTTTTCCCGATTCGATCAAGTCTGTGTATAATGTGCCCTGGGCTAATAAGAAATTGTCCCCCAGGCCCAGTTTTTCCACCTCTCTTTGCGTGATTTTAACAAATAAATCCCCGATAATTTTTCTCTTTTCTTCTGGGTCTGCAATATTGGCCAGGGCAGAGAGATATTCTTGCCGGGCATACACAATATGCACATGTTTGGCGGCCAGGCTGCGCAGAATTGATTCAATTTCCTTGGTTTCATTTCTGCGCATCAGGCCTGTATCCAGATATAGCAAATGCACCTGATCTTCGCTCAGGCTTTTCAGCAAAGCGGCGGCTGCCACGCTGGAATCCACACCCCCGGAAATCAACAGCAGCACAGGTCTGTTCTGTGTCTTTTTGCGTATATCTTCTTTAATATGTTCAAAAGTCTCTGCAAGGCTTTTCAGGGAAGACTGCTGTGCGCAGATCACCTGGGCAAAGTTGCGCAGAATATCGATGCCATGATTGCAATGGCTGAGTTCAGGGTGAAACTGCACACCCCAAAAACGATATTTGCCCATATAGGCCGCGGCGGGATGATTCTCCGAGGCAGCAATCAGTGTACAATCATCCGGCAGCGCGGTGATGCTGTCGCCATGGCTCATCCAGGTGGTGAATTCCTTTTCAATACTTTGGAAAAGCGGATCCTCTGCCACAAGAGAAACAGCACATTCGCCAAATTCCCGCACTGCACAGGGCTCAACACGGCCACCCGAATCCTGCACCATGCGCTGGAATCCATAACAAATGCCCAGCTTGGGCACATCCAATTTTAAAATATCTGCACTCAATCTCTGTGCCTGATCATCATACACAGAATTGGGAGAACCGGAAAAAATAATCCCCGCAGGCCTTTTGGCAGCTACTTCATCCAATGCGGAAGAAGAGGGAATCACTTCAGCACTAAATCCCAAATCTTGCAAACGCCGGCGGATGAGATGCGTGGACTGGCTGCCAAAATCCAAGATGACAAATTCACTCATAAGAGCTCCTTAAACAAAGTCATTTAATAATGGCGCTGATAATTAGGAGCGCTTTTAATATTGGTCACATCATGGGCATGGCTTTCGCGCAGGCCGGCGGCCGAGATTTCTATAAATTGCCGATAATTCTGTATCTCTTTGACATTGCGGCAGCCGCAATACCACATGCCCTTTTTCAAGCCAGTCACGATCTGATGCATAATATCCTTGAGAGTGCCCTCGCAAGGCACCAGGCCCTCGACGCCTTCGGGCACGATAGGCTTGTTCTTCTCAGCCTGATAGCGCCCCGATCCTCCCTGGGCAATGGCATCCATAGACCCCATACCGCGATATTTTTTATACATCTTTCCATCATTCATCACATTTTCACCCGCAGCCTCTTCCGAAACAGCGAGCATATTTCCCAGCATCACAGCCGAAGAGCCAGCAGCAAAAGCCTTGACCAAGTCTCCGCTATAGCGCAGGCCGCCATCAGCAATGGCAGGAATATTATGTTTGGCCGCCTCGGCTGCACAATCCAGCACGGCAGAAAGCTGGGGCGCGCCAATGCCGCAGATAATGCGCGTGGTGCAGATAGAACCGGCACCCACACCAATCTTGATGGCATCCGACCCTGCATCAATCAGACGGCGCACACCCGCCGCAGTGGCTGCATTGCCGCCCATCACCAAAACATTGAATCGTTTCTTACAGTCTTCTATTGCTTTCAGAGTGAAGGCACTGTCGCCATGGGCCACATCAAAAACAACAAAGTCAATCCCTGCTTCCATAAGCAAAGGCAGACGCTCTTGATAATCTAAAGGCGCCACCGCCGCCCCCACACACAATTTGCGATCCTTATTCAAAGTGCATTGCGAATATTCTTCCCCGCAGACTGACGACCTTTTCACTCTGGCAGTTTTGGAGGCCTGCTCTTCAGGGCTCAGATTGCGATGAATCACCCCGCAGCCGCCCAGTTTTGCTATTTCAATCGCCATTGTAGACCCCGTCACTGTGTCCATCGCAGCCGAAATAATCGGGGTTTTCAAAATAATATCACCGATAAGCCGTGTTTCTAAGTCAATCTCCTCTAATGGAAAATCTGTGTAATTCGGCAAAAGCAACACATCATCATAGCTGTAATATTTGGTGAACATAGAAA
>JAHHUI010000050.1 GCA_020024055.1 Spirochaetaceae bacterium | reverse complement strand
TGATCTTATATAATGAGATTCCGCGCGGGCGTCCTCGCATTATCGCGATTGTGGGCCCCACTGGCGTGGGCAAAACCACCAGCCTGGCGAAAATTGCCGCGATGAATGTAATCCGCAATAATCATGAGCTGGATGTACGTCTGATCAATTTAGACTCTTTCCGCATCGGGGCCCAAGCCCAGATCGAAACTTATGGTGATATTCTTAACATTCCCGTGACAACTATTTATGAACCAAATGAGCTCAAGGATGCAATAGATTTAGCCAAAGATGCCGATTTAGTATTGGTGGACACTATTGGCAAAAGTCCTTATGATACTATCAAAATTGCAGAGATGCAAAAATCGATGGAAAGCTTGGGGCGCAATACAGAAGTACATCTTGCCATCAGTGCAACCAGCAAAGAAAGCGACGTGCGCGAGATTCTCTCAAAATTTGAGTTATTCCGCTATCAAGCTATTGTATTAACCAAGATTGACGAGACGGCGCGCCTGGGCGCGGCCCTGACTGCGCTGATGGAAATACGCAAACCGCTTTCCTATTTAACCATTGGGCAGCAGGTGCCAAAAGACATCGAGCGTGCCTCTATCAGCGGCATTTGGCAGAGATTAGTAGGATTTTCGCCAAAAACACTGGAAAAAGTGCTGCAGCAAGAAGAAATGAGTGGGAGAATTTAGTCTGTATGTCTGACCAAGCCGAAGCCCTGCGCGAGATGATGAAAAGTGTTTCGCCAAATAAGGAAAAAAAAACCCGTATTATCACCGTGACCTCCGGGAAAGGCGGCGTCGGCAAAACAAATTTATCTATTAATCTGGCTATTGCCTATACAAAACTGGGCAAGAAAGCCATTGTCATGGATGCTGACCTGGGCCTGGCCAATGTCAACGTCGTCCTAGGTGTCATCCCTAAATATAATTTGTATCATGTCGTGCGCAAACAAAAAAGTATGCATGATATTATCCTGGATACAAATTATGGCATCCAAATCGTCGCCGGTGCTTCTGGTTTTTCCAAAATTGTGAATCTTTCTGAAGATGAACGCAAATCTTTCATCCATGAATTACAGGCCCTATCCTATGCGGATGTGATTATCATTGATACTTCAGCCGGTGTCTCGGGCAATGTGCTCAGCTTTGTAGAGGCCGCGGATGATGTGCTGATCGTCACGACTCCAGAGCCTACGGCTATCACAGACGCCTATGGCCTGATCAAAATTATGTCTACTGAAATTGACAATCAAGACATGAGCCTCAAGCTTATCATCAACCGCGCGCAAAGCGTGACTGAGGCCAAGCGTGTGCAGCAGCGTATTGTCTCTATTGCCGGGCAATTTCTGAACCTGAAATTAGACTATCTGGGTTTTGTGTATGACGACCCCATTGTGGCCCAGGCTGTGCGCCGCCAGATTCCCTTCATGGCCCTCGAGCCCAATGGCCGCGTGGCCGAATGTGTGATGCATATTGCCAGTCGTCTGGAAAACTTAGAATATAAAGAAGGCAGCGGCATGGCGCGCCTGCTGCGCCGCTTCATGTCTCAGAAAGTGGAATAATTACAGCTTATCCAATTCTTCAATGAAAAAATACATCGCCAGCAGCCTGGGTATCACTGTATTCAGGTCAATTTGTTCATGAATCGTATGTTCAATCAGCGGATCACAGTCCACACCCACCGCGTCAATCGTTGGCGCGAATAATGCTGCTAAATTCGCCATGGTCAACCCGCCGGCCTGCCATTCGGACACATCAATACCCGCTGCCTCTTTGGCAGTCTTTTTATACAAATCAACCAGGATTTTACTGGGCATCATTGCCTCCATCACCGGTGTAATCTCACATTCAATATGGCATCCGGGGATACTGGGGTGGCGGCAAATTTCTTGGATTTCTTTGGCAATGCGATCGCGCTCTATGGAGTCGAAACAAGCCAGATTCATCTCAATTTCTGTATAATCGGGAATATTCACGCTGCTGTGTGTCAGCGAACGGATATTCAGGCTATTTTCGGGAATGAACTGCCCTCTGTCCTCAATTCCCCTTTTCTGCAGGGCTTGTGTGGTGAAATTTCGCGGATCATGATCGGCCGGCATCGGGCTTTGCAGGGCAAAAAATTTCGTGATGAGAAATCCTGCTTCATACAGCGTATTGGCCCCGGCCTGCAAGGCATTGCCGCCATGGCCGTTAATGCCATGAATCTTCACACGAACAGAAGAAGAACATTTCCTGCGCACACAAATGCCATAATGCGGCCGGCCCGTATCGGCCACCAAAACATAATCATGCGTTTTGGCTAATTCTTCCACAATGTACTCTTCCAATGGGCTGCCGGCAATTTCTTCCTCTGCGTCATAATAAATCGTCAGCTTCCCAAAAGGCATATGATTGAAATGACGATAGGTCTGTATCAAATACATAGCCATGATCACGCTGGCTTTACAGTCGCCCACACCCGGGCCCTTGGCAATTTTCGTGACAGGGTCATAGCTGTAAGTAAAACTGCTGTTGTCCAGCACAGTATCAATATGCACAATCAAGGCAATCTTCACCTTGCCTTTTCCTGTATATTCTGCGGCCAAATGCTCAATACCCGCCTCTTTCCAGGATTTCACTTCTCCGCCTGTCTGGGCAATATGCTTGCGCAGCCAGGCATTAATCTCCCTATTGCCTTTGGGGTCTTTATGTTTGCTGTTAATTTCAGTCATGCGCTGCAAATCAGCCACATAAGAGGGAAAAATCTCCTCCAGATAAGAACGCACAGTCTCCTTATTCATTTTTCTGCCCCCTCGCAATCAAAATAAAGTGTTCAGATTTTCCTGTTCAATACTTTTCAATATATCACGATAAATGGCCATAAAAGGCAATTCTTTCAATTTTTTTTCATTTTCAAAATAACATCTGGGTCCAAAATCCCAATTCAGTGACTCTTTCAGGTTCAAAAAATGTGGCATCAGTTTTTCTTGATGATGGGTATAGGTATGAATTCTGCTTTTCAGGGCCAAAAACACACCCGAAAGCTGCCCGGACAATTGAGTGAATTCTTCCACAGACAGACGCGGCAGGCTGTACATCCCCTTGCCAATACCCTCTTCCCTCTTTTCTATCAGCACATCATCCCCTTGGCGCATAAATAGGACAATGCTCTCCAGATAAACTTTTTTCTTTCTTTTTTGGGGAAACAGGCTTTGCTGGGCATTGTGGCGGCGTGCCTGGCAAATTGAACTAAAAAGACAATTTTCACAAGCGGGCATATTCTTCTTGCATTCGCCCTGGGCAAATCGCATCAAGGCCTGGCCCATGACGGCCGGATTATGCTGTTCCTGTAATGGCGCAAGCACCTGTTCTAAATCCTTTTCATCCTGTTTACTCAGGGGATATTTCATATACAATCGCCCAAAAAGGCGATGCATATTCACGTCAAAAGCCAGCACGGGCTTTTGGAAACAGCGGCTTATAATAGTCTTGGCGGTGTAATCTCCCAAGCCGGGTAATTTGCGCAAAGAGACAAAATCTTCTGGCCAACCATGCTGATGAATATGCTGTGCTGTTTGATGCAGATGCCTTGCCCGTGCATAATAGCCCAGGCCCTCAAAGGCGCGCAGTACTTGTGTCTGCTCTGCCTTGGCCACAGCATGAATATCAGGAAATTCATCCAGCCAAAGCGCATAACGCTGCTTCACCACAGACACAGTGGTCTGCTGAAGCATAATTTCAGAGAGCCAAACCAGATAAGGATCATAAGTTTCCTGCCAGGGCAGAATCTCTTGCCGTGCATACCAACAGAGTAAATCTTCGCAGGGGAAATTGCTAACCGAAAAGATAATTCAATGCCTCATTCACAGTGTCAAAGGAAATGACTTCCATCTTTTCTCTCACTTCGGCGGGAATATCTTCCACATCTTTCTCATTCTTTTTAGGAATCAAAACTTTTTCAATATGATAACGCCCTGCGGCTAGAGCTTTTTCCTTCAGGCCGCCAATGGGCAGCAAATTGCCTGCCAAAGTGATCTCGCCTGTCATGGCAGTCGCCGCACGTGGGGCTTTGCCCGAAACAGCAGAATAAATTGCCGTGGTGATCGCGATGCCTGCTGAAGGACCGTCTTTGGGCGTGCTGCCTTCGGGTACATGAATATGAATATCTTTTTTGTGATAAAAATCTTTCTTTATACCCTGCTGCTCGCAATACTGACGCAGAAAAGACATCGCTATTTGCGCGCTTTCTTTCATCACATCACCCAATTTCCCTGTTAAGAACAGCTTGCCTTCACCGGAAAACAAACGCACCTCGATGGGCAAAACTCGCCCGCCCAATTCTGTCCAGGCCAGGCCCATGGCCATGCCCACACCAATAGGCGTGACAAAATCGGATTCCTGATAACGAAATTTTCCCAGCAAAACTGCCACTCTTTTAGCATCAATTTGTTCATTCAGTTTCTGATTCGGCTCGGGTTTCAGTTCACCGCTTTCCAGTTTCTCGCGCACAATTTTGCGCATCGCGCGATTGATTTCCCTTTCCAGCTGTCGCACGCCTGATTCATTCGTATAGGCATGGATGATCTGCCTGATGGCATCATCCTGAAATATCAGCTGTGAGCCTTCCAGGCCATTTTCCTTGATTTTTTTAGGAACGATAAATTCCTTGGCAATGGCAATTTTTTCCAATTCTGTATAGCCGGAAAGATCGATAATTTCTAAGCGATCGAGCAAAGGATAAGGAATATTATTCAGGCTATTTGCCGTGGCAATAAAAATGATCTGTGACAAATCATAGCCCACTTCTAAATAAGTATCCATAAAGCGTGTATTCTGCTCAGGGTCCAGCACTTCCAGCAAGGCATTGGCTGGGTCTCCACGATGACTGTCATAAGACATTTTATCAATTTCATCCAAAAGGAACACAGGGTTGGAAGTTTTAGCCTTTTGCAATGTTTGAATAATTTTGCCTGGCAGCGAGCCGACATAGGTGCGCCGATGGCCGCGTATTTCGGTTTCATCACGCACACCACCCAGGCTCAGGCGCACAAATTTACGGCCCATACACTGAGCAATGGACGAGGCCAAACTGGTCTTTCCCACCCCAGGAGGGCCCACCAGGCACAAAATGGGTGCCTTCAAGCCGCCAGAGATCTTGCGCACGGCGATAAAATCGAGAATACGCTGCTTGGGCTTGTCCAGGCCAAAATGCTGTTGATTTAAAATAGTTTCCGCCTCAGAAAGCGCCACATCATCCGTGCTGTAAATACTCCAGGGCAAATCAAGCAAAGTCTCTAAATATCCGCGCAGCATTCCCGCTTCGGGAGAGACAGGCTGCAAGCGCACATAATGCTTAATCTCTTTGCGGAATTTTTCTGCGGCCTCTTCAGAAAGCTGCATCTTGGAAAATTTCTCTTCAAATTCGCGCACACCCAAGAGATCGCCTTTGGAATCTCCCAATTCGCGCTGAATCTCTTTCATCTGTTCCTGAAGATAATATTCACGCTGATTGCGCGCCATTTTGCGGCGCACGCGCCCATCCAGATCTTTGCGCAGCTGCGATACTTCCTTTGTGGTCTGCATCGTGTCTATCAGGAAAAGTACAATTTCCTTTGGATTTTCATTCAGAAATAATTTAATGCGCTGCTCTAATGTTAGAGAAGGTATCACAGCCAAAATCTGATATGCCAGCTCCATCAGCGAGCGGCTTTTAGAGACGACATATTGAGTCTGCGTCTCCACCTGGCTCATAATGCTGTAATCATCCCAGGCCTGGCGCAGCACATTTTCCAGGGCCAGCATCTGCTTTTCCGAAAGCCCCGATTCAGGGAAATAATATTCTACATAAGAAAGATTATAGCTCTGCTTCACCTGGCCAATGCGTACGCGATCAATGCCATCGACAATGATACGCACAGGCGCCCCGGCGGATTTCACCACCTGGATAATGCGCGCCAACACGCCAAAATCACGCAGGCCCACACCATCGGTGGGATAACCGATAACAACCTGAGAAGGCGTATTCTCGCCAGAGAAAAAAAGTTTCTCACGCCCGCCCAAAGCCAGCGTGGAAACCATATGCGGCAATACCAGCACATCATGCGCCATCACCAGCGGCGCCGTGCCCAGGGCCTTAGGCCGTAACTTTCCGATGAATTTCATGTAAAGTATTTGCCCATTCTTTTTCCAGGTCTGCCGGTTCTGTCAGAATCACAGGCTGTGCCCCATCTAAAATCACTTCTTTTGTCACCACTACGCGCTTGTGCCCGCTCATGCCAGGCAGACGAAACATCACTTCATTCATCGCTTTTTCCACAATGGCCCGCAGCCCTCTAGCCCCTGTTTTATAGGCAATAGCCCTGTCCGCAATGGCATTGACAGCTTCTTCTTCAAAGCATAATTCTGCATCATCCAAAGCAAAACTGGCCATATATTGGCGCAGAATCGCATTCTTCGGGAAGCTGAGCACATTTTTTAAATCATCACGTGTCAAGGTATCCAAAGCCACAGAAATGGGCATGCGCCCGATGAATTCGGGAATCATTCCAAATTTTACCAAATCTTCAGGATGCAGCTGGCTGTACAGCGCCCTTAGATCCTGTCTATCTTTTGTCTTCACATTGGCGCCAAAACCCAAAGAATCTTTATACACACGATTTTCAATGAATTTTTCCAGGCCCACAAAAGCCCCGCCGCAGATAAAAAGAATATTCGTGGTATCAATGCGGATCATTTCCTGATTGGGGTGCTTGCGCCCGCCCTGGGGCGGCACATTGGCAATGGTGCCTTCAATAATCTTCAGCAAGGCCTGCTGCACGCCTTCGCCCGAAACATCACGCGTGATGGACACATTCTCGCCCTTGCGAGCAATCTTATCAATCTCATCAATATATACAATGCCAATCTCCGCCGCTTTCACATCATTATCCGCGGCCTGAATCAGCTTCAAGAGAATATTCTCTACATCTTCGCCTACATAGCCGGCTTCGGTCAATGTAGTAGCATCGGCAATGGCAAAAGGCACATTCAGCTTGCGCGCCAAGGCCCGTGCTAAAGAGGTTTTTCCTGTGCCTGTAGGCCCAATCAGCAAGACATTGGCCTTTTCCAGTTCCACATCATCTTGAATATTTTCTCGATTTTTGATGCGCTTGTAATGATTGTACACCGCAACAGAGAGCGTCTTTTTGGCAATATCCTGGCCAATAATATAATTGTCCAAATGTTCTTTAATTTCTTCAGGTGTGGGGATTTTATCCGGAAGCACAGGCGTATGGGATTTCTTTTTGTTGCCCGAGACTTCCATTTCTTCGGCCATGATGCCCGAACACACCTCTAAACATTGATTGCAGATAGACACACCCGGGCCGGCCACCAGGCGGCGATGCTCGTCACTGGGTTTTCCGCAAAAGGAACAAATCTCGTAGTCTTTACGTTTTGCCACTTATTCTTTCCTCTCCAAAACCATATCAGACAGACCGTATTCCTTCGCTTCTGTCGCATTTAAATAAAAATCACGTTCCATATCCGCGGCCAGCTGCTCGCGCGGCTTGCCCGTGTTCTGTGCGAAATAGTCGATAAGAAGATTCTTCAGGCGCACAATTTCCTTCGCATGAATAGCAATATCGGCCGACTGCCCCTGGGCCCCGCCCCACGGCTGATGTATCATCAGGCGGCTGGAAGGCAGGCAATAGCGCTTGCCCTTGGCCCCGCCGCTGAAAATCAGCGCCGCCATGCTGGCCGCCTGGCCCACACAATAGGTCGCCACATCCGGCTTAATAAAATTCATTGTATCATAAATCGCCAAACCAGCCAAAACAGAACCCCCAGGGCTGTTAATATACAAACTGATATCCCGATCAGCATCCTGGTTTTGCAGAAACAAAAGCTGTGCCACAATCAGGTCAGCACTGATATCATCAATCTCTGAATCCAGGAAAATAATTCTATCCTTCAGCAGGCGTGAGTAAATATCATATCCCCTCTCGCCCGTGCTGGTCTGCTCAATCACCATGGGTGAATGATAATGGCTGCGTATTGTTTTCAAAGACTTTTTCTCCTCATCTCTCTTTTCCAGTCTTTAAATCTTATTCGGCCTTCTCTTCATCAGAGGCCTTTACTTTGTTCTTGGCTTTGCTTTTTGCTTTTGGTTTACTTTCAGTTTCGGCCGATGCGCTGGATTCTGCGACAAATTCCTGCCATGAAAGCGTCTTCTCCTCTTTCACTTTGGCGGCATCCAGAACAGTCTGATGCAATTTTCGCTCTTTTGCTTCTTCTTCCACATAGCGTTGCCACACCTGGGGCCCCACTTGCTTAATCAGCTGCTCTTCTTCCATGCGATAATAACCAATGAGATATCTTTTCGCCTCTTCTTTGTCTTTTTCGTTCACAGAAATATTCAATTCATCTTTCAGTTTGTTCAGCACAAGGCGGCTCTTGGCCGATTCGATCAGGTCTGCACGCCATTGTTCAATCAATTCCCTTTCATGCCCACCCAGCATCTTCATCAATGTTTTTTGATCCATGCCGCTTTGCTGAGCCATCTGACGCAGGCGCATATCTGCCTCCATCATCAGCATGCTCTCGGGCATGTCAATCTCTGTTGAGTCAATAATTTCTTTCATCAGGCTGTTAATGCGATGATTGCGTGCAGATTCTATGGCATTGTTTTCCAGTTTTTCTTTAATATCCTTTTTCAAGTCAGCCAAAGTCTTGAATTTTTCATCCACATCCTGGGCAAATTCATCATCCAAATCAGGCAGATTGCGCTGCTTCACTGCCGTGACTTTCACCTTGAGTTTCACTTTTTTCCCAGCCAACTCTTCATGCCGATAGGTCTTGGTGAATTTCTTTTCAATCACTTTCTCTTCGCCGGCGCTCATGCCTGTCACATCTTTATCAAAATCATAATAGGTGGCATCCTGACCCAATGTGAACACAAAGCCCTCACGCTTGGTGCCGTCTACAGGCTTCTCATCCTCATCCAGATCGGCATAGTCCACCGTGACAATATCGCCCTCAGCGGCAGCGCCGTTTTTGGTGACAACCAGGGCATTGCGTTCCTGAATGCGTTTGATCTCTTCATCCACATCTTTGTCAGACACCTTCACCGTATACACCGTGGTAGACATCTTTTTATAGTCTGCCACCTTGAACTCAGGTTCAACATCCAGCCGCAATGTGAAAGAAAAATCCTTATCCGGGTCTGCATCCAAGCCGCCGTCAAAATTGGGCTGGGCATAATGCAGGGGCTTGCGTTCTAATTCAGGAGAAACCTGGCGGATCGCCTCTTCCAGCACATCAGCCGCCAATTCGCCTTTCAACGCATCGCCAAAACGCCTCTCAATCATTTTCACAGGGGCTTTGCCCTTGCGAAAACCCGGAAGATTCAGCTTTCCCTGATATTTCAAGAGCATTTTATCATACATTTCACGCATGTCTTTCTTCGAGATTTTTGCCTGTATAGACACTTGAGACCCCGGCACATACTCAATCTTCTTGTCGATAATAGTCAACTTTCGTCCCCTTTGTGATTTTTTTATTATTCATACGCTTGATATGCACAGCAGAGCGCAAATACCCTTGCGAGAGAAGGGACTTGAACCCTTACACCTTGCGGCGCTAGATCCTAAATCTAGTGTGTCTACCATTTCACCACTCTCGCATGCACGCAATGCAAAAAGCCCAGACGGCGTAATGATAGGCACTTTCTCTCTCATTGTCAAGAATAGGTATATCCTCTATTAACCAAATAAATTATCCGGAATTTTAACATTTTCTGCAAAAAAGAGAATTTCTTCACCTTTTCTTGATGTTTGATTTGCTCGATAATTTAATGAATATGGGTATGCTCTATAATGAGAATAAATTTGGCGAATTTCTGGAACATTATCATAAGAAACTATCCAGGGAAAGTCTTGCTTTGCAATAAAATCTTTCATAGCTTGATGGTCTTTATGCTCATAATGATCAATATATAATCCTTTACCTTTAACATAATATGGAGGATCAAAATAGACTAAGCTCCTACTTAAAATATTTGGCTTTATTTGCTCTATAAAATCTTTTGCATCTTGATTATAGACATGAATTTCCTTTCTTAAATTTGCAATTTTTTGAATGCGTTTTATTAACTGATCTTTAACAAACCTAGCTCCTAATTTATAAGCCCCCTTTTGTTCTTTGCCTCCAATAACTCCACCTTTTATAATCCCTGAATAATTCG
>JAHHUI010000005.1 GCA_020024055.1 Spirochaetaceae bacterium | reverse complement strand
GCTTTTTGAAGTTCTTCTGTTTCTGCGGCCAGCAGAGCGCGCGCATGCCCAGCCGAAAGTTCGCCAGAGATCAAGGCCTGTTGAATTTCAGGCGGCAGATTCAGCAGGCGCAGTGTATTGGCCACGGCGCTGCGGCTTTTTCCCAGGCGATCGGCCAGTTCCTGTTGATTCAGTCCAGCCACAGACATCAGTTCTTTATAGGCCTGGGCTTCTTCCAGGGCAGAGATATTCTCGCGCTGAATATTTTCCAACAAGGAAACAATTAATCTCTCTTCGGTGGTGAAAGTGCGGACAATGGCGGGCACTTTTTCCAGGCCTGCCATTTGCGAGGCACGCCAGCGGCGTTCTCCAGCTACAATACGATAATAGCGGCCATATTCTTCCACCAGCAAAGGCTGGAGAATGCCCTGACTGCGAATAGATTCAGAGAGTTCTTTCAGGCTTTCTTCGTTGAAAATCTGGCGCGGCTGGCGTTTATTCGCCACGATGATGCTCACGGGAATCATAGTTGTCAGGGGTGCATCACTGTCCTGAGCTGAAATATTCAGGCTGCCCAGCAATGCATCAATGCCAGAGCCCAGACGGCTATTCTTCTTTTGCACGTTCCAATACCTCGTCTGCAAGCAGTTTATAGCGTTCTGCCCCTGCGGAATTCGGATCGTATAAATTAATAGGCAATCCATGGCTGGGTGCTTCAGCCAGTTTTACATTACGGGGAATCACCGTCTTGAAAAAAAAGGCCCGGTTTTTTATGCTTTGCGTCGTTTTTTCTATCACTTCCACCCCAAGTCTTGTACGACTGTCGAACATCGTGAACACAATGCCCATCAGGCGCAAATCAGGGTTCAGGTTTTTTTGAATACGCGTAATCGTGTTAAACAGCATGTTAAGAAATCCCTGTAATGCAAAGAATTCACTTTGCAGCGGCACAATAATATAGTCTGCTGCCGCAATGCCGTTAATCGTCAATAGATCGAGGCTGGGCGGGCAGTCTATAAGGATAAAGTCAAACTTTTCCTTGATGGGGTCAAGTAATTTTTTGAGAAAAAATTCTTTATTTTCTTTATTCATCAATTCATTGCCTGCATTCGAGAGATGAATATTTGTGGGTAAAACAGATAAATTGGGCTGGGGTGTTTCTTGGATGAGATCTTGCACAGCTTCATCGCCCAACAGGGCTTCGTAACTGCCTACGGTATTTTTCGTGTGCCCCACGGCACTTGAGAGATTCGCCTGTGGATCGAAATCTACCAGCAAGACCTTGCGCCCTGCTTCGGCAATGAAAGCACCCACATTCACCACAGTCGTTGTTTTTCCTACCCCACCTTTTTGATTTGCAAAAACAATCACCTTTCCCATAACCGGGCTCATTATGGAGAATTTTTCCACTTGCGACAAGGGGAAAAGAAAACTTATACTCTGTTAATTCAGTTTATGTGTTTGTTTAATAAAGAGAGAATTTTTTTATGAATACTTTGTTCATCCTGCATGTATCCTTCTTCGTCAGCACAATTTATTTCCTGCAGGTGATGCCAGTTCTGTGCACACATGGCCAAATATTCAGAATGAACTTTTTCCTGATAATTTGTATTTTCTTCATGAATATCGCTTTGCGCGCGCTCATTCAGGTTTTTGCTGCGAAAATTCTGCGGTGTGTGCAGATACAGGGCCAGATCTGCTTTCGGCATGTTCAATGTTTCTATCAGGCCGCAAAGCCAGCTGCGAAATTGATTTTTCTCTTGTTCATCATCAAATCGTGTGCTTTGATAGGCAATGTTGCTGTAATAATATCGGTCTAGAAAAATCATGCTTTTGGACTCTTTGGGCCACTGGTCTCTTGCAGCCAGGTATTGATCCTGGGCATATAAGGGGGCGATGAGATAGGGGCTGACCTCACCCAAAGCACCGAATTCGCCCTGGAGATAAGATTTAATAAGAGGCCCGAAAGGAGTCTCTTTCAGGCGAGGAAAATGTGTGAAATGGCAATGATATCCCAGCTGTGTAAAATGAGTGATGAGCAGCTGAATCTGAGTGCTTTTTCCCGCACCATCCAGGCCCTCTAAAACAATAATCATTTAATATGACCTGCCCCACACGGCTTTATGAGACGCCTTTTCGCCACAGATCAGGCATTTTCCCTGATGCGGATGCTGATTCAGCGAGAAAGGCAGATTACGTATCGTCGCCTTTGTTTCATTTTTCACCTTGCTTTCGCACTGGGCACTGCCACACCACAATCCCTGGGCAAAGCCACCGGCAGTTTCATTGAAAAAATGCTGCATCTGTGCATAGTCAGTGAATTCATATGTATTCTCTTTGCGAAAGGTCAAGGCTTTTTGATATAGATCGGCCTGCATATTCACCAGAATTTCTTTAATCCTGGCCACAAGGGCATCTTTGGCAACGGTTTCTTTTTCCAATGTATCGCGGCGCACAAGGACAAATTGCCCCGCATCAATATCCCTTTCTCCCAGTTCGATGCGCACCGGGATACCTGAGAGCTCACATTCGGCAAATTTCCAGCCTGGGTTGGTGCTCTCGTCATTGTCGAAAAATACCCTCAGGCCATGTTCTTTCAGGTCATGTTGTGCACGTTGGGCAAATTCAAAGACCTTTGCTTTGTTATTGCTGCGAAAAATAGGGATAATCGCCACATCAATAGGGGCAATTTTGGGCGGAAGCACCAGGCCTCTATCATCTGAATGTGTCATAATCAGTCCGCCGATCAGCCGCGTGGAAACACCCCAGCTGGTGGCCCATACGCTTTCCAGCGTGCCTTCTTTTGTTTGATAGCGCACATCAAAAGAATTGCCGAAATTCTGGCCCAAGTCATGGCTTGTGCCTGCCTGAAGGGCTTTTTTATCCTGCATCATGGCTTCAATGGAATATGTATATTCGGCCCCGGCGAATTTTTCACTTTCGCTTTTGATTCCAGTCAGCACGGGCATGGCCAAATAGTCTTCGGCAAAATGCCGATACACTTCCAGCATCTGTAATGTGCGCTGCTGTGCCTCTTCGCGCGTGGCATGTGCCGTGTGCCCTTCCTGCCACAGAAATTCCGTCGTGCGCAGGAACAGTCTGGTGCGCTTTTCCCATCGGATCACATTCGCCCATTGATTCAATGCCAGAGGCAGGTCACGCCAGCTGTGAATCCATTTTTTATACATGCTCCAGATAATCGTCTCGCTGGTGGGCCGCAGAATCAGCGGCTCTTCCAATTTCGCTCCCCCGCCGTGTGTGACCACAGCCACCTCGGGAGAAAATCCATCCACATGCTCTTTTTCTTTTTCCAGAAAAGACTGGGGAATCAAAAGTGGGAAATAGGCATTCTGCACGCCTGTTTCTTTGAACAGGTCGTCTAAGATAGACTGCATCCTTTCCCAGATGGCATAGCCGCGCGGGCGAATCACCATACTGCCCTTCACGGGGGAATAATCTGCTAGTTTAGCATGAGTCACAATGTCTACATACCATTGTGCATAGTCTTTACTTCGGGGTGTAATTGCTTCAGCCATGGGCAACCTCTTTTATGAGCAGAGTATTAATAATATGGTAATTGTTTGAATTTACAAATGTTATTATGTCAAGGCATGTAAAGGAGGTCAAGACTGTGATCTGTCGCTGTGATAGCTTTGGCGTCTGTGCCTTCAAAGGCAGCACTCACTTCAAAATTAGTCACCGAACAATGATAGTCCTTAATCGTGAAAACTGCAATTTCTGTTTCTGGGTTCAGTCCTGCGGAAATATTAAGATACAGCCAGTTTCTGCCAAAGTCAAAACGAGCCAACCCCCCCAAAAAAAAATATTAAAGATATCTCCTAAGACAGCAAAATATATTCTGTGTGTTGTTGCTCGCCCGTCATAGATGAATGAGAGTATGGATGTAGTGTGATAAGACACAGAACATTTACGCCCGCCGTCTTGAAGTGAACCACTGAGGGCGATTGAGAGAATCCTGCACGTCAATTTTTCATGTCCGACCAAGATCATTCCATCGATAGGAAAGTATCTTGGCATAATAGTCTCCCGGCTTGTCCCATCCTGTCCCCAGCAGAACAGTTGTCATATATCCAGGCGCCAGGCTTGGGTCTGTCTCGCCCGGAAAATGCAGCTTCACTTGAATTTTAGTTTTAGGATATTTTGAATTTTCGGCACAGCGCATGAAATCAAAGAAGACAAAAGAAATAAAACAAAAATCAAAAATAGTTTTTCTTAATTTTTAATAACTTAAAATCTTCTCTTTTTTATTTTTTGTCAAGCAACAAATTTAATTGGCTTGACAAAATTGATTTCCGGCGATAGATTCGTGTCTTGATGAAAGAAGGTTTTGCTATATTTCCCGGAAGCTTTGATCCACCCACTTATGGGCATTTAAATATTGTCGAGCGTGCAAGCCGGATTTTCAAGCATGTGGATGTTTTAGTATCGACGAATTCTCAGAAAAAATCTTTATTTTCTACACAAGAGCGCTATCAGCTGATGGAAAAATATTGTGCGCCATATGCAAATGTTAATGTTATTTCCTGGCGCGGTTTAATTGTGGAATATGCCCGTGAGCATGACATTCGCGTAATCATTCGCGGCCTGCGCCCCTTGTCCGATTTTGCCTATGAATTTGAATTAGCCGCTCTCAATTATCAGATTAATAATAATGTTGAAACTCTTTTTATTCCCACAGCCACGAAATATTCTGTGCTTCGTTCCAGTTCATTAAAGGAAATGGCTGCCCTTGGCGTGGGTCTGGATGCCATGGCGCCTGCGGAAGTGATTGACATGCTGCATGAAAAGCTTGCAGCACAAAAATAATATATTTGCAGAAATATATATCGTTCCTTTTAGGACGTAGCAGCTTTGGGTTCAGTCCCCTCGAATACTGTGCGCACTTTTGATCGAGAACCAGTAATGCTGGGGGTCAATGGATATAGTTCATGTTCAAAGTAGATAGTGTAGAGAGCAATTTGTGTTTGCGGATCTAACCCACTAGGAATTGAAAATACAGCAAAATCTCTGCCATAATTATAAGGACCATTCATAAAGACCAGCCAAACCTTCAGGCTTGTCGCTGTTCCATTATATTTTGCTGTCATACGATCTCTGGTGTGATAATCAATAAAAAGATCCCGTCCTCCATTGCTTGTAAAGCCTTCATGTTTATTTGAAGTATCTTTAATTGAAATATAATTCTTGGAATCTGTCTGATCAACATAGCCATAATTCCAAAGATATTCTGCTTCATTGGGGAAAGAATTGTTTGATGCTTGAGTGAATGCAGGGCGCCCAGGGGCAGAACTTCCAATAATGCGAACTTTTAATTGTAAATTTTGATAAGGTTTATTATTTTGGCCCAAAAAAGAATTTGGTATGCTGCAAGAAAATAAAATAAAGAAAACCGGTAATATCAATGGTGGCATATTTCAAATTATTAGAGTAAAAAGTAATATTAATCAATATAAACACTTAGGAATTAATGTTTTTTGCAATCACATCGCCGGCAGAGGCATCTTTTTGAAGCAATCCTAAGTCTTTCATAACCTCAATAGTGAGGTCGTAAGATGCCTGTGCAGGTGTGGTGTTTGCCGAAAAACATTGGTGCACAGTGGCCGCAAAGATTCTGTGCATCAGGCTTTTTGGGCTTGCGCGAATATTCAGCGCAGGGATTAAATCTTCAAAAGCTTGATCGGGATTATTCATAATGGTGTTAATGGCATTCTGCATCGCGCGCGAATCGACGATACAACCGGGGGCTTTCTCTCATCAGGATTTCATTGCCAATGAGGGCAGAACCCGTGAGCAAGGGCGCAAATTCTAAAGTATTCCACACTTTTATCCAGCAATGCTGATGCAAAAATAAACAGGTTCATTGTTGCTATAGCCCACCGCAATCAATCTTTTTGCTGTTCAACAGAGCTGCTTGCTCATATCCAATGCAGCGATCTGCACTTTGTCTTTTAATCCATAATGTTTCAAAAACAACATCAAAGCCAAATAGGAAGAGCCGCCCAGTTCAGGGGTGCCAATGATTTTGTCTTCCGGTTTTTCTGCCGAATTGATATTTTCATTAATGGTGAAAATACTGATAGGCAATTTTTGATAATATTGGAAAAAGATCTTCAATGGCAGGTCTTGTGCCCTTGCCTGAATCACCGCGTCTGCATCGGCAAGAGCAATGTCGATTTTTTTCTGAGCCGCCAGGGTCATCGTATCCATCGTGTCTGTGTAATACAGAATCACTTTCAGGTTTTCACGCTCAAAATAGCCGTATTTATCGGCAATGTAAAAAGACGCAAACTGCACATGGAGAATATAGCCCAAAGCAACAGAGATAGTTTTTTCTGGGCCCAAATGCCCCCTGTGTAAAAATAAAATAGCCCGAGAAAAAGGAAAATTCGCCTAATTGTCATGCTCATTATCCTTGGGAATCCAGAAAACCTTTTCATAAGAGAGGCTGGGGAAAGTGGGATTGTTCAGATGCAGCCAGGTGTTCACTTCCTGAAACAGCTGGGGAGAAAAGTAAATTGTCTTGGGAATATAATACAGCCAGTCTGTGTTATAGTGGGGCAGTTTTTTGGCCAGGAAACGATCAGGATTTTTGCGAATATAGTCCAGCTGATTCAGCATTTGCTGATAATCTAAAAGCACATTGCGCAGAAGTTTTTTTTCTGTGGAAGACAAGACAGCCAAAGTGCCCAGCACAAGCCCAGATCCTTGCGTGCTGGCCAGGGTGACATAGCCCTCTCGGCTCAGCTGCGTGATGCTTGGTTCGCTGACAATCACCGCCTGCACTTCGCCTTCAGTCAGTCTTTGCATGCGCAATTCATCTGAAATCGCGCTCTCGCGTGTTTTAGAAGCCCCCTTGAGCCAATAATCTAAAAGAAATGTGCGTATGCCCTGATAATCTATGCCCACAATCTGATTTTTTTCTGTCAGACGCGTGGAGGTAATTTTGGGATTGGAAATCAGCGCATAGGGTGTGTTCACGGGCAATATGCCAATGGTGTGCGGCATCTCGTCGGAAATTCCACGCTGGTACAAACGCAGCACGTCCCATTCTATGGCTTGCACCTCGCCGTTAAGCAGCATATCCAGGCGCTTGGCTTCATCTGGCTCTACAATCACATCCCATTGGATTTTTGTGCTGATAGAGGAAATAATGTAAAAAGGGACAGCTGTCATGCGGCTGGCCATCGCCACTTGAAAAGAAAGCGGCTGTTCTTTTCTGCAAGAGGCAAATAAGACAAATACAGACAGCAAAAGAATAAAGCCAATGCTGCGCATAGAAACAAATGGCATGCGTATCATCTTTGAAAAAATCATAGCATATGCCGCCCCTTGACGCAAGAGGGATGCCTGGGGTATAAAGTGAGATAGCCTCTTTACTCCAGGTATATCCTGGGGTCATGGGTCCAAAAGGAGGAAAACCGAAAAAATGAAAACTTATGAATTGATGTGTGTTTTCAATACAAAAGAAAACTGCTATCCTGAGGGCGTGCAGGCGGTGAAAGACAAATTGAAAGCCGCCGGGGCCGTGATTGAAAAAGAAGATGATATGGGTGATCGCAATCTGGCCTATATGCTAGGCAAAGAAACCCGCGGCCATTATCATCTGTTCACATTCCAAAGCGCCGCAGATATTTTCACAAAACTGGATGAACAGCTGAAGCTGCAAAGTCAGATCATGCGTCATTTAATCGTGTGCAAAAAGAGCCGCCCGGTGAAGCCGCCGCGCCCTGCACGCCATCGCGCCGCTGCGCATAAAGCCGCCGCAGAAGAGGCCTAGTGAGAATATTATGGCAGATATTAACAGCGTTACAGTGGCTGGGCGACTGACACGTGATTCCGAATTGAAATTTTCCGGCGGCGGACTGGCGATACTGCGTTGCAGCATCGCCGTGAACACACGCAAAAAAGATGCTTCGGGAGAATGGGTGGACGAGGCTAATTTCTTTGATATCACCATTTTTGGCAAGCAGGCTGAGGCCTTGCAAAGCTTTTTGCTGAAAGGACGGCCTGTTGCCGTGACCGGAGAACTGCGCCAGGATCGCTGGGAAAGCGAGGGCCAGACGCGTTCGCGTATATACATTTTGGCTAATAATATTATGCTGCTGAATTCAGGCGGCGAGGGCATGGGGGGAATGAATCGTTCCGCCGGGACGACAGAACCTTCAGAGGCAGCCCCCGCGCGCCCGGCAGCCGCCATGCCGCCCAAAAGCGCCGGTGATGATTTTGAGGATGATATTCCTTTTTAATGCCCAGGGCGCCAGGTGATTGAAAACAAGAGGGAGAGTTAAAAATATGAGTGATAAAAAAGATTATAAAGATGAGTCGGCACAGTCGGATGATCGCTTCAGCGGGGAAGACAAGGAAAGACGCCCCGGGCGACCGAAATTTTTCAGAAAAAAAGTATGTCGTTTCTGCGTGAATCGCAATGAAGTGGACTATAAAGATGTTGAGATTCTGGGCCGCTATGTGACAGAGCGCGGCAAGATTCTGCCTGCCCGCATCACAGGCGCCTGCGCGCGTCATCAGCGTGCCATTGCCACCGGTGTGAAAAGAGCCAGACATTTGGCTTTACTGCCGTTTGTGGGCAATTAAAAAAGACAGAATTCCAAAAGGAGAAACTCTAATATGAAAATCGTACTGAAAAAAGATGTCGCCAATCTGGGTGAAGAGGGTGATATTAAAGAGGTGGCCGATGGCTATGGCCGCAATTTTCTCATTCCCCAGGGTTTTGCTGTTTTGTGCAACAAAGCCGCCCTGAATGAATTGGAAAAAAGAAGACATCATATTGAAAAACGCAAGGAAGAAAAGCGCAAAGAGGCCATGTCTCATCGCGAGAAGATTGAGGCCGAGGCCCTGGAAATCGCTGTCGCCAGCGGTGAAAAGGGCAAGATCTTTGGTGCCGTCACAGCTGCGATGATTGCCGAGGAATTGGCCAAAAAAGGCATGATTGTCGAGCGCAAGAAAATTGAGCTGCCTTCGCATAATATCAAGCTTTTGGGAAATTATTCTATTAAAATCAAGCTTTATGAAAATCAGACTGCTGCTTTACAGCTGAATGTGGTGGCCCAGGAAGCCGCCGCGGCAGAGGCTTAGTTTTCTTTCATGGAGGCCTATCAGCCCCCGTGCGATATTGACGCAGAGAGTGCCCTGCTGGGTACTCTCTTGCTGTCTTTCAAGCGCAGCACGCTCGATCTGGTCGAGCGCTATATCGGCAGCGAAGATTTTTATAAACCTGCACATCAGCATATCTTTTCAGCCATTTTGTCTATATTGGAAAAAGGGGGCAATGTCGACACCATCACGGTGGCCGATGAGCTGCGCACGCAGGATGCCCTGGATCGCGTGGGGGGCATAGTCTATCTGGCCCAGCTGACATCCAGCCCGCCCAGCACCGCGCATGTTGAACAATATACACGCATTATTTATGAACATGCCCTGCGCCGACGACTGGTAGATATTGGCGATGTGATCCGCAGCGAGGCCCTGGACAAGAGCAAGAGTGCCGAGTCTATCCTGGAGAAGGCAGAGCAGGATATTTTTGCGATCAATCAGCACCAGCGCACCAGCGCCTATCATGATTCGCGTGCGCTGATCAAGCAGGCCATGGTTGTGCTGGAGCAGCGCAAAAAATCGAAAAATCTGTATACGGGGATCCCCACAGAATTTCTTGATTTGGACAATTTGCTTTCCGGCCTGCAGGATTCAGAGATGATTGTCATCGGCGCCAGGCCCAGTGTGGGTAAGACAGCCTTGGCATTGTCTATGGTGGACAATATTGCTACGCGTCAGGGCATCCCTTGCGGGTTTTTCAGCCTGGAAATGCCGGCGATTCATTTGATGCTGCGCCTTTTGGCCAGCCAGGCGCGTATTAATTCCAAAAAACTGCGCAATCCGTCTTTGATGACAGCCAACGAATGGGGCGCGCTGGATTCTGCCGCCGAGCGCTTGTACGAAACACCATTTTTCGTGGACGACACACCCAATATTCGCCTGACCGATCTGCGCAGCCAGGCACGCCGCCTGAAAACAGCACATGATATTAAAGTGCTGTTCATTGATTATCTGGGCCTTATCACGGTGGATAATCAGACCGTTCCTCGCTATGAACAAATGGCCATGGTCAGCCGCAGCATTAAGGCCCTGGCGCGTGAGCTGGAGATTCCTGTGGTGATTCTCAGCCAGCTGCGCCGCGACGCCGACGGCAAAGAGCCCACCCTGGCCGACCTGCGTGAGACAGGCGCCATTGAGCAAGACGCTGATGTGGTGATGTTTCTGCATCGAGATCACAGGCCAGAAAATCAGGATGATGTGATTGAAACAAAATTAATCCTGGCCAAGCAGCGCAATGGCCCCGTGGGTGTGGTGAAGATGGCTTTCGTGCCCAAATATGCCCGCTATGAAGGTCTTGATGCTTATCATGACTGAGATGTCTTTTCGGCTAAGGCTGTTAAGTCCTTGGTCAGGATAAAGCTCTCGAGGAAAATGTCTTTCACTTTCTGCTGCTGTTCCAGCACACATTGAAATCCCATTTTTTCAAAAAAGGGCCGCGATGTAATCGCTGCCTCGACAGTCAGCAGCGCGATGTTGCTTTCTATGGCTTTGCTCTCTAATGTATTGTACATGGCGCGGGCAATGCCTTGGCGCTGATAGTCTTTATGCACATACAGACGATCAATGTAACCCTGATTCATAAATAAATTGGCAAAGCCGACCAAATGGCCCTGGCTTTCGGCCACGACGCTGTAGCTGCTGGAGAGCGCCTGGCGCCAGGAGGCAATGTCGAGTTCGTCTTTTGTTGCCCAGGCTTCTATTTGCCGAGGGGAATAGTCTTTCGCATTAATTGTGCGTACTGTGTCTTCGTGCATTTTTAAAACTGTATCAAAATCTTCAGCCTGATAGCTGCGAATCACAAACAATGCGCCTTGCCCTCCGTTTTAATAAACTATCGTATTTTTTCCCATAATGATAAAACAATTATCCAAAGCCCCGCCCCGACAAAGACCAAACGCACAAATCGCCATAAAGAAAAAGTTTTTGACTCTTCATAGGCATGGCGGATCATGGCATCATCGCGAAGAGTTTTTTCAAAAAAATAAATGACAATGCCTGCAGCAATGAAGGCCGCCAGGCCCAGGGCAAGCCATAAGGGCCCATTCATTTGAGCCAAAGCATAGACAAAAGCTAAAATCAATATTTCAGCCGCAATAAGCACACAGCGCAGAAAAAGACTTAGTCCCTTTGTGCTTTCATTTGGCAGGGGCCTTCTCTCCATAACAGAACTATGATAGACGGTATTTACTATTTATTCAAGTCAGCAGATTTTCTGTTCAGTATTGCCGGACCAGAGATTGAAAATTGCGCTTAAGTGGTTTATACTGGCGTTCATATGGTGGGGGTGTGCGCAAAATGAGCAAAAATGCTCTGTGGTTTTTGGGATTATTTTTGGTTTTTGTTGTGTTGTTTTTTGTAAACACAACATTGACGGATATGGATTTTGATGTGACTTTGGAAATAGCCGCCACAGCCGACCTTCGCGCGCAGGTGATGGGATATGACTATGCCGCCGGATACGATTTAGAAGACAGCGGCCTGACATATTTGTCTTCTTTAATTAAAGAACATCAGCGTGAAAACGAGGCTTTTATTCTTATCGATGCCGGAGGTGCCCTCAGCGGCAATTTTGTTCTTGATTATATTCTCTCTCGCCGCAAAGATTCCGGCCTGAGGATTCAAAGGCATCCTGTGCTTAAGGCCATGGAATATATAGAATATGATGCCAAAGGTCTTTCATACAGAGAGATTAAATACGGCCTGGATATCCTTAATGAGATTGAAAAGCAGAACAAAGTACAGTTTTTAAATGCGAATATTTATGAGCAGAGTGGGCAAGCCCGGCATTTCCGCCCTTATGTCATTCGTGAATGCACATTTAAGAGCACAGGGCGGTTTGTTCCCCTGAAAGTGGCCATTGTAGGCCTGATTGATCCTTCTGTGGATCAGTATCTGGCCCAGGGAATTGAAGTGCGCCCGATGGACAGCGAATTGAAGGAATTAATGCCCCAGCTGCGCAAAGAAGGCGCCGGCCTTGTCATTGCCAATGTGCATTTGGGTGCTTTACAGAATTCTCCGCAAGAGCAGATTCGTGACAAGCTGGACAAGCTGAGCAAAGTGGAAGGCCTGGATCTCATTGTGCTGGGTTTTGATCAGATTCCCGGCGGCCACAATGGATTTAGTGAATTGATGAATAATGTTCCTGTCATTGCCCCGGGAACGCATGCCAGCTCTGTGGCTTTTGTGCGCATGAGTATTTCCTACAGCAATCATGAATGGCAGGTGAACAGCCAGGAAATGGAAATTGCGCAAAGCACGCAGCGTGATGCCAATTTAGAGAAGATTATGGCTAAAGATCATCAGATGATCAAATCTATTGTGCAAGACCCCCTGGCCAAAATGGACGGGGCTGTGACAAATTATTTTGCCGCTGTACAGGATTCTTTTGCCGAAGAGCTGGTGAATGAAGCCCAGATGGATTATGTGAGCAAAAATATCCCCCGAAATCAAAGCGGCCTGCCGGTGGTGTCTTTGGCCGCGCCCATGGCATTTCATTTAGACGAAGATCACACATATGTCACCCTGCCCAAGGGACAGGTGTCTATTGCCGATGTGCTGAAATTTTACAATCGAGCAGGCACTCTTCTGGCCATTCAAATCACCGGAAAAGACGTGCGCGATTATCTGGAGTGGACCAGCCAGGGATTTATACGCGTGAATACAGATTCTAAGGAGCCGCAATATTTCCTGAACAGCAATTTCCCGCCTGAGCAATTTGCCATGCTGGATGGGGTGTCGTACACGGTCGACCTGACACAACCCAGCCGCTATCGCAATATGTCTGTGGCCACGCCCAATGCACGCAGAATTAAAAATTTGCAGTATAGAAACAGACCCGTGCGCGATGGCGAGCAGTTTTTGCTGGTGGTGAATAGTGATTTGGTGAGGAATAATCCCTATCTCAGCCAGCTGGAGGGCAGCAGCTTTGTCTGGGACAGCGGAGTGGATGTGCGTTCGATTCTTTTGGGCTATATGCATGAAAAGAATAATATTAATGTGGTCCCGGCAAATAATTGGCGCCTGACTATTGATAAGCCTGTCGAGCTTCATTTCGTGCGCCCGGTCACAGCCTCGGAATTTTTACCCATTGCCGGCAATGGCGGCACTGTGCAGTTCATTCGCAGAAGTTCTGGCGAGCAGGGAATTTATCGTTATCAGCCCAGGCTTTCAGCCGCCGCGGCAGCGGCCACACGCGAAGATAAAGAGAGCGCCGAAAAAGACGATGATAGTGATGAGAAAAAAAGTTCGGGGAAAAAAGAAAAATAGATCCCAGAACATAAGTTGATTAAGCATGAAATGGAAAAGAGTACTTTGCTTCATGGCCTGTCTCTTGGCCTGTATTTCTCTTGGGGCCAATACCAGTGTTGCCAGCTTGTCGGGAAGACTGGGAGCTGTGTTTTATTGGGACAGCGCGCTCTCACGTGGATATTTGGTGAAAGACGGCTATCGCGTGACATTCAGTGTGGGCAACAGGGAGATTGTTCTGGGTCATAAGCTGGTCTACGGGCGTGTTTTTTTAAATAAAAATCAGGTTTATTTTGACAAAAAAACAACAGATATGGTTGCAGCCTATTTAGAGGCACCCTTGACAAATAATTATTTGATGGTGGAACAGGCACGCAGCGGGGGGCATCAGGTGGCTGTGATTTTAATCGACCCCGGGCATGGCGGGCGCGATTCAGGCTCTATTGGCCGGCATGGGGATTTTGTGGTGCGCGAGAAAGACATCACATTGACACTGGGATTAGAGCTGGAGAGCCTGCTGAAGAAAAAATATCCCAATAAAAAAATCCTGATGACCAGGCGCACCGATGTATACCCTTCTTTAGAAGAGAGAGTGGAAATTGCGAATAAACAGAAACTGGATCCAGGCCAGGCAGAAATTTATATTTCTTTGCATGCCAATGCCACCCCGCGCAACCCCCAGGGGGCCCAAGGATTTGAAGTGTGGTATTTGCCCGATACTGTCGAGCGCCGCCTGGTGGATCGCGCAGAGGTGAAGAATGAAAATCTGCGCACAGCTTTGGATAAAGTGATACAGGAAGAGTATTTGGCAGAAAGCAAGCGCCTGGCCAATTTTTTGTTGGATGCCTTGGATCAGGGCATAGGTCATTTGACCAAAAACAGAGGAATTCGCCGAGAAAGCTGGTTTGTTGTGCGCAATGCCCAGATGGCAGCAGTTTTGGTGGAAATCGGTTTTGTCACCCATCCCCAAGAGGCACGGCGCCTGGGCGATCAGCAGCACTTGAAAACACTAAGCAAATTGCTTTACAATGGCATAGTAAATTTTCTGGAGTATTTTGAACGTGATTAAAGCAACGCGTATTTTCTTTTTATGTGCCTTAGTAGCCTCATTTTGTTTGTCTGTTTTTTTCTATTTTACAAGTGAGCATCGACGCGTACCGCGTGTTTTGCTGTATCATCATTTGGTAAATGATCGCGTGCAGGGTGTACGCTTGGGGTTTCCCCGCCATGGCTTGAACAGCGCTCGATCGGTGACAGACTTGGTCAGCGTGGCGCTTCGACGGCCACCAGTGGTGTTTTTTCGTCCTCTTTTTGCCGGCACGGCAGAACTGCAAGGCGTGCAGACAAGCCAGCGGCAGGTGTTCATCAGCCTGACAGTCAAAGACTCTTCCAAAATTAAAAAGACAGATTTAGAAATGTTAAAAAAAATAGTCAGTATTAATTTTCCTATTTTTAACGAAGTACAGATCTTTATCAACGGCCGGCAGGCAGAAACACCCTAATCGGCTGATTTTAAACCAATCATCAATATTTTTTTCAAAAAAATAAAAAAAATCGCTTCAGCGGCTAATTTATTTCAACATTGACAACGATACTGGTGGAGAGTATACTAATTTGGTAACTTATTCCTTTGGGAATAAACTTGTTTTAAAAAAAGGAGTGTAGTTAATGAAACGATTATTTGGCTTAATCAGTATTCTGCTTTTCGTTGCCAGTTTCGCTTTTGCAGAAACGAGTGTTTTAATCGACTTCAATGACCTCATTGATGACGGCGGCGGCCAGAATTCTGCAACAGAACTTGATTTCAGCACAGAGGCCCCTGCCAATATGCCGGCAGAGGAGAGAGCTAAGCTGAAGACATCGCTCTTCATTGGTAATTGGAGAGTGAGCTATAATTCTTCCGCACGCAATATTCTGCGGGAGCGCTTGACCAGGATTACCCCTGTCACATCCAATGAACTTGGAAAAACTGTCATGGGTATCAGACTTGTTTTCCCCGAATGGAATAACAATTCTAATGCGAGAGTTTTGCCTCCGTTCTCTATTCCTGTGAATACCCCCGGCGATGGTGGTGCCCCTGGCTCCCCCAGCAAATTTGACAATAAGGGTATTATCAAAAATGTGGGTTCTTTGAAGAGCATTTCTATAAATATGCGTGGTCTGGATTTTCCCCATGTTGTGAGCTTGATCATCGAGGATCCTAAAGGTCAGATTCGTGAGATTCCTATGGGCCGTTTAGACTTCCAGGGATGGAAAACCCTGACTTGGACTAACCCCAACTATATTTACGACGTGCGTAATTTGAGCTTGGTGAAGATGCCTTTGTATCCTTTCACTGTGCCTATTTTGCGCCTGATTGGTTTCAAATTCTATAAAGATGCTAACAGTGTCGGCGGTGACTTCATTACCTATATCAGTGATGTCACTGTAACATATGACAAGGCCATTGACGACACAGTGCCTATTGATATTGATGATGAGGCCATTTGGGGTATTTTGACTGCTCGTGAACAAACAAGATTCCGTCTGGAGATGGAACGCTTTGGTGAACGCCAGCTGCTGGAAGTTACCAAGAAGAAATTACAGGATCAAAGCACACCTAATACTTATCCTGCCGACGGCCAGATTCAGAACCCCTCTCGCACCAATATTGGTGAAGCTGCGGGTAATGCCACTGCTCCGGCCCAGTAGCAACAAAATTAGTTATACTTTGATTTTTACAAAAGCTCATCCAATAGGATGGGCTTTTTTCTTTTATCTGGCCTTTTCCTTCAATATCCTTGACATCGCAGACACTGGAGAGATAAAATGCGTTTTATATTAAAAACCGGAGGGCGGGGTTCAATGGGTGATTCATATAAAATGCAGACAGAGGAGAAAATGCAGAAAATTCTCCATAGTTTGCAAGAGGTGTTTAATCAAATTCGCAGCGGCAAGGCCACCTCTTCTTTATTCGATCGTGTGCAAGTGGATTATTATGGCACACCCACGCCCATTAATCAGGTGGCCACGATCAGCATTCCTGAAGCACGTATGATTCTCATTCAGCCCTGGGACAAAGCCTCATTGCCCCTGATAGAAAAAGCTATCTTGACCAGTAATTTGTCTTTAAACCCCAGCAATGACGGCAAAGTGCTGCGTATCAGCCTGCCCCCTCTGACAGAGGAACGCCGTAAAGAATTGGTGAAACAGGCCAAGGCCGAGGCAGAAAAACATCGTGTTTCAGCCCGCAATGTGCGCAGAGATGCCCTGGAAGATATTAAAAAAAATGTATCCTCTGAAGATGAAGAAAAGACCGCTTCCTCAGAAATTCAAAAAATTACTGATGCTTGCATCAAGAAAATTGACACTGCCCTGGAAGAAAAAGAAAAGGAAATCATGGAGATCTAGGACGCCGATAATTTTAATATGAATGAAATCCCCAAGCATATAGGCATTATTATGGATGGCAATGGCCGTTGGGCCACACAGCGTGGCCTTGCGCGCACAGAAGGGCATTTAGAAGGCGTGAAAACAACTAAAAAAATTGTCAAAGCCGCCTCGGACTTGGGCATTAAATACCTTTCACTTTATGTTTTTTCCACAGAAAATTGGCGCCGCACACAGGAAGAAGTGGGCTTTCTAATGAATCTCATCACCGTGCATCTGCGTGATGAGTATAATTTTTATAGAGAAAATAAAATTCGCGTGGTGCATTCAGGCAATTTGGCTGGCCTCAGTGATGCCGTGCAGAAGGAATTATCGGGAGTAGAGCAGGATACACGATCTTTTACCCAGGGCCTGACCTTGAACCTGCTCATTAATTATGGCGGGCGTGATGAGATTATTCGTGCTGTCGGCCGACTGATTAATAAAAATGAAAAAATCAACGAAGAGATGCTCGGTACTGCTTTAGATCAAAGTGAATTCCCGGATTTAGATTTGATTATTCGCACGGCAGGCGAACAGCGGCTGTCCAATTTTATGATTTGGCAAGCTAGCTATGCCGAATATTATTTTATGGATAAATTATGGCCTGATTTTACAAGTGAAGACCTTGTGCAGGCAATGCAGGTGTATGCGCAAAGACATCGAAGATTTGGAGCAAATTAAATGACAGAGAAATTAAAAAACCTATTGTTACGCTTATTGAACGCTGTTATTTGGGTGCCTGTCATTGTGGCCGGGGTAATTTTTTGGACATGGAAAAATCATCTTCTGGCCAGAGTGCTCATCACAATTTTCAGCATGGTTACCGGTGTTGAAGTGGGTAATCTGCTTCGGCGCAAAGAATCTACCCTTCATCCGGCATTTTTTGCTATTTTAGCGGGCATCATCCCTGTGCTCACATTGCTGGCGCAGGAATATCCGCGCAATATTTCATTGTATATTTTATATGTTGTTCTGGTGTTGCTTTTCGTGTTCACCTGGGAAGTATTTACCTATTCCGATGAGCGATCGTCGGGGGTGCTGCCCCGCTTGGGCGGATATTTGTTTGGAATTATTTATCCCGGTTTCTTTTTCGCTTTTATGATGATGCTGCCCTTGCTGCCATATCCCATCACTGCTTTTGCTATGTTTTTCTTTGTTGTCATGCTCAATGATACTTTTGCCTATTTTGTGGGTTTGCTGTGGGGAAAGCGCAGCAATACGCGTGGCATTGTCTTGGTCAGCCCAAAGAAAAGCCTGGTGGGGTTTCTGGGGGGCATCACGGCTTCTATTGCTACGGTAATTTGTTTTTATTATTGGATTCAGCCGCAAATGTTTGGCAGCCGCAATGTGTGGTATGTTGTGGTGATGGGCCTGGCCTGCGGCATGACCGGCATTGTCGGCGATCTCTTTGAGTCCTTGCTGAAGCGCAGCGTGCATGTAAAAGATTCGGGTAATTTCTTTATGGGCCGCGGCGGTATGCTCGACAGCTTTGATTCGCTGCTTTTTGTTTCGCCGGTCTATTTTTATTTTATGGCTTTTATGTAATTAAGCAGAGGATGATGCATGCGGCGTGTAATTATTCTGGGCTCCAGCGGCACCATCGGTCAAAATGCCTTGCGCGTGTGTCTGCGCTGCAAAGATGCTTTGGAAGTGGTATCTGTGCATGTACACAGCTCGATAGACAAGCTGGCATCTGTGCATGCTGATTTTCCAAATGCGCGCCTGATTGTCAGCGCCGATGATGTGCACACAGATTTGCCCCTGTATGCCCGTGGGGCCGATGCCATTCGTTCTCTCATCATGGAAACTGATGCAGATATTGTGCTCAATGGCATTTCCGGGTCGGCCGGGTATTATGCCAGTTTCTGGACATTGGAAAGCGGCAAAGACCTGGCCCTGGCTAATAAAGAAAGCCTGGTGATGGCGGGCCCTTTGCTTCAGAAATTGGCCAAGGAAAAACAATGCCGCATTCTGCCTGTTGACAGTGAACATTGGGCTTTATTTTCTTTGCTGAAAAACGAAAATCCTGATTTGATTTCAGATTTGGTTCTTACAGCCAGCGGCGGGCCTTTTTTCCATTATTCACAAGAGCAGCTGCGCACTGTGACACCCGAAGAAGCCGTGCGGCATCCCACATGGGCCATGGGGGCCAAGATTTCTATTGATTCGGCCACATTGGCCAATAAGGGCCTGGAAGTGATCGAGGCGTGGCAGCTGTTTAATTTGCCGCCGAAGAATATTAAGGTGGTGGTGCATCGCCAAAGCCTGGTGCATGCGATGATACGTATGAAGGATGGGGCTTTTCATGCGCATATCAGCCGCCCGGATATGCAGCTGAGCATACAGGATGCCTTGCTTTATCCTGATATGCAACATGTGCCTGTCTGTGATATGAACCTGGAACAAAGCTGGCAGTTTGGTTTCGACCCAGTGCCCCAGGCATTGCGGCCAATGTTGGATTTGGCCTATCAGGCATGCCAAGCGGGCGGGGCTGCCCCCGTGGTATATAATGCCGCCAATGAGGCCGCCGTGCAGCTGTTTCGCGAGAAAAAAATAGGATTTCTTGATATTGGCGTGCATGTCGGACGCGCTTTGCAGTATAATATCGATAATTATCAGCAAGAGCGTGATGCTGTTTTCGGTCTGCATCAGGATGTGTATGCGCGAATAATGAAAAATTTTGAATAAGAGGATACATTGTGATTTCAGCCATAGTCAGTATGTTTTTAGGGCTTGTCGGCCTGATGCTTTTGGTTCTGATTCATGAATGGGGGCATTTTGTCTGCGCGCGCCTGGCGGGCATTCGTGTGGAAGTGTTTTCCATAGGATTTGGCCCGAAGCTATGGAAAAAGGAAGTGGATGGCGTGGAATATGCTCTTTCGGTCATTCCCCTGGGCGGATATTGCAAAATGTCCGGCGAAACCCTGGTGGAAGGTCAGCAGCCCGCTCCCGGTGATATGTATTATGGGCGGCCCTGGCGGCGCGTTCTGGCTGTTTTGGGCGGCCCGCTGTTCAGCTTTCTGGGTGCCTGGGCTTTTTTTGTTTTGGCCTCTCCCCTGCCGCGCATGGTGGACAACACCCCCGCGCGCATTGTCGTGCAAAGCGATATTCTGCCCGAAACAAAAGGAAAGAATTTTGGCTTTGTCGATGGGGATATCATCACGGCTGTGGATGGCGTGCAGGTGCAAAGATTTGACCAGGTCTATCGCAAAATTGTTGCCTCGGCCAAGCATGAATTGGTCTTCAATGTGCAAAGAGAGGGCAAGAATGTAGAGATAAAAGCCACACCCGTGCTGCTGGGTGACGGACAGGGCTTTTTACCCGTCATGCCTTGGTATCGGCCCGTGATAGACGACCTATTGCCCGGAAAAAGCGCCCATAAGGCAGGAATCCTGGTGGGTGATGAGATATTGTCTGTAGACGGCCAAAGTATAGAAAATACCGCTCAGCTCTCAAGGCTGATCAGTGTGTCTGATAAACCCCTGAACATGCGTATTCGCCGTGGGCAAGAAGAGCTGGACTTGAGCGTGACTCCTGCATATAATGCACAGCGCAAACGCTATACTATCGGGGTGATTCTGGGGCATCGCAGCCTGGAAATGGTGAAAGGCACAAGTATTTTACAGGCCATTCCCGAAGGAAGTGCGACCTTTGTGCAGTCTGTGCAGCTGTATATGCGCTCTTTGGCTACATTGTTCCAGGGGGTGAATCCCTTGCGTGCTCTTTCGGGCCCGGTGCAAAATACATATATCATCGGTGAGGTTGCCAAGACTTCTGTTTCCACAGACACACAGGGAAGGCATAGCTGGTCTTTGTATAATATCCTCACTTTGCTGGCTTTCATCAGCCTGGCTTTGGGCATTATGAATCTTCTGCCTGTGCCTTTGCTGGATGGCGGGCTGTTGCTTTTATATATGATAGAGGCCATACGCGGCAAATACCTGAGTGCACGCGCCATGCGGCTGTATCAGATGATAGGCTTGTCTTTTATTGCATTATTATTTGTCCTTGCGCTGGGCAGTGATATATTTTTTATTTTAAGAAAATAATTTTTATTTGGGGGAAATGGAAATGGCCGTAGCGGTTTTGTGCGGAATGCAATGGGGTGATGAAGGAAAAGGAAAACTGGTGGATATTCTTGCAAAGAATCTGCAATATGTCGTGCGCTATCAGGGCGGCAACAATGCCGGACATACCATTGTGATAGAAGGGAAGAAATTTATTTTCCATCTTTTGCCCTCTGGAGTGTTCCACACTCATGCGCGCTGTTTGTTGGCTGCGGGCATGCTCATTGACCCCAAAGTGCTGCTGCGCGAGATTTATGAGCTGGAAAGCGCAGGAATCTCTTCGTCAAATATTTATATCAGCGATCGTGCGCATCTGATCATGCCCTATCATATTCTGCTAGATTCGCTAAAAGAAGAGAGCCTGGGCGAAAATAAAATCGGCACCACACGGCGCGGCATCGGCCCTGCTTATATGGACAAATACGAGCGCAGCGGCATTCGTGTGGTGGATTTAAAAAATCAAGAACGCCTGAAGGAGCTGATTTTCCGGAATGTCGAGAGCAAGAATAAAATCATTCAAAATGTCTATGGTCATCATCCGCTGGATGCACAGGCCATTTACGAAGAATATGCCGTATATGCCAAGGAATTGAATCATCGTATTGTTGACACCACACAGATCCTGCATGAGGCGATTGAAAAAGGAGAAAATATTCTGTGTGAAGGTGCCCAGGCAACGATGCTGGATATTGATCATGGCAGCTATCCTTTTGTCACATCCAGCAGCCCCGGCACGGCCCAGGCCGCCGCGGGGGCAGGCATTGGCCTCTCGCACATCACCCAGCGTGTGGGTGTGTTCAAGGCCTATTGCACGCGTGTGGGTGCTGGGCCCTTCCCCACAGAGCTGGATAATGAAATAGGCGAGAAAATCCGTACTATGGGCCATGAATTCGGCTCGACCACAGGGCGCCCCCGGCGCACCGGATGGCTGGATTTGACAGCCTTGAGATATTCGGCGCGTTTGAATGATTTTACAGAATTAGCACTGATGAAGCTGGATGTTCTCTCGGGTTTTGATGTGATTAAGGTGGCCACAGGATATAAATTAAATAATAAAATTCTTTCCCATGTGCCCGCAGATTCTTACATTTATGAGAAAGTGGAGCCTGTATACGAGGAATTTGAAGGCTGGAAGGATGATATCAGCGGCATACGCAGCTTTGGTGCCCTGCCCATGACAGCACAAAGATATGTGCAGTATTTAGAGGGCGCCCTGGGCTGCCCCATACGCACGATTTCAGTCGGGCCCGACAGGCAGCAGACCATTCGCAGATAAATAAAAGCCTGAAAGAGAGGTGTAGGATGCAAATACTTTTAGTCTTTGGCGGCCGTTCTGTCGAGCATGAGGTGTCTATCCGCTCTGCCGCATGTATTTATCAAGGCCTGTGTGCCAATAAGGATAATGTGGTCATGTGTGCTGGCATTGACAGAAGCGGTCAATGGTATACACAAGACGGGCACGAATTTTTTGGACAGATTAATGGACATCATGTTCCCGAAATCAGCTCTCGCACAGGAGAAAAAGTGTGGCTAGGCCGCAAAAACAATCAGGTGATATTGGTCAGAGAAAATCATAATATTGTCTTCACTCCTGATATTATTTTTCCCATCACTCATGGAACCTATGGCGAAGATGGCAGCCTGCAGGGCTTATTCCAGCAGCTGGGTATTCCTTTTGTCGGCTGCGATGTATGCGCCAGCGCCTGTGCTATGGATAAGGATATCACCAAAAGACTTCTGCGCGATGCAGGCATTGCCGTGGCCCCCTGGAAGACCATTCATGTCAGCGAAAAACATGAAGTAAACTATGCCGATCTGACACAGCAATTTGGCAGCAAGCTTTTTGTGAAGCCCTCCAGAATCGGGTCTTCTATCGGTGCCACTTTGGTCTCTGATGAAGGAGAATTGAAAAAAGCTGTCGATTTTGCCTTTCGTTTTGATAATAAAATCTTAGTCGAGCAGTGCATCATTGGCCGCGAGATCGAATTTGCCGTTTTTGGCAATGAAGATGTGCGTGTCAGCCCCCCTGGCGAGATTTCGCCCGATACCGCTTTTTATACCTATGAAGATAAATATATCAGCGACAAGGCCACATTGAAAGTGCCAACAAAAATGGAGAAGCCTGTGCAGGAGGAAGGGCAGCAGCTTGCCCGCAGAGCCTATCAGGCTTTGGGCTGTGAAGGACTGGCACGTGTGGATTTTTTCCTTGTGAATGATAAAAAATGGATAGTGAATGAGATTAACACTTTGCCCGGATTCACCAGCATCAGCATGTATCCCAAGCTTTGGGAAGCAGCAGGCAAGCCGCTTGGTGTTTTGCTGGAAGAGCTGATAATTTTGGCGATGGAAAGGTATAAATGCCAGTCGGGCTATACAGTCGTGCGCAACAGCTAGAAACGACGCCGTTTGCGAATATTTTCATAGGCGGCCTTGATGGCCTGGAAACGGTCCATGATATGCTGGATAAATTCTTCGGGCGGGCTGATTGCCATAATCGTGTCCGGATGATACTGCGCAATTTTGTGCCGATAGGCCTTTTTAATTTCTTCAATAGAAGCCTGTGAGTCGCAGCCAAGCAGAAAATAAGGGTCGTCCGACTTATCAAGAATATTTTTCTTCAGTCGGAATTCTTTGTGAATTTTTTTCAGGGCCTGTTGCTCGGCAGGGCACAGCTGCCCGTCGCATAAAGACAGCCTTTCCAGCCAGTCGTATAAATCCAGCAGAAAGACTGTGTCTTTTTTAAATTTTTTATACACACGTTTTGCTGCCTGGGTGTGTGATGTGCACAAAGTGCTGGCATTGTAAAAGCTGTGCATGCCTTTGTCCAGGCGATCATTGTCTAAATGCAGCACACAGGTGGCATATTGCGTGGCAATATGAGTTTCATATGAATTGATACTTTCGTCTATGTGACAGATAAGGCCCATGAGAATAAAGACCTCGTTCAGAGATTCGGCCTGTGAATCTGCCGCATTTCCTGTGTTTTCATTGTTGCCTTGAGAATTGTGTTTTTTAAAATTAAACATATGTATGCACTATTTTCGGCATATTTGGGCACAGCTTGTCAAGAGAAATCTTGAACTTCAAAAATGCCTTTGTCTGCATAGTCTCTTGCTTTTGATCTCAAGATAGTTTTTAATAAGAGCAATGGCCTGGTGCTCCAAAAAAAGCTAAACAGGCCTTTCAATACTGCCGACTTTTGAGAAGAAGGAATAGCCTCTATTCCTAATTGAATGCTTTTTGTGCAGCGAGGGAATATGTATGATTTTTACAAATTCCAATTTTGGCCGGACATTGGGCCTGATTGAAAAGGGCCTGCAGGTGAGCAGCCTGAGATCCCGTGTGATTGGAAATAATATTGCCAATGCCGAGACGCCTAATTTTAAAAGAACAGATATTAATTTTGAAGCTTCTTTGAAAAAGGCTTTAGATTTTGAATTTGTGAAAGACGGCCTGATGAAGGCAAACAAAACAGAGCCTGGGCATTTTGACTATCCCACCCCGCTGACCTGGGACAAAGTGCAGCCGCGCGCCGTGCTGGATCATTTATCCACAGTGAAAAATAACGGCAACAATGTGGACATTGAACGCGAGACATCTGAGGCTGTGAAGAACAATATGACATATACCATGCTGGCCGAGCTAGCACGTTTTCAATTCAATCAAATTAATACAGTTGTGAAATAGCGAAAGGGAGAGATAATATAAATGGGAATGTTTTCATCAATTAATATTGCAAGTTCTGCTTTAAGCGTGGAGCGGCTGCGCATGGATGTGATTACCAATAATATTGCCAATGTCGAGACCACCCGCACCACCGAGGGTGGGCCCTTTCGCCGCAGCAGAGTGATTGTGCGCCCTGCTGTCGAGCAGCCCTATTGGCGCAGTCCTTTTTTGTCCAGTAATCTGTACAATGGCATTGGACACGGGGTGCGCGCAGTGAAGATTGAAAAAGATGATGCGCCTCCTGTTTTAAAATATGACCCCACACATCCGGATCGCATTATGAGCGGCCCGCGCAAGGACTATGTGGAAATGCCCAATGTGAAAGTGGTGGATGAGATGGTGGATATGATTTCTGCCAGCCGCGCTTATGAAGCGAATGTAACCTTGATTGAAAATGCAAAGGCTGCCTTTATGAAAGCCTTGGAGATTTCACGCTAGCGCTTGGGTGAAAGCCGCGTGCGAAAAATAAGGAGCAGCATAAAATGAAGATTTGGATTAATGAACCGACATTGGGCCTGCCCGTTCCGGATATGACCACATGGGGCAAGCAGATGCCTGTAAAAAAGAGCAGTCCCTTGCATTTTGATGCTTTGGGTGCTACACTGCAAAATGGTGAAGCTGGAACACAGGTGTCCTCTGAAAAAGGCATGACTTTTGGCGATATGCTGATTCAGGGGCTGCATGCGGCGAATGAATCCCAGCTGGAGGCAGGGTTTTTGGCCGAAAAAGTGACTTCTGACCCCACAAGCGTGGACGCGCATGAAGTGACTGTGGCCATGGCCAAGGCCAATATGAGTCTGTCGATTGCCAAGGCGGTGATAGACAGAACCGTGACAAGTTTTAAGGAAATATTGAACCAGAGATAATCTTGGCAAAACTTTCTTCGCAAGGTGTACAGCGAAGTTAGTTTTTATGTTTAGGGGAGCATAAATATAATGAAAGAGTTTTTAGGAAAGGCGTTGTCAAGGGTTCGCTTAGCCTGGGGCAAATGGTCTATGGTTCAGAAGATCATTTTCGCGGGTATTATGATCGGTGTTATCGCGGGTATTATAGGCCTTGTTTCTTTCAATGCCACCCCCAGTCATATTCGTATTTTTGGCAGCAAGGTTGCTGATGAAGAGTTGAGAAGCCGGATTACCACGTCTTTAGATACAGCCGGTATTCCCTATACGCTGAGCTCTGACGGACAGGAATTTTATGTGGAAAATGAGAAAATCGCACGCAAGGCACGTGCGATTTTGGTGCGTGAAGGCCTGACCCCTGGGCAGATGGATCCCTGGAGTCTCTTTGATGTGCAGCGATGGACGACAACCCAGCTGGAACAGAGTGTGAATCTCCAGCGTTCGCTGACGCAGCAGCTGAAGCTGCACCTGGAAAGCCTGGATGATGTGGACAGCGCCAATGTCACTATTGCTTTCCCTAAAGATCAGCTCTTTGCCGAGGACAAGCAGCCGGTGACCGCCAGTATTGTCATTGTGCCCAAGCCCGGCAGCGACATTACGACAAATCAGCGCAAGATTCAGGGTATTGTGAAGTTGGTGCAATTTGCCGTGCCCGAGTTGAAGAGCGAGAATATTACGATTACAGACAGACAGGGTATTTTGCTTAATGACTTTTCTATGCTGGATATTCAAACCCAGCAAGAACGCGTGAGCGTTGAGCTGGATCGCAAGGCCAAGCAAGAGCAAATGTATACACAGCGTATCAGAGATGCACTTGGTGCTGTGCTGACCCCTGGGCGTGTGCGTATTATTAATGTAGAGTATGAAATGAATACCGACAGCGTGACCAAGGTGGACAGAGAGATTACGCCGATCACTTTGGTGCCGGATAATCCGCTGACTCCGTATTCTGAATTGCAGATTACGCCCAATATTCTGGCCGGACGCCAAACCAGCAGTGTGGAATTTAAGGGTTCCGGATTCAATCCCGAAGGCCCCCCGGGACAAGAAGGGCAGACCCCTCCTGCATATCAGGATCTGCAAAGTGCCACCGGCACATACAGCCAGAATACGGCAACAGAGAATTTTGTTTATAATCAGTCTGACAGCACTATTGTGCAGACACCCTGGAAGCGCCAGCGCATTTCAGTGTCCGTGGCGATTGACGGCGTGTGGGTGCCCGAGCTGGATGCAGAGGGCAAAAAGGCATTGAACCCTGACGGCAGCATCAAGAGAACTTATGTTCCTGTCAGTCCTGAGGATGTGGAGAAAATTAGGGGCCTGGTGCGTTCTGCCGTGGGCTATGACGCAAGCCGGGGAGATCAGGTCACTGTGGAAGAGATTCCCTTCGACCGCACGTCGCAGTTCGCCCTGGAAGACGCAGCTTATCGCCGCGAGCGCATGGCCGGAACATTTATCATGTGGGGTATATTTGCCTTCATGACTCTAGTGTTCGTCTTGGTCATTGGACATCTGATTGCCCGCGAGCGCGAGCGCCGCAGAAGACTGCGCGAGGAAGAGCTGGCACGCCAGCATCAGGCTATGCGCGAGGCCGCCTTGCGCAGCTTGGAGGTGGATCAGATCGATCCCGATGTCTCTATCGAGGGTGCACATAATGAATTGCAAGAGCATGCTATGGCGATGGCTAGAGAACGGCCTCAGGATGTTGCTCAGCTGATTCGTACATGGTTGAGTGATGAACAATAGGGAAAGAATTTCTTTTGTGTTGGGAAATAAAAGGAATATGGGGAAAAGAAGTTGAGTACAGATAGCGAAGCAAAACAGCGTCAGACGAAGGAAAAATCTAGCAAGAAACGCCAAGATTTTAGCGGCCGACAGAAAGCAGCGATCTTTTTGGTTACTCTGGGCAGTGAGCTTTCCGCCGAGGTGTTCAAGCATCTGCGGGAAGATGAAGTTGAGAAATTGACCTTTGAGATTGCACGTTTAGAGAAGATAGACTCTAGTGTCCGTGACCTCATTCTTGAGGAGTTCAAAGAGCTGATGATTGCTCAGGATTTCATCATGACTGGTGGTATTGATTATGCCAGAGAGTTGCTGGAAAAATCCCTTGGAAGCCAGAAGGCTCTGGATATTATTAATAGATTGACCTCCAGTCTGAAAACCAGACCCTTTGACTTTATCAGAAGAACTGACCCCGCTCATTTGCTGAACTTTATTCAGCAAGAGCATCCTCAGACCATTGCGCTGATTTTAGCTTATCTTGAGCCCCAAAAGGCAAGCTTGATCCTGGGTCAGCTCTCTGAAGACAGACAAAGTGATGTGGCCCGTCGCATTGCCACCATGGACAGAACCAGCCCTGAGGTGATTCGCGAGGTGGAGCGCGTTTTGGAGAAAAAACTCTCCAGTCTGAGTAGCGAAGATTACACAGCCGCCGGCGGTGTACAGGTGATTGTTGATATTTTGAACCTGGTGGATAGAACCACAGAGAAGAATATTATTGAGGCCCTGGATGAGGAAGACCCCGACCTGGCTGAAGAAATCAAGAAGAGAATGTTCGTGTTTGAGGACATTGTTCTTCTTGATGACAGAGCGATTCAGAAAGTTTTGCGCAATGTAGACGACCAGGAATTGGCCAAGGCCCTGAAAGCCGTCGACAGTGATGTTCAAGAAAAGATTTTCCGCAATATGAGTAAGCGTGCTGCGGCCCTGCTGCGCGAGGACATGAGCTATCTGGGCCCCACCAGACGTAAAGACGTGGAAGAGTCTCAGCAAAAAATTGTATCGGTCATTCGCAAGCTTGAAGAGCAGGGTGAGATTGTTATTGCCCGCAATGAAGAAGAAGGCGATATTTTGGTTTAGTTTTGTTAAACGACACTAACCAGGAAGGATAGAGGTTAACTTATGGCTAAAAATATTTTTGAACCCTTAGAAGTTGTCCAAAGTGAGGATTTAGAGGTTTTAGAACCACCTACTTTTGGCGTGCCTCAGTCTGTTCCGGGGGGTGCCATGGTGGTGAATCCTGAGACAGGATCCGTAGATGTTCATGATGTGTATGACGGGCCCACGGTGGATGAGCTGCGCAGAGAGGCAGAGACTTTTCGCCAGAACTGGGAAGTTGAACGCCAGAATATGACTGATTCTGCCAAGAAAGAGGTAGAAGATATTTTGGCTCAAGCCCAGAAAACAGCCGACGGCCTGATTGAAGCGGCCCGCCAGGAAGCCGAAAGCATGCAGGAAGAGCTGGCCGAAAGAAGAAAGGCTGTTGAGGAAGAGATTACTAAAGCCAAAGAAGATGGCATTGCCGCAGCCAATGAAGAGGCTGATCGCATCCGCCAGGCCACGCGTGATGCTGGATATAAAGATGGAAAAGAGGCTGGATATCAGGATGGATATGCCGAGGCAGAGCGGCTGATTCAGCGTCTGCATGTGATCATCGATCGCACGCTGGACAAGCGCAAAGAGATTTTGGATTCTTTAGAAGGCCAGGTAGTCGAGCTGGCGATTTTGGTGGTGCGTCGCGTGGTGAAAGTGCTCAGCGAAAATCAGAAAAATGTGGTTATCAATAATATTATTCAGGCCCTGCAGCGCCTGAAGAGCCGCAGCGATATTGTGGTGAGAGTAAATCTTTCAGATTTGGAATTTGCCACCGAGCACAAAAGCATGTTTATTCGTGAAATTGAAGGCGATACCAAGCTGACTCTGGCCGAGGACAGCAGTGTTGAGCCTGGCGGCTGTGTGATTGAAACAGACTTTGGTGAGATTGACGCGCGTATTTCCAGCCAGCTGAATGAGATTGAAAGCCGTATCCGCGACTTGCTGCCTATCAGTGTGCGCCCCTCTTCTTTAGATGATTCTACGAAACTTTAGTTTTGCACTTTTGGGGAGGTTTTTCCTGTGAAAAACCAAGATGACAAAGCACTGGACTTTGAGGCTTCACTGGCAAGATATTATGATCATCTTGTTGATTTTGATCCCATTCGTGCTGTCGGGCGTGTGCAGAAAGCCAAGGGCTTGCTCTTAGAGTCTAAAGGCCCGCATATGTTTGTGGGCGAGGTGGCGCGCGTGCATCCTTCGCGCGGATGTCCTTTTTTGGTGGAAGCTGTGGCCCTGCGCGGCCATGAAAATAATCTCATGCCTTATGAAGATGTTCCCGCAATCGAGGTGGGCGACAGAGTTGTCGGCCTGGGCAGCACATTGATGGCGCCGGTGGGCGAAGCTTTGCTGGGCCGTGTGCTCGATGGCCTTGGTCAGCCCATTGACGGCAAAGGACCTATTTATCCCGAAAAAATGATGTCTGTCTTTCAAGACAGTCCCGATGCGATGCATCGACGTGCAATCACAGAGCAAATTGAAACAAGGATCAGCGCAATTGATGCGATGATGCCTATCGGCAAGGGCCAGCGTGTGGGTATTTTTTCTGGTTCTGGTGTAGGGAAAAGCACCCTGATGGGGATGATCGCGCGCAATTCCTCGGCCGATGTGAATGTGATCACGCTTATTGGTGAACGCGGACGTGAGGTGCGCGAGTTTATTGACAATGAACTGGGTCCTGAAGGTCTCAAGCGCTCTGTGGTGATTGTTTCCACCAGTGACAGAACGCCCCTTGCGCGTGTGCGCGGCGCTTATATGGCCTGTACCATTGCCGAATATTTCCGTGATAAGAATAAAGATGTCATGTTTCTGTTCGACTCGGTCACGCGTTTTGCCATGGCGCAAAGAGAAATCGGACTGACCAATGGCGAGCCGCCGGCCTCGCGCGGATACACGCCCAGTGTGTTCAGCCAGCTGCCCAAGATATTAGAGCGATCGGGTATGGCCGCCCGCGGATCCATCACGGGGATTTACACTGTTTTGGTGGAAGGTGATGATATGGAAGAGCCCATCAGTGATGCCGTGCGCGGTATTCTCGACGGTCATATCATCCTCAGCCGTGAATTGGCCGAGCAGGGGCATTATCCTGCTATTGATGTGCTCAAGAGTGTCAGCCGTTTGGCTCCCAAGATTCAGGAAAAGTCTTTGCGTGATAAAGTGTCGCATCTGCGCATGCTGATGTCGGCCTATCGTGATGTGGCGGATTTGTTGAAAGTGGGTGCCTATGCTAAGGGCAGCGATCCTATGGTGGATGAGGCAATTTCCAAAAAAGAGCAGCTAGATATGTTTCTTCGCCAGGATCTCTACGAAAGTGCCAGCTTAGTTCAGACCATCAGCAATTTAGAGCAGATTGTTGCCGGCACCCTGGATTAATTAAAGCCGTATGAAAAAATTTGTCTTTCGATTAGAGAATCTCCTTAAATACCGCCACAGGGCATTGCAGGCCACAGAGCGCAAGCTGGCTATTCAAAGTCAAAAATATAACGCTGTTATGGAAAGTATTGCGCAGTGTGAATATGAAAAAGAACGCACGTATATGATTTACGGAACAGAAAAAAGCCCTATAGAAGATTTGCGTCAGGCCGAAATTTATCGCCGGGGGCTTCAACAGCGCATCGACCTTCACAAGAAGGAATTGATTGTCCTGGAAAAGGCCCGCGCCGCGGCGCAGTCGGAGTATTTGCAGCAGAAAAAATACTATCGCGCGCTGGAAATATTAAAAGAAAAAGAATTAAATGCGTATAAGGTGAAAAAGAACCGATACACAGAGAAAGTCTTGGATGATGTTTTGCTTGCACAGAAATACGCTGAGAATTTGTAGCGAGGAGAAAGATAATGGCAGGTGGATACTCGATACGTGGTGTGGTGATTCGAGTGATTGTTTTATTGATCTTGATTACAATGCTGGTTTTTCTGGGGTTTTTCCTGGCCAGCCGCGTGGGATTTTTCCAGTTAAGCGGGGGGTTTGCTGATGTCAGCCGGTCTTTAGGGCTGGGGCCTTCGCCTTCGGCTGTCAGTGTGACGAATCCTCAGATGGTGGAATATGACAGACGCAAAGCCGAGCAACAACGCATGAGCAACTGGGAAGCTTCACTGAAGCAGCAAGAGGCTCAGATTGCCCAGGCGCAAGAGCTTTTAGACAGACGATCGACAGAGCTGGACGCCAAAGAAAAAGAGCTGCTGGCCAAGGAAGAAAATATAAGGAAAGCTACTCAAATGTACGAGAATATAGGGGGAGGATTGAGAACGACTGCCGAAAGTCTTGTCAATATGCCCCCTGAAAACGCCATAAATATTCTTTTGAATATGGAAGATCCTGCCGTTATCAGTGTGTTGAATATGGTGAATGCGATTGCGAAAGAGCGTAATTCTGCGTCATTGGTGCCTGTATGGCTTCAGATGATGCCTGCCGAGCGTTCGGCGACCATTGTGCGTAAAATGTCTACGAATTAGATTGAAAAGAAAAATAAAGGAGGCGTTGCCGTGCAAATTATTTCGATGATGACAACAAAAAGCCAGGCTGAACAGCCTGTGATGCCTGAAGCAGCGAAACCGGCCGATGTCAGTGCGCAAAAACCTGTGGAAAATACCGTAAGCACGAAGACTGTTTCTGATAAGAAAGAATCTGAAGATACATCCTCTGAGCATAAAGATTTTGCCAAAATGATGAATGAGCAGGCTGAGAAGCATGAGGTTTGGAA
>JAHHUI010000049.1 GCA_020024055.1 Spirochaetaceae bacterium | reverse complement strand
CCTTCATGATCCGCTGGGATTTGCCTTGGTCAGGTCCATTGGAATCGCCATTTGTAAAGGCAGGCACAATCGTGCAGCCACCGGATACCACCATTCTTGATTTGCAATTATCACAAGAAGAATTGTTGGCGAATATGCATAAAAAGACACGTTATAATATTCAGCTGGCAGAAAAAAAAGGCGTGCGCGTCGAGCGTGCGGGCTTTGATGAATTGCCCAAATGGTACAAAATTTATGAACAGACTGCCCAGCGTGACGGCATCGCCATTCATAATCTTACCTATTATCAAAAGTTTTTTTCTGTGGCAGACCAGACATCGCGCGGACCGGAGGCGCGATTATATCTGGCCTGGCACGAGCAAGACTTGCTGGCAGGCATCATCACATTGTTTTATCGCGGCCGGGCCACCTATGTGTATGGCGCCTCCAGTTCTGTGAAGCGCAATCTGATGGCCGGTTATGCCCTGCAATGGCAGGCCGTCTGCGACGCGCAGCAGGCCGGATGCACGGAATACGATTTTTACGGTATTCCCCCCGCCCCCGATCCGGAACATCCCATGGCTGGTTTATATCAATTCAAAGTGGGTTTTGGCGGCGCCATTGTCCATCGCTGTGGCGCTTGGGATTATCCCTATTCTAAAGTGCTGTATCCGCTTTTTTCCATGATAGAAAAACGCAGAGCCAAAAAGCTGCAGATCAAAAAGAAACATGCAGCGCCCAAAACCGCCGCTGCTGCATCCAGGGGTCAAGTGCCGGAATCGACCGACTGAGGCAAAAGAGAATGTAGACAACTGAAGCAATATTCTCTTTATAAGACAGACTCGCTCTTTATCTGAAAATCTATATACGCAAATAGCAGCTCATGAACAAAGCCAGGGCCTGATTCTGCTTGACAAAAAACGGGGGGGGGTAAAATACAGTCTTGTTATAATGAATTTAAATGATTGGAGACTGTTATGGAGAAAAAAGACACAGGGATAGCTTACCTTTTATTTTTATTAATTCCGGGTCTTGCCGCGCATAAATTTTATCTGAGAAAACCATGGCAGGGTATTTTGTTTATACTGACTGTAGGCGGTTTTGGCATTTGGTGGATTATTGATCTAATTACGCTTTCCAAACAGGTAGAAGAATATAATATGAAAAATGCCGCACAGGAGAATTGAATATGCAGAAAGCTGTCCTGATTATATTGAGTTTATTTTCATTGTTGTTCGGGTGTTCTTCTGGAAAAGAAATTACGGGTGTATATGCGCCCTCGGCAGTCATGCTCAGGAATGGAATTATTCTTCCCGTAGGGATTATTAACGCATTCCTGGATGGATTTGCTTTTGAAGATGATGAAGAGGGGAATTTTTTTATTTATTCCAGCTTAAGCGGGCAGCAATTATTTCCAAAAGACGGGCAGGAATATAAGCGAGAGGATAATAAGATACAGTTTTCGGGAAAGGATGGTTGGATTTCGTTTGAATTTACGGATACTGATACAATTACTGTAACTTTTTCATCTGAGTTTCAACATAATAACTGGTTAGGTTTTTTTGAAGGAGACGCAGCGGCTGTGATTCTTAAAAGAGAATAAAAATGGTTGAGCTCTGGCTGCGTTTTATGAAAAAGACGAGGAATCTATAGAGGAAAGAGATTCCAGCAAATAATATGCACAGTTCAAATACACATGCGGCTCATATTCTTCGGCACGTTTATTCAGGTTAATCCCCGCATGAGCACAGGCCTGAAGAAAAATGTCCTGTGATATATGGCGCAACCGTCCTTCCTGGGCCCGCACAAGATTATTGCGCAGGGTTTTTCTTCGCCCGGCAAAGGCGACGCGCAGCAGGCTGTTCAGCATTGCGGTTAATTGCTGTGTAATAGTATTTTTCAGGCGCAGGCTGATGATCATCGAATCCACACGCGGGGCCGGATAGAAAGAATTGGGGCGCACAATGCCATGTGTTTTCATGTCGAAATGACATTGACACCACACGGAAAAACTGCTGTAATTCTTTTTTCTAGGTTGCGCTGTCATGCGATGCGCCAATTCTTTTTGAATCAAAAGTACAGCGATTTCAAAGGGCTGGTTGATAAATTCCTGAATCACCGCCGAGGCAATATTATAGGGAAGATTGCCCAATATTTTAATAGTTTTCTGTGTTTTATGCTCTGAAAAAGTTTTCAGCACATCGCCGTGTATCAGCCGGAAAGCAGGATATTGCCCAAAAAAATTCTCTAAAATCTGCTGATAGGCATAATCTATTTCAAAGGCACACAGATGATCTACTTTGTCAATGGCCGAGGCTGTCATGGCACCCAGGCCAGGGCCTATTTCCCATAATTCATCCTCTTTCTGAAGATTCAGCAGGCTGATAATTTTTTCGCGAACGCCGCGGTTAATCAGGAAATTCTGCCCCAGGAATTTGCGCGGAGAGATATTCAGAGCCTTGAAAAAATTTTGCAGTGCAGCAGGCGAGTCATAATCTAAATCATCAGGCACAGTTATTTTTCCTCCAAAGGATAAGATAGCAGAAGAGAGGAATCAGCAATGTGAATGTGATGAGCGCAGAGAAATTAGACCAGGAAGGCATCCAGGAAAATAGCCGGATCACCCACCACACAGCCTCATCAAAGAAAACGAAAACAGGGTGCAGCACCGCGAAGGGCATCGTGAGAATTCCGCTGATAATCCAAAAAAACAAAAATGGTATTACAACAATTGTGGCCAAAATACCATGTGGATAAGCTTCACTAAATCGCCAAGAGAGAATGGGTGTGGTGGTGGTTGTGGCCGCCAAACCCACACCCAGTCCTTCGGCCAATGGACGAGGCAGGAAATACAGCAGTTGGGTATAGTCTTTTTGAAACAGAAGAATGCCCAATACAGAAAGAAAACTCAGCTGCCATGAAAGGGAAAGAAAGGCTGTTGGGTCAATGAGCAAAGACAGAAGGCATACAAAGCCCAGAATATCTAGTGAGCGTGCATTTCGCCCGCGTATCCACAGACAGGCAGCCAAGGCCACAGATAGATAGGCTCTGATGAGTGAAGAAGGGTAGCCCACTAAAATGACATAGGAGAGCAAAACAGGCAGAACAATAAGATAAGTATTTTTTTTATTTGTCAGGCCATGAAACACAGAAAATAAAAGCACAGTGAGCAAGCCCAAATGCAAACCTGAGAGAGCCAGCAAATGTGTGATGCCCGCCAGGCGGATCTGATGCGCGGGAATGGGCAGCAAGGCAGAACGGTCGCCCAGAATCAAGGCAAAAAACAACCCCGAGCGCAGATCAAAGCGCTGTTCAAAAAGAGAGCCTATTTTTTCAAAAATGCACGCGCGCAAGGCCCAAATGGGGTGAGAATAGCCTAATACAGAGACTTTTTTCACAGCAATCCATGTATTTGAGGCATTAAGATTTGCCGGCCGAATAGTCAAGGCCAGCTGGGCTCCACGAAAAAAACGAGGCTGCCTAGAGGGAATATACGGGCGGATTTTTCCTTTTGCCTGGGCGCGGATGTAGCGGCCTTCACTTTCGCTCAGACGCATCCACACGCCATGCTTTTGCCCATGATAGCTGCTGTCCTGCAATGCGGTGGCATATAAAATATTTGTATTCTCATTGTGCCCAATAAAAAGCTGATCCTCTTTTATCTGCTGTGTGCTCAACAGATTCAGCATTGTGCCCAAAATTAGACCCAGAGCACAGGTGTATGCGGTCAAGGTGTCAATGTGCCGCCGCAGGATGTATAGAGGAATCATAAGAAGCAAAATGCTGCACAGCAGCCCCGTCATGCCATAAAGATGGCTGAAGATCAAGGTGCCCAGGCTGATCAAAGAAAGAGGAAAAGATCCATAAATATAAAAATATGTACCCGGTTTCAACATCTTTGTTGTTATTATACACTAATAGAATGCTCTCTTGACAGAGCCCGCTTGTGTTTTGGGGGAAATTTGCAGTATAATATTGCACACAAAAGTAAAAGAGAAGTGAAAATGCCGATAAATAAAATGATGTGGAAATACAGTTTTTTCTTAGTTTTTCTCCTCTTTCTTTCATGCAGCAGCGTGAAGCCTGTGTACGATTCTTCGGTGATGGTCGAGCGCTATTTTCGCTATGCTCAGGATGCACGCAATCAAAGGAAATATAAACTGGCAATACAATATTATGATATTATTATCGATAATTTTTCCAATCAGCCCGATAAGGTGGCATCTGCCCAGTATGAAAAAGGGTCATTGTATTATCGAATGAAAAAATATAAGAAAGCTATGGAAATGTTTACTGCTGTGATGGAAAAGCTGAACAACCCGGCCATCGCCCAAAGCATCTCGCCAGCAGTGGCTTATTTGACCAGGGATTTGGGCCAAAAAACGAGCAAATTGGTGAATAAGGACTGAGGAACAGATGAAAACAATAAAAAGATTTTTTGTTTTAGCTTTTTTCTTTGTGTCTCTTCAGACCTCCTTTGCAAATATGGTGCTGGAAAATGGGCGTGATGCCTTGGTGGGTGTTTTTTGGTATGACGGCACTTTGTTTTTTCCCCAAGATCGCTATTTAATGTCTGAAGGCGGCTATGGCACTGTCAGCAGCGAGCAATTTCAGGCTATGAACCCCAAAGACAAGGAAATGATAGAAGCAGCGGCGAATTTATTGGAAGAAGCGCGCTATGTATTCAGCGGAGTTTTATATGGCTGGCGTTTTCACTATCAGCCCAGTGATAAGCTGCGTAATGTGAAAGAAGTGTTTCGCCTGGAGCCTATTGCCCAGATTCCTGTTGGCGATCCCAATCTGGAACCTTTGTCCTCAGATCAAAAGGGTATCAGCCTGCTGCGTCTGCAGGTGCGCTATCATTTAACATCTAAAGATATGAATCATTTGGCATTTCGCAGCAGCCCCAGTTTGCTTTTTTCCACGGGCATGGGCAGCGGCAGCATACAGGAAAATTTTGCCGGGCGCAAAGAGGCCATTGAGCAAAGTGTGAAAGAAGCTATACGTAATCATCAGCGCAAAAGACTGCATGCAAAACCGCAAATCTTATCCGGAGTTGCTTATTTAGAGCAACCTCCGCGCGTGTTTTTAAAAAGCGGCAAATTCTGGGCGGACAGCCGTGTATTGTTTCAGCTGAAAACAGTAAAACAATATTTCCTGCCCTAAGGTTTGTTTTTTAACTGGATTGTACGACAATATATGCGGGAGCGTAACTTTTAATGGCAGAATTTAAGGAAATAGCAGCGGATCATTTTTCTGCTGATGAGATGACAGACGGCGATCTTTTTCTCACTAATGATGATATGTTTTCTCTTCTGCCTGCGCGTGTGCCCATTCCTGCAGCCTTGTTGCAGCAGCTGAAAAACTGGCAGATTAAGAATATTTACACTGATGGCAGCGGCGATGCTTTACAGGGAACGCCCATTGCCCCCGGACACAAAATCGTTTCTTTGCCCGGTGATGAAAATTTAGAAAGCCAGAGAATGAAGGAAGTTTATGTTCAGCTGGTGAAAAAAGGACAGGAGATTTTTGAATCTTACGGCAATAAGCGCGGCCTGACGGTGACGGAATTGGTAGAACTGATACGCAGTATGATTCAGGAATTAAGAGAAAAAAGACGTTTTTTCATTCGTTTAAGTCTTTATCGCGGTTTATGTGATGATTATTTTATGAATCACGCCATACAAACCACAATTCTCAGCCTCATCATGGGCGAGGCAATCAAGCTGCCGCCGCACAAGCTGGTTGACCTGGGCATGGCTTCTTTCCTGCATGAAATTGGCCTTTTACATTTGCCGCCTGCTTTGCATGAAAAAGAAGGCCCCATCACGGTGGAAGAGCGGCGATTGCTGTCCAGCCATGTGATTGTCGGCTATCGTAATTTAAAAGATTTTTCTCTCTCTCAAGATATTTTATTGGGTGTTCTCCAGCATCATGAACGCCTGGATGGCAGCGGCTATTTACAGGCGCTTGCAGGTGACTCTATTTGTTTATATGCCAAGATTATTGCCATTTCCTGCACCTATCACGCCCAAATCAGCGACAGACCCTATCGCCCGGCAAAAAATGAACATATGAGCCTGGCGGATATGGTGAAAGATATGCGCAGAAAGTATGATGAATATTTAGTCAATTCCTTAGTCAGTGCTTTGTCTTTATTCCCTATTGGCAGCTATGTGCGCCTTTCAGATGAGTCCATTGCCCGTGTGGTCGAGTCTGACCCTGAAAATGTGCGCTATCCGATCGTGCGCATTATTATTAGTGCCAGCGGAATGAAGGTTGGCGACAATTCCCCGGCAATTCAGCTGAATAAAGAATTCTTTGTAGCAGCCGTTTTAAATCAGGACGAAGTGGATGATTTGCTGAAGCCCAAGAAATAAGCCTGCCTTACTTAAATATTTAATGTTCCTTCAGAACAGCCGATATAAATACCTGTGAGATTCTTGTTTTTTGTTCTTATTTTCGTATTTTCTTTGGTTTTAAATGCCTCTGACGGTCGAACTATTTCTTTGACAAAAGACGGAAGAACCTGGCCCAAAGATGTAAAATTGGTTGATTTACAATACAGGGATCTGCCCGGCGGGGTGCAGCTGCTCACTATTGGTGTGCGCAAGCCCCAAAACTTCAATATGAATATGCCTTTTGAAGAAGTGGGCGAATGGGGTCCTAATTATCAGCTTTCCCGCGGACAGCTGACGTTAAGCCAGATTCAGGCGCGTTCGGGCAATCGTTCGGCCAGCTTTCAGGGCAACAATTCTATTGTTCTAGAGCCATTGATCAATTCTATTTTTCGCCAGGAGCCTCAAAGCTTTACCATCGATTTTTGGGTATATCCCATGCGCATGTCTGACGGAGAGCGTGTCTTTGAATATTCCGCTATGGTAGATCATGAAGGCGGCGCTGTCATCCAAAGCGTGGTGGCTGACTTTGAAAAAGGCCGCATTGTCTGGTATTTCCAGAATATTTTTTCTGATATTTATGGAAATATGATCGATTTGCAGCTGACAGGTGAGCCCATTCTGAAGAACAGCTGGCATCGCCACACTTTGCGCTATCAGAATAATCTTGGCATGCTGGAAATCTTAGACAATGACAAAGTGAGCGACGTGACCTATGCCACAAGCACAGGGCGTGAAAACCCTGATATGTATGAACCGAATTGGCACAAGGCCAAGCAGCAATACCTTATCCTGGGCGCTTTTTCCGGATATTTAGACGATTTTCGAATTTTACCCTATTATCAGCAGGAATTTGTCAATGGCCGCTTTGCCGACAGAGGCACGCTGATTACCGAGGCTTATGACCTGAAAGGAAAAAAATTCCGTTCTTTTCAGCTGGTGGGGGAAAATAAAAATAATTCTTCATTTAATACATATTTACGTTTTGCTCCTTACAAAGCAGATTTTCAATATGGAAGAATTCCCTGGCAGCACTATACCATCGAAGATGTTTATCTGGGCCCCAGTGACCGTTATGTTCAGTTCCGTGTTGACTTTTTTGCCGGCATCAACGCGCAAACCAGCCCCATCCTTCGTGATATGGTGATCACACAAGATACAGTACCGCCGCCGCCGACACCCGGGCGCATCGTTTTTGAACGCCAGGCAAATGGTGTTTTGCTTAAGTGGAGTCCTTTATATACAGGCAATGTGGCCGGTTACAGATTATACTTTGGCGAACAAAGCCAGAATTATTTTGGAACTTCTGGGGGTAAAACTTCACCCATTGATGTGGGCAATGTGACAGAATATTATCTGGAAGGCTTGGAAGTGGGTAAAATGTATTATTTCAGTCTGACGGCCTACAGCGATGATCCGCTGCGCGGAGAAAGCGCTTTTGCCCCCGAAACAACATATTTGCCCTAGATTTGTGTGCTCAGAACAAAAGATATACGTGAATTATTTTGTATCACTGCATTGTTGGTGTCGTAATACATGCGAAATGCGTATTGCGGCCCAATCAACACATTGCCAAATCGATAATAAATGCCAATACTCACACCAAAGGCAAGCACGTCATTTTTCCTCGGCAGATATTCAAATGATATTGTGGGGTTAAAAATAAGATTCTGATTAAAACTGTTTTGAAAAATCCTGTATAAAAGCGGATCTTGTATGCTCACCCCAATGTAGGGCATCATTTGGGTTTCTGTGTATGAAGAGGGAGAAGACTTTTGTTTAAATTCCTGAACAAATTGTCCATTTACCCCCGCACGGATAGTTAATGTCGCAGTTTGATCAATCGCCGGCAGGCTCCATGTCAGCCTGTATTGGAAAAATGCACTGTAGCGGTAGATGATATAGTCATCAGAAAATTTTGCCAGATTAAAATCTAGAAAATCAGAGCCAAAGCTGCCGCTGAACCCGATAGAGCGTTCTAGATATGGCAGGAAAAATTCTACACTCGTGCTGATCCCCGCACGATAAATGTCTTTTGCTTTATCTATGCGATACATATTAAAATCAGGAGTGATCCACAGGGCAAACAGGTATCTGGCCTGATCTTTAGATGAGGTTTCGTCTGCTTCCCAATTCAGTTTTTGATGCAACTGGCTGCCTCTTTTTCCTGATTCAGACTGCTTGATTTTAATAATATTCTCTATAGACTGCAGCAAATTGGAAATCTCTTCATTATTCGGCAGATCATTGGTCGAGCGATATACATCGCGTATCAGGCGCAATGCTTTTTTATATTGGCCTTCATTGTAATGTTTAAGGATAGACTCCAAAAGATTTTGTATATATTGATGTTTCACCAGCTGATCTCTGGAATATTGACTGGTATCTATATTTGACAATTTATTTATCTGTGCAGAAAGGACATCCTGTGCAGAAAGGGGATAGGATAGAGCGGCAAAGAAACAGATAATGAGGGTAAATTTTAAGCAAAATCGGAAAAACGATGGGCCCAATTTCCCCTCCATACATTCTCTGTATCCGGCTGTGCAAGTATGCCCAGAAATTCATCGCGCGAGATACTTTGAGCCCCCATGCTGCCCAAATATTCTGTTTCTTGCTGACAGTCAATCATTTGCAGGCCTTTGGGTAAAAAATACTGAATAAATTTTGCCAAAGCATAGCGGGAAACTTGTGATTTTAAAGAAACCATAGATTCTCCAAAAAAAATTTTCCGCAGATTGATGCCGTAAAAACCCCCAATAAATTCTTCCTGCTCGTCATACACTTCACAGCTGTGTGCAAAGCCCAGTTCATGTAATTTGATATAGGCCTGCTGCATGTTTTTTGTGATCCATGTTCCATTTTGCCCCGCCCTGGGCACGGCAGCACAACAGGCAATCATTTTGGAAAAATTATGATCCAAGCGCACAATCCAGGATTGTTTTTTCATGAAAGAGTGAAATTTTTTGCCAAGGTGTAATTGGTTGGGGAAAAGCACAAAGCGCGGATCGGGGCTATGCCACATGATCGGCTGTGTGTCATCATTATACCAGGGAAAAATCCCTCTGCGATAGGCCGAGAGCAGCATGCCCGGCGAGAGATTGCCCCCCACAGTCACCAGGCTTTCGCCAGGTATGCAGGGGGGAAATTCAAAGTCAGTCTCAGCAGGCAGATATGGGAAGTCCATCGGGAAGCTTCTTCACTTGATGTGTTAATTGTCCCTTGCGCAGCATTAAATGCACACGCTTGCCTAAAAGATCGCCCTTGAGTAAATGATTGACCAAAGGCTCTTTCACTTCATCTTCTATCAGTCTGGCCAGCGGCCGGGCACCAAATACCCTGTCATACCCTTTTTCAGAGAGATAATTCAGGGCCTCTTCGCTATACGTCAGCTTCACATTCTGCAGGGCCAAGAGATCTTCCACAATCTTCAATTCTTTCATGGCAATCGCCTTCATGGCTTCTTTACTCAGGGGATTGAAGACAATAATTTTATCCAGTCTGTTCCTGAATTCAGGGGTGAAGACTTTCTCAATTTCGTCAAAAATTGCCTCTTTATTCCTGGGTGCATCATCAAATCCAATCGACGGCCGATTCATTTGCTGGGCGCCCACATTGCTGGTCATAATGATGATGCAATGACGCAGATCAGCACGCCGGCCCTGGCTGTCGGTGATCGTGGCATAGTCCATTGCCGAAAGCAGAATATTGTAAATATCTTTATGCGCTTTTTCAATTTCGTCCAAAAGCAGCACGCAATGCGGATGTTTGCGCAGGCTGTCGGTCAACAGCCCGCCCTCTTCAAAGCCCACATAGCCGGGGGGCGAGCCGATCAGGCGTGAAACAGAATGCTTTTCCTGATATTCACTGATGTCAATACGAGTCCTCATTGTATCATCATCAAACAGATATTCCGCC
>JAHHUI010000048.1 GCA_020024055.1 Spirochaetaceae bacterium | reverse complement strand
GGCAGATGCGCTTGACACGCATAAGCTCGTTTTGCATTTCTTTCACAACGCCGGAGAGCTTATCTTCCAGGGCCGCATCATCTGTGCGCACATTGTGCAAAAGCGACATTTTTTGATCAATTTCATCACGGCAGGGCGGCAGGGCCAGGATATCCTGCCAAAGAGCGGCAGGCATATACTCTATTTTCACTCCCTGTGAAAGATTGCGGCAGGGAATGCTTTGGGCCTGATCTTCAAACCACAGACGATACACTTCCATGCGCTTGTCTGTCATCACCATGCCAGAGTGATTTCCTTGATAATAAGAGGGGAATGCCGTGAGGCTTTGCTGGAGAAAGAAATTCTGTGCGGGGGCCAGGCGCATGCCATCGCACAGGGCCCATTCTTCAAAACGCGCGCCATAGGCATGCGTGTGCCCCGAAGGAAAGGCCAAATCCAGCCCAATGGCCCAAATGGACGAGGCGCCAATCTTGCGGCACAGGTCGAAAGCGCTGGTGGAGACAGAGCCGCCTGAGAGTATCTCGCCTTTTTTTTCCACGCGCTCTTCTATATATTCGCCCATGGGGAAAAGCGAGCTGGTGAGAAAGAAATGAAAATTTTGTTTCTTGCGCAGAATGGTGGGATACAGGCTGGGGTCGGCCACAAAAATGGATGAAGGCGAGATGCAGTTGTCCAGGTGGCGGCTGTTCCAGTATTGGCTGTCCACAGCAATGACAAAATCAGGATGGATGCCATGCTGCAAGAGAATACGCAAGGCCGTGTCCACACAAACCAGCACACAGCGCTCGTGTATTTCATGGATATGCGGCCACAGAGTATCCAAGCTGGGTCCGGCGGCAATCAACAAAGCCGGCAATTCATGCATACTGTTTTCCAGGTGAGAAACCCCCGGTGTCTGCGCGAAATGATTCATATTGCAACAGAGATTGTGCAGCCATAAGTGCCCCTGTTCCTGAATCGTTTTAAAATTCACGCTGCGCCGCAGAATGTATAATCGTGCCTCTTTCTGCATCGCTTCATAATATTCAGGGTGTCTGAGCGCCAGAGCTCTGTTGGGAATGGTTTGAAGGCTGTACATATTCAGTCTGCGCAGCAATTGCAGCAAATCATCGCGATATGAAGAGAAGAAGAAATGCACATTGCTGTCGCCGATTAAATCGCTCATGTCAAAATAACGCAGCATAAGCACAAAGACAAGAATTTCCGGCTCTATCAGTACCAGGATTTTTTGGGGATATTGCCGATGCAACTGGCGCGCCAGATAGCCCAGGCCCAGGCCAATAAGGATATAGCCGTCCACATCGGCCTGAAGAGACTGAACCACTTTTTCTGCTTCACTGTGGGGATTATATTGTGAATGCACAGCGCCGTTTTCGGTGATGAGGGTGGGCGAGCCGCTGCGGCTTTGCTCAAGGCGCATGCCCGATGGCATTTGTTCTTTAAGCGGCATCAGCGTATTTTTCCAGGCAATATCTGGATAGCGCAGGGCCAATGCATTCAGGTTTTTTTCAAAATGCGGCATTTACAGTTCTTCCCTCATTTCCAGGCGCACCGTGATATTGGGAGTGACCAAGGTGCCCGCAGGGGGAAATTGTTCTGTCACGATTTTTCCCTCTCCCAGGATAAAATGAGAGAGATATTGATTAATTTTGAAGAAATTTTCCAGCTCTGTTCTGTTCATGCCCACAAAATTCGGCAGATATTGCACTTGTTTTTTGTCATTCAGAGGCGATGCCTCGGGGTTACGGCTGCGGCTGCGGCTGCGCAGGGCGAAGATCCCTGAAGAGGGCAAGCCATACAGGGGAATCATTTCTCTGGCCAGCTCGCCAATCAGCGGGGCCACAATATTAGCGCCGTAATAGCTTTTGCCCCGGGGGTTGAAGATAACAATATACACAATGTACAGCGGGTCTTGCATAGGGAAGACAGCCAATGTACTGGCTGTGTAATTTGTTGTGCTGTATGTTTTTGTTCTCTCGTCATATGTTTGGCTGGTGCCTGTTTTGGCCCCAATGCGAAAGCCGGGCACCCGCATCTTGCGGGCAATGCCTGCGTCAACACCCAATTCCAGCATGCCTAAAACAGAATTGGCCACCCCCGGCGAAAGCACCTCGGCAACCATCTGGCGCGGATATTCCTGCACCACTTTGCCATTACCGTCCACCACTTTGCGCACAATGCGCGGCTTGAGCATCACGCCGCCATTGGTGATAGCTGTGGCAGCCTGGACGATTTGCATCGCCTGGGTGCCCACTTCCTGGCCCATGGCAATGGTAGGCTTACTGCGGATCGACCAATTAATTGGCTCGGACAACAGGCCCGTAGTCTCGCCGGGCAGGTGAATATTGGCCTTGCTGCCAAATCCGAATTTGCGCAGGCGCCGATAAAATTCATTCGCCCCGATGCGCGCGCTGATGGCCGCAGTACCTGTGTTGCAGCTGTTGGCCAGCACCTGGGCCACATTCTGCTCGCCGTGCACGCCTGTGCATTTGATGATGATAGGTTCTCCATGTCCGGGGTCGATGCGATAGAACCCGGGGCAGTAAAATGTGTCATTGGCCTTCACACGCCCTGTGTCCATCACAGAGGCAATGGTAAAAATCTTGAAGACACTGCCCGGTTCATATGTCTGCACGGCGGGGCGGTTCAGTCTCTCTTCCTGGCTGGCCAGATTATAATAATTGGGATCATAAGTGGGCACGCTGACATAGGCCAGCACATCGGCTGTTTTTGCATCGGCCACAATGGCAATGCCCGCATCGGCTTTGTTTTCGCGCAAGGCCTGAAGCATTTTGCGCTCAAGAATAGACTGTAAAGGAATGTCAATGGTCAATTCAATGGATGAGCCTGTCACGCGATCGCGATAGATTTGATCCAGCCCGGCAGGCGCCAGGATGCGCTCATACGAGTATTCCAGACCATCGCCGCCCTGATTGTCTAAATTCACATAGCCGATCAGATTTGCCGCCAAGGGCCCCTGGGGATACACACGGCTTTGGTCGGCCGTGATGCGCAGCCCGCGGATGTCATTCACTTTAGCCAGGGCCACCACTTTGTCGCGCATTTCTTTGCTGGCTTTGCGCAACAGATTCACATTTTTAGAGCCCTCTGTATTGCTGAGTTTTTTATATAAATCGTCGGCAGACCACAACAACACCGGGGCCAGGGCGCGCGCTGTTTTGGCAATGCGCTCTTGTGCCTGTTTCTCTGTTTCGTCGGGGGCCAAATCCTGCAGGTCTGGCAGCCATATGTCCAGGGTGAAGGTTTCCACCTGCTGGGCAAGCAGCAGGCCCTTGCGATCGTAAATCGAGCCGCGTTCGACAATGGGCAGGCGAGGCACCACATGCGAGATATGGTCTCTTGTGCCCAGGATAATCATGCGGCCGCTGATGAGCGCCAAAAAAGCCACCAAACCCATGCACACCCAAAAGTCTTTGCCTTTGAGGCCCTTGAAGGGGCTGGCAATCACATCAGCCAGGGTAATTTCTGCTTCGGGCGTATGGGGCTTTTTAATGTCCGCTCTCATGATATAATACTCCAAGAACCGTGCCGTTAATACGTTTTTTATTAATCAGCCCGTAATGGCGTGAGTCAAAGCTTTGAGAAAGGTTATCACCCAAAACAAAATAATTGTTTTCAGGGATGTGCAAATACCCGCCCTCAATGGCCCAGTCCACCTGGGGGTTCAAGGGTAAATATCGGTCATGAACATAAATACCATAATTTTCATCAATTTTCACTGATTGTTTTTCCAGCAATACTGTGCGTTTGACAATAGTTTTGCCGTTGTCATAAAAAGTCATCACACTATTTTCTCTTGGGCCGCCCAGGCGCCACAGCACGCGATCGACAAGCACCACGTCGCCCTCGCGCAAAAGGGGGTCCATAGAATCGCCGCTGATCGTGTAGGGGGCAATTCCAAACAAAAGATAGGAAATAATAATCGCCGCAGCCAAAACCAGCAGCGGCAGCCATAGTCGTGACATCATACGAATTTAATGCTATTGGATCAAAGCAGAAAAATCAACCGCATGCTCTTGTGATCTTGAAAAAAAGTTGCTAGAATAGGAAAGTTCTTTTTGAACTCTAAGGAGATTCGTGAATGAGTGTGCGCGTGCGCTATGCGCCCTCGCCGACAGGCTATCAGCATATCGGCGGAGCCAGAACAGCCTTATTCAATTATTTTTTTGCCTGTTCTATGGGCGGACAATTTTTGCTTCGCGTGGAAGACACCGATCAGGGCCGCTATTTTGATGAAGCCTTGCAGGATTTATATGAGACCCTGGACTGGCTGGGCATCACCTATGACGAAGGCCCGCAGAAAGACGGCGCTTATGGCCCCTATGTGCAAAGCGAAAGAAGTGATCTCTATCGGGAATATGCACAAAAGTTAATTGACAGCGGGCATGCCTATTATTGCTATTGCAGTGCCTCGCGCCTAGAGCGCATTCGCAAAATACAGGAAGCCAATGGCATGGCGCCCGGATATGATCGTCATTGCCGAGACCTTTCAGAAGCCGAAAGACAAGAGCTGGACAAAGAATGCCCCCATCCTGTCATCCGTTTTAAAATTCCCATCGATGGTGCTGTCACGGTGCATGATGAGCTTTTGGGCGATATCACGCGCGAATGCAAAGATATTAACCCCGACCCGATTCTGATGAAGTCGGACAATTTGCCCACATATCACCTGGCCAATGTGATTGATGATCATCTGATGAAAATTACCCATGTGCTGCGTGCACAGGAATGGGTGCCCAGCGCGCCGCTTCATGCCCTGCTGTATCAGGCATTTGGATGGGACATGCCAAAATTATGCCATTTGCCAATGGTTTTGGGCCAGGATGGACAGAAGCTGAGCAAGCGCCACGGGGCCACCAGCGTGCGTGAATTCCGAGCCAAGGGCTATTTGCCGGAGGCCATTGTCAATTATATCAGCCTGCTGGGCTGGTCTTTAGACGACAGCACAGAATTTTTCACATTAGACGAATTATGCAAAGTCTTCACATTGCAGCGACTGAACAAAGCGCCGGCTGTGTTTGACTATAAAAAACTGGACTGGTTCAATGGCATGTATTTGCGCAAGCTGAGCCATGAAGAATTGCTTGGGCAATGTATGCCTTTTCTTTTGGAATCAGGCCTGATTAAAGAGCCCGTGGGCAAGGAAATCACAGATCTGCTTTTGCAGGCCATGCCCCTGATTCAGGAGCGCATGCATTATTTAAGCGATGCGCCGCAGCTTTTGGCTTTTTTGTTCAACAGGCCCGAACAGTATGACATTGCCTGTGCAATTCCCAAGAAAATGGAATTGCCGGCCGTGATGCCGATTTTGCCTGCGGCGATCGAGATTTTCAGCCATCTGGATGCAAAGAATGATGAGGAATTAGAACAGGAATGCCGCAGCAAGGCCGATGCATTGGGTGTGAAAATTGGACAATTTCTTCAGCCTGTGCGCGTGGCTTTGACAGGCAGCACAGTCTCGCCTCCGCTTTTTGGGTCGATGCGCCTTTTGGGAAAGGAAGAAAGCCTGGTGCGTATGCGCAATTTGCAGGGTACGCTGGAAAAACAAACAAGTTAATAATGATAATTTAACATGGGAATGATAGGATAAATTGCATGAAAAAATTAATGATTCTTTTTTTGATATTTGGCATGATGAGCGGTCTTTGGGCCCAGGGCCAGCAGGAAACAGCCGATGCTTTTCTTAAAAGAGTATCGAATAATTATGCGAAGATAGTAAACTATCGTGCCAGGATTATCATGACCAAGCAGGGAGTGGTGCAGCAGGGCACATTGTATTATGTGGCCCCCGATCGCCTGAAAATTGAATACACCAGCCCGGCGAAACAGGTTTTGCTCATCACATCAGATCTGCTGCAGCTGTATCTGCCTCAGTATGAAGTGATTCTGGAACAGAAGCTGACCACGAAAGACATTGAAGGCATGGGCGGCATTGGCGTGGGCCGCGGCCTGGAGATCATGCAGAAAAATTATTCTGTCAGCTATGTGAACAGCGCGCGACCCCAGCCTTTAAGCAGCGGATCTTCGGAAATGGTGGTGAAGCTTCAGCTGAAATGGCGTGTGAATAATGAGGGCTTTCGCACATTGGAAATGTCTATCGACCCCCAGACTTTGCTCATCCGCCGTGTGGTGGGTGTCACCAGCATGTTCGAGACATTGCAGTTTGATTTCCTTAATATTCGTCTTAATTCTAATATTCCCAAGACTTTATTCGTGATGGAGCTGGACGACACCAGCCGCGTGAATCGCTATCCTGACTTTATTTATGGCACAGAGGCACCTTAAATTATGAGAACACCGGGAATGGTTCTTCGAGAACTGCGCGAAAAGAAAGGCTATACGCAGCAGCGTGTGGCCAATGAAACAAATATCTCTTTGCAGTATATCATGGCATTGGAGGATGATATGTTTGATGAATTTCCCGGTGAACCTTATTTATTGGGTTTTCTGAAAACATATGCCGAGTATCTTGGCGTTTCCCAGGCCAATATTCTCTCTGTTTACGAAAATTATAAGCTGGCTGAAGCGCCGATCCCTATGTATGAGCTGATGAGCAAAGAGCATTTTAAAATACCCGGCTGGGTGTGGGGCCTGTTCATCAGCCTTGCTTTGGCAGGCGCCATGGCTTGGCTGACGATTCCTTTTGTTCAAAAGAAATATCATGAAAGACAAAAGAAATTGCAAGAACAGGAAGCCGTGCGCCAGGCAGAGCAAAACGTGCATGAAATCACCGATGAGGTATATTCGGGAGTGTTGCGCCTGAATGATAAAATTGAAGTGAGTGTGGGTGAAAATAACCTCTACATTTTCACGCCTGTGCGCATGAAAGGCAGCGAAACTGATTTTGAGCAGTATTATAATGATGAAGTGATGCCGACAACATTTTCTATTAATCTGGGTGAGGAGAGATTTTTTTCATTGGGCGGCTCCAGTCAGGCTAATTTTGTGATGAAAATTACGGATATAGGCCTGGAAGACGGCAAGGCCATCAGCTTTGAAGCGCAAAGACTGACCAGCTTCAAAAATCGCCAGCCGAAAACCGCGCCCGCAGAGAAAACCGCCGCACAGCCCATTCCCAAGAGCCTGGCTAAAAATGTGGAAGATGTTTTGGGCAAGAGGCGCACCATTCTCAGCATGCGCAGCCCGATTCGTGTGGAGATTAATATCACATTCACCGGCAATACCAATTTCCGATATTTGCTGGATGGCCGTGAATCACATGAACGCTATTATCAGGATGGCGAGCGCCTGCAGCGCAGCATGAATTCCAGTTTCCGCCTATGGACATCGAATGCAGGAAAAACCAGACTGAAAATAGGCCTGCATGAGGTGACCTTGGGCAAAGACGGAGAAGTCGTGGTGAAGGTGCTGCGCTGGGTGTATAATTCACATACAGGCGGCTATGACCTTGTCCTGGAAGATTATAATTAAGGCATATGCTTCCTATAAAAATTAGAAAATATTCTCGTATCCTGGGAGACTTTTTCTTTCCTGTCACATGTGGCTGTTGCCATCAGCGTGTCTTCAATGCACCTGCATTTTGTGAAAATTGCCTCTCAGATTTAAAAGAAAATCTGATTCCGCATTGGGCAAATCGCTGTTCTCGATGTTCCAGGATGATTCCACCCGGAAAATATATTTGCGTTTCCTGTGCGTCTTTGGGCAGGCGCTATCTGCCTGAAAGGATCCATAGTTTATTCAGCTATCAAGAGAGAATCAGAGCCCTGCTTTTAGATTATAAAGTCAGACATATGTTCAATTTAAAAAGGGTTTTTGCAAAATTTTTAAGCGAATCTTCTTTTATCCGCCATGCTCTGCATGATGGATTTATCATTGTGCCTGTTCCTTCTCGCACAACGTCGTTTTCGGCTATTTCTTTGATTGCAAAAGAATTGCAGGAATATCACGGCATTCCATATCGAAATTTACTGAAAAATAAAGCCAAGAAAAGTCAAAAAACTTTGAGCCGTCTCGATAGACTGACAAATTTGGAAAATAACATTATTTTCCATGGGCATGCCATTTCAAAAGTATTGCTTTTAGATGATATTCTTACGACCGGTTCAACTGCACATGAATGTGTCAAAGTGCTCAGCACGCATGGCGCACGGGATATTCGTGTCTGTGTCATATCCAGTGTGCCTGAAACAATTAATAATATTGCTGGATAATTTCAGTGATTCTTGATGGCATTTCTTCCAGGTTCATCACATACTGAACATAATGATGCTCGATGGCGCTTTTGGGCATGCCATACACCACGCAGGAATCTCTATCCTGGGCAATGGTGATAGCGCCTTTGCTGAATAAGGTGCCCATTTCTCTTGCGCCGTCTTCACCCATGCCAGTCATCAAAATGGCCATTACATTGCCGTCATACGCCTTGGCCGCGCTGGCAAAAAGCACATCGACACTGGGACGATGGCCATTGCGAGGTTCCTGCTGATTCAGGCGCACCACGCGCACCATTTTTTTGTCTTCCATCGTCATATGCATGTCTCCGGGGGCAATGTACACCTTGCCCGGGTGGATAATGGCACCGTCGGTGGCTTCTTGCACATCTAAAGAGCAGATAGAATTCAGGCTTTCGGCAAAAGGCCCCGTAAATTCTTTGGGCATATGCTGGATGATGAGAATAGGCAGTGGAAAATCCTGTGAAAGGCCAGATAAAAAAGATTTCAAGGCAAAAGGCCCGCCGGTGGAAGCCCCGATGCACAAAATTTTGGGTGTGTACAGCTTTGATGGCGGCGTATATTTAGGCCAGGTGGAATTCTTTTTAGGATTTTTAGGATCCAGCAGGGGCCGTTCTTCTTCTTTGCTGCCCAGGGCGCCCTTTTTCTTTTGATAAAAATGATAATGGGCATAGATTTTCTCGCATAATTCTTTAGAAATGTCTTTAATATCCAGACTGATGGAACCTGAGGGTTTTGTCACAAAATCGCAGGCGCCCAGGCTTAATGCCTGCATGGTGATTTTTGCCCCCGCATGGGCCAGAGAGGAGAGAATAATTACAGGGGTATCAATTTTGCGCTGATGCAGTTCGCGCAGAAAAGCAATGCCGTCCAATTCGGGCATTTCCAGATCTAAAGTAATTACATCCGGCTGTAATTCTTCCACTTTTTTCAGGCCAATCACACCATTGAGCGCCGTACCGACAACAGTCATGCCCGACTCGTGCGAGATAATTTTACTCACCAGGTTGCGCATCAGGGCCGAGTCGTCAATGATAAGTACAGAGATCTTTTTCATGATTGTGTATCTCGCTCATACACGGTGATAAACTGTGTCTTTTGGATATGCTTGGGTAATTTACCATAAATACTTTCTAATGATTCCGTATGGCCAAGGAAAAGATAAGAATAAGGCTTCATTCTTGCCATCAGATTATCAATGAGTTTTTGCTGTGATTTTTGATCAAAGTAAATCATTACATTGCGACAGAAAATAATATCAAATTTTTTGTGCAGGGTGCGCAGCATGAGATTATTATAGTCAAAGACAATATGTTCTTTTAAAAATGGTTTTATTTGGTATTTCTCTTTGTTTTTTGTAAAATATTTTGACAATAACTTGGAAGGAACATCTTGAGTACGCTCTTTGCTGTAAGAGCCTTCCTGTGCTGTATATAAAGAGGGAAGGCTGATGTCTGTGGCAGTGATATGAAAATTAAAGTCTTCAGGCAGCCATTCGCTCATGCAAATGGCCAGACTGTAGGCTTCTTCTCCGGTGGAACATCCTGCCGACCACAGATTAATGATTCTTTTCTTTTCTGGCAGATGTTCTTTATGCGCAATAATATAAGGCAAGACGAAATTTTCCAGGGCTTCGAAATGCGCTGATGTGCGGAAAAATCGTGTCAGATTTATTGTGATCGAACTCATCAGCAATTTTAATTCTTCATCATTGCCCGATGCAAAGTCATAATAGGCAAGCACATTGTTTATTCCTGCAACGCGCATGCGATCGAAAATGCGCGAGGCAAGAGAAGATCGATTGGAATCGTTGAAGCTGATTCCTGTTAAGTTATAAATTAAAGATTGAAATTTATCATATTCTTCATCAGCTAATTCCTGGTCAGACTGTAAATGAAAATTGCTTTTCATATGTCATCCAAGGGAATTTGGAGTATGTCAAGAATATGATCTAATGATTTTTTATTTTCAAAGCTGATCTGAATCACACCGCCTGCATTTTTGCTTTTTACCACTACTAGTGCTTCAAAATAAGAGGCGAGTTTTTCCTGCAGATTTTTATACATTGTTTTAGATGCATGCGCCGAAGCGACGGTTTCCTGGCGGGGTTTTTTCTGCACGCGGCTTTCCACCACGCGCACAGAAATTTTGTCGCGGCG
>JAHHUI010000047.1 GCA_020024055.1 Spirochaetaceae bacterium | reverse complement strand
AAAGAAAGCCTGTGTATTATTGCCAGTGTTTTGCCTTATTTGCTGGCCGGTGTAGCTGTTGGGGTGGCTGTCACGATGCGGGCCAGCACGCAGTGGATAGAGAGACTGAATCATGAGAATCAATTTTTGATGATTCCCCTGGCGATTATGCTGGGCGCCCCAATTTACACCAGCATCGCGGCGGTGATTCCGGTGATTGCGTCTTTGGTGTCGAAAGGCATGGGTACAGGCTTAGTCTTTGCCCTGATGATGTCTATTGGCGGTATGTCTTTGCCCGAATGGATGATGCTCTCCGGCTTGATGAAAAAGCGCCTTTTGGCCTGTTTTATAGGCATCACGGCATTGATGATTTATGCATCAGCTATGTCTTTACCATATGGGATTTACGATAAAATAATAATGCTGACTCTTGCCACAGAGAGCATTTTCTGATAGGATAGACCCTTGTTGGGAGAGATGACCGAGCGGTTTAAGGTACACGCTTGGAAAGCGTGCGTACTCACAAGGTACCGGGGGTTCGAATCCCCCTCTCTCCGTATTTTTTCCAGTGTTAGGTTCCGTGCGATTATGCAAAGCTGAACCCCGCCAGGTCCGGAAGGAAGCAACGGTAGGCTTCTTGTTAAGGCGCCACGGGCGACTTAACACTGGTTTTTTTTCCTTTCTGAAAAGATATTTCATCGCCCGCTGCCTGAATAGGCGCTCAAATATCCGCGCGGATAATAATGACTTAAGATATTGCGAAATGTATGTCCGTCGGAGGCCATGCCGGCTGCGCCGCTTTGGTCCATGCCAATGCCATGCCCCCATCCTGCTGTATAGATAATGAAATAAATAGGCTTGCCCTGCGCATTGGTGATCGTCTGCATGCTGTAAAGATTGCTGCGCAGGCCGCCCAGGCGATTGCGAATCGTATCTCCTGAGATTACCACCGCGCCCGAGTCGCCGATAGCTTTCACTTGGGTGACTCGCCCGGAAATGCTGCGCTCGAGCACTTGGAATTGACGTATATTGCCAATTTTTTTGCTGCGGCCCACGCGCAGGGCCATTTCTTCGGCGCTGATCCACACCACGCTGCGAAAAGCCGGGGCAAAGTGCATATTGGGCCAGCTGCTGTACGTTTTTGGCTGGCTTTTAATCCAGGCTGCCAATTCGGCCGGGGGCAAGTATAAATGCCTTGCTTTCTCCAGCTTGTCCGGCCGGCCCACATGGTCACTGGGGCCTTCTTTGTTCCACACCACGGTATCCGGGTCGGTGAAGCCGCCTGTATTTGCGCTGTAATACGTTGTCAAAAGGTCTTTTTTATTTGCATTTGTATAAAGAACCAGGCCGGCTGTATCATCCACGGCCTGTGTCGTACGTGGATTTTCACCCCCAATGCCTGTGTAGGCATGACTGGTGATTGAGCCGTAGAGATCGAAACCGCGATGGCTAAAGCGGCCCATGTTCACCAGTGTATATGTGCGTGCAGCCACAGCCTGGGCTTTCAGGGCTTCCATGGGCCAATAAGGTGGAATCTCCGAGGGCACCACTGAATACAGATATGATTCCATGGGCACAATATTTACCAGGGTCATTCCTTTGGAAAAGCCCATAATTTCCATGCTGCCGCGATAGGCTCTATCTGTGGTGCGCACGAAAAAATACCCCTGGCCGTCGACCAGGTCGAAGACAATCGTGGAGGCATTATTGGAAGAATAGGAAATAGACAAAGAATCTTTGTTTTTCAGCACATAGCTTTTATTGGTAATGGGAGATTCTGATTTTTCCGAAGGGCTGTGAATATGAATAATATCGCCTTTCTGCCCGTGAGAGATTTCGCCATTAAAAGAAATGCGATAATTAGCCCCTGGTTTTAAATAGATAGAAGACATGCGCTCAGAGAGGCCGATACGCACCAGGCGGCCGGGGATTTTGGGAAAGGTGGTGAGCACGGGGGCATTGAAAGTTGTTTTGCGATCCTGTCTCGAGAGGGCCTCTTGCTCAAGTTCTTTTTCATGTTTGCTTGTGATGTCTTTCACAGCTTTGCGCACACTTTTTTTCTCGGGCAGATTGCTCTGTGCGCGGCGCAGTGTGCTTAAAGCCTTGCGCCAATTGCCCACGGCCAGATAGCATTTGCCCAGGGGTTCCAAAGACAGCATGAAGCTGGGCTCCTCTTTCAAGGCCAGAACAAAATTTTCTATGGCTAAATTGTAGAATTTTTGTTGTAAATAGCACATGCCCAGGAAATGATAGGCCTGTGGCTTATTGTTTTTGAATTGCAGTGCGCGCTGGAAATAGGGCACAGCGTCATTGTATTGGCGCATTTGATAGCGCAGAAAACCCTTGTAAAAAATTGTCTGCCCATCATCGCCAATCATGGGCTCAATTTTTTTTGCAAACGAATAATCCCCCCCCTGAACAGCCAAAACAAAAACCATATTTTTATAATCATTTATATCGGGATAAGTTTCGCTGAGGGTTTTCATAAATTGCAAAGCCTGTTTCAGCTTGGCTTCTTCCTGATAAATTTGAATCAGGTCCATTCTGGCAGAGGCCGCGTCATGATAAGAAGCGAGAAAGTCAAGAAATGCCGTATCGGCAGGGCCAATTTTTCCGGCCATGTAATAATGCCGTGTGGCATCTTTATAGGCCTGCTGTGCAGTCTGTGCATGCAGATTTTTGGAAAAGAGAGTCACGCAAAATAAAAAAGTGAAATGAATCAATGAAAAGGGTTTAACAGACATATATATCCTCATGTGTTTAATAAGGCCCGCACACTAATCCAGCTTGCAGGGTGTCAGAAAAGCTGTAAAGGTAGAAACTTTCACCCTTTTCCTTTTTCGGCAATACATAGGAAGGAGAGAGATGTGTGGCTAAAAAGAAGTCTTTTTGGTGGTAGACAAATAAAACGGCGGGGAAAGAAACGCGATAATTGTGCAGCAGGGGGAAATCTGAGGCAGAAGGCATAGCGCCTTGATTGATTGTTATTCTTTGTGTAGCAATCATGCCGCGTTCACCGTGCACGCGCAATTCATATGTGGCCGAGGGCAGATTTTCAGGAGTGTATAAAAATCCTGCCGAATAGGAACATACTCGGCGATGAATGTCTTCATTAGAAACAGGAATTTCCCAAAAGAGATCATGACCTATCATATGCAGTGTGATGCGGGGAAAACTGCGCTGGGGGTCAAGGTCTTTCAGCATAACAAAAACAGAAATAAAATTACTGATTTTTTGAGATTCTATATTATATATCCAATTGGGCTGCATTTCAAAGCGGGCAATTTGGGGTGTGGTGATGGTGCAGGAGAGGCAGATGAGCACAAGAGGAAGAAGATGAAATATGAACTGGGAGAGGTTTTTGTTTGACACTTGCAACATCGAAGCATTATAATACACATATGGGTATGATATGTCTACATAATGCCGCAATTTATACAGGCATTGCTGTCATTGAAAATGGGTCTGTGCTCATTAAAGACGGCATTATTGAAGATGTGGTGACGAATGAGCGGCTGGCGAAGATTCCCCTGCCAAGTGATTTGCAAGTGGTGGAGATGGATGGAGGGATTATAGCTCCCGGCTTTATCGACACGCATGTGCATGGCAGCGGAGGGTTCGACACCGCGCATGGCGAAGAAGAAGACTTTTTGGGCATGTCACGCTGTCTGGTGTCTTTTGGTGTTACTAGCTTTTGTCCCACATTATATCCCCAAAAAGAAGAACAAATGCTGGCCTCTATTCGTGCCGGTGTGGCCTCTATGGGCAAAGAAAGGGGTGCACGTATCCAGGGTCTGCATTTAGAGGGACCATTTATCAGCTGCAAGCAATTGGGGGTGCAGCGTCCTGAGACCATAAAAGACGTTGATATTGACTTTATGAAGGAAATGTATAAAGCCAGCCGTGGTTCTTTATCTTTGATGACTGTGGCGCCCGAACTGAAATCGATGCGTGATATTATACATTATTGTGTGGCAAAGGGCATTGTGCTTTCTGCGGGGCACAGTGATGCGACCTATGAAAATATGATGGAAGGTGTGCAGGCGGGCATTATGCACTGCACGCATATGTTCAATGCCATGCGCAAAATGCATCACAGAGACCCGGGCTTGGTGGGTGCCATTCTCATTCATGATGAACTCAGCTGTGAACTGATTGCCGATGGCGTGCATGTGCATCCGGCTTTGGTGAAAATGCTGATGCGCGACAAGCAGGATATGAAGATTATTCTGGTGACCGATGCCTTGGCGCCCACGGGCCTGAAGTCTGATCAACCTATGTATGCCAATGGTGAAGAGGTTTATCTGGGTGAAGATAAGATTTTTCATCGCAAAAAGGATGATGTAATTGCAGGGTCATCCTTAACATTAGACCAGGCTGTGCGCAATATGATTAAATGGGGCGCCAGACCGGCTTCGGCGCTGCGCATGGCAGCGGGTAATCCTGCCACATTGCTGCATAAAAACCTGGAAACAGGATATTTAATTCCTTCTTTGCGTGCCGATATTGTCACATTTGACAAAGACATGCGTGTCACGCGAACATATGTGGACGGCGAACTGAAGTATGAAGCGCTTTAAAGTGATTTATCCACGCTTTTTCTAAAGGGCAGAATGATTTTTCTATAAACGATAAAGTGCAGAATGACTGCTGCAAACAAGCACCCGAAAAGAATGAGCGGCTGCATTAATGATGCTTCTTTTATATTATTCATCAAAGGCAGCCCCACAAAATGCAGGATTGAAAAACAGAAAAATACCAGCAGTGAAACAGTCATTATCATGGCGATGATATTCACAATGAAAATCAGAATAGCACGCATCAGTTTTTATGCACCTTTTTTTTATGGGTTTTTCTTTTTTTTGTCTGTTTTCTATTATGAAATAATGAAAAGTAAAGCAACAAAGCCATGCCAAGAACGATGGAAGCATCAGCAATATTGAATGTGGGCCATCTGTCCAGGCCGAAGAGGCCATAGAATTTAAAATCTAAAAAATCGACTACACCATCGGGGCGAAACACCCTGTCGACAATATTACCAAAGCCACCGCCAACAATAAGAGAAGCAGCCCAACGCCCGGCGAGGGTGAATTCTTCGTGGGGGATATTTTTTAGATGAAAAATACGTGCCTGCTGTTCTGGGGTTGTGCTGATAACCACAGCCAGCCAGGCAATCACAAGGACAGGCAGAATTTTAAAGAGAATAATACGCAGGATTTTAGGCCAATGTGCCCCCAAAGAAAAAAGAGCCCCTTCATTGCGTACATGGATAATTTGTAAAAAATCACCCAAAATTTGTATCACGGCTGTGTGAGATTCGGAGAGAGGCACTTTATAAACAACAATAAGTTTTATCAGCTGGTCTAATAAAAAAACAGTCAAACTCAAAGTTAGTACAGATGCGCGTTTGCGGAAGAATCGGCCCATATTTTACACCCCTGTCGGAATATCAATCCAATGTGTCTGCACGGTGGGAAATTTTTGTTCCACCTGTTCTTTAAACGATTGTAATCCTATCATCTCACTGTAATAATGTCCACCCGCAATGAAAGATAAACTGCTTTCTTGGCAAAAATGAAAGACCTGATGCAACGGCTCGCCGGTGATATAGCAGTCAGCTTTGGCTGCTGCGGCTTTTTGGGCAAATCGGGCGCCTCCACCGACCATCACGGCCACGCGTTTGACACTGGGGCAATTATCCCAAATCAGCGGCTGATGCGGCGCGAAGATTTTCTGTGCGATCTCTTGCGTGCTCATGGCCGAGGGCAAATCACCCACAAAACCAATATCGGCAAAAACTTCGCAGTTTTGCAGATTCAGTATTTTGGTCACGCATGCATTGTTCCCAAATTCAGGCACCGCGTCCAGAGGCAGATGCACGGCGTAAAGAGCGATATTATGCTGTATCAGCTGCTGAATCTGAGCATATAAGATACCTTCAATAGGCACAGCCGGGCCCCAGAACAGGCCGTGATGCACAAAAAGCATATCCGCTTTTTGTGCGGCCGCCTGGGCAATCGAGGCGGCGCATGCATCCAGAGCAAAGCTGATACGCTCAAGTTTTTGGTCCATTTTGCCCACTTGCAGGCCGTTCAGGCTGGCATCAGTCTTTTTGAACTGTGCAATGGGCATGATGCTTTGTGCCCATCGGTCAAAATCATTAATTGTCATCTAATGTCCTTTTAAGATTTGGAAATACGGTTTTCACAGTTTGAGAGGGCGGGATATTAAAGTATAAATATCCATAAATAGCGCTGTCGGCGGTGATATCGCGCACATAGCCGCGTGTCTCGCCAAAGGGGCTGGCCTCGACAAAGATTTCGGGGGGGTACATACCCCATTCATTAATCCATTTTCGCACATGCCCCGGCCCGGCATTATAAGACATAAGAACGTAGATCAGATTTTGATTGAAGCGTTGGCGCAGCCAATCGAAGTAAACCGCGCTGAGGGTCAGGTTCTGCTGAGGGTTGGAGAGGTCAAATTTATTCATATTAATGCGGCGTGCCATTTCCTTGGCTGTGCCTGGCATCAGCTGGCCCAGGCCTATAGCTCCCACAGGGGAAGAGACATGATTTTGAAACAGCGATTCATTCCACACCAGGCCATACATGATATGTGCGGGAATATCATAGGTTTTTGCAATTTCTTCCAGCACAACCCTGTGGCCTCGGGGATACATAGCAATATAATCTGCCTTTGTGGGTTCAAAGTCATCTCTCTGTGTGGTAATCACCATCATGCTGATGCTGTCTGCGGGGAAATTGCGACGCTCGAATTCACGCCCCATCAGGCGCAGCGCATTGGTGGAAAGCCGCGGTCGCATGGCTTTCAGTTTTGCTGATATAACGGGGTAGACATCAGGATAATTTTCCAGGCCGTAATATAAAAACCCCAAAGCATAAATATCATCACTCACCATGGCCGGGCCCAGGGCTCTTTCGCTGAAGGCTGTGTACAGTGCATTGTCTTGGTCGGCGCGAATATGTGTATTATTTGTCACTTTCCCACTGATATCTAAGGGGACAATGTCACGGTCTTTGTAAAAAGGTGGCACTTCATCCAGCATGACATAGGCCATAATAGAGGCATAAGACCAGGGAATAGAAAGCGAATCAGTCAGCAGAGTGTTATAAAGATTTTTTTTGTCAATATTATCAGGAGTAATCACCAGGCCATGGAAAACCGCACGCGCCAAAACCCAGGAATAATGCACCGATGTTAAGGGGTCTGCCAATTCACGCAGGCCTTTTTTGTAAAGCTGATAAATATAGTGGAAATAGTGGCGGCTGACTAAATCATTAAGCACTGTCTGGAAAAATCTGCGAAAATAATAGGGGTCTTCCCATAAATAGGCCAGGCGGCTGAATTCATTAATCAGCTGTTCAATGCGCCCTGATTGATACATGGCAGACATATAATACCAAATGGTACGATCCAGGTCTTTGCCCCTGGTACCATTTTGAATAGCGGGGGAAAGATAGCGCACGGCCTGCTGATATTGCCCCTGATTGAATGAGAGAGCCCCCAAGGTAGACTGCGCCTGGAACAATGCATCTCCAGAGAGGCTCTCCAGATAGGACTGTAAAAACTGTATGGCATCGGCACGTTGTTTTGCCCGGCCAGCAATATTGGCAAATTGAGTGATGAGATTAGGCTGTTTTGTCATTTGAGCGCTGTTGCTGCGGATGAAATCTTTGAAGGTTTGGTAGGCGGGTAAATATTTATTCTGAGCATCCAGATTCACAGCTTCATAGATTCTGTACATGGGGATATTTAAAGAAGGCAGCTCTCTGCGCAGCCAGGCCAGGGCCCATTCTGTTTCTTTACCCCCGCGCTGGCTTAAAAAGAAATTGCCTAAATCTGTTTGCCAGTCGGGCAATTCCAGGGCTGTCTGCGATAGGGAAATCAGCATATTCGCAGAGCGGGAGAAAGGATAAACCTGTAGCCAGGCAGGATCAATCGCCGTTAAGTAGTCGAGTGCTTCCTGGTATTTTTTCTGATTGAATGCGGCATAGCCGATGGCCAGCAGCAGGCTGTAGTCGGGGTTGTCTTTATGCGCGCGCGCGATGGGAATCAGGGCATTATACAGGTTGAAATTATGCTGTGCGCCGTTATTTGTCAAATTGAGAAAACGCAAAGCAGCGCGCCCGCTGAAGGCTGTGTGAGCCTCTATTTCATTAATCAGCAGCTGCACAGCTTGATTCTTGTCACCCTGGCTTTCCAGGACATAGGAATAATAATAGCCTGCGCCCATGCCGCTTTTCATCAGCAGCTGTTTCAGCTTGTGCGGATCACTTTCCATATCAATGGGGTCTCCGCTGCGAATCTGGCGGATTAAAGTATCTCTTGCGCCTTGAGACAGACCGACTCTTTGTTTATTGGACTGGCATGAAAATAGGGGAAAAACCAAACATAAAGCCAAAAATTGAAGCTGTTTCATAGCCCCATTATGCCGAAGTTTTCTTCAAAAATCAACTACTGCTGTTGTTCTTATTTGCCATGTGTGCCCTTTGGTGTCAGGGCGATCTTGTAATAGAGCGAAATGTAGTATAAATCAGCCCCGCCTGAGGGATTAATGCTTCCAGTGGGGCCTTTTTTCAGCGTTTGCTGTCCAAAGAAATCCTGCTGATAAAAAACAGAAATTCCCAAAGCCATAGGAACCCCCGCGCGAAAGCCAAATTCCAATCCTGTGTTCCATCCAATGAGCAAAGTCAATGGCAGTCTTGCAATCAGTAATTCATTAAAATAAACATGTGTGCTTGGGCTTTTTTGTATCAGAAATGCTGCATCTATATTAATTCCCACAAAAGGCATCATATAAACTCTGTTCATGATAATCAGCGGATATTGCAGGCGCAGGCCTGTTTTCAGGGTGATGAATTCCGCAGTGAAATTAGCCGAGAAAGCTCCTGTGCCCGGAATTTGATAAAAATTGCGATACCATAAGGCATCATAGCCTATGGAAAAGTCCAGGCTTAAGTATTTGCTCAGATTATAATGATAGCCCAATGATGCGCTGGGCATTTTGGCCTGGGGCAGAAAAGATGTGCCCAAGCCCAGCGTGAGACCCGAAAATGGCAGCAAAGGAGGTGTCAACACTTCCTGTTTGCCCAGTTCAAGAAAGGGCACAAGTTGATCTTCCACACTCAGAGGCAGGGTTTCCATCAGCCAATATCCTTCTTGCCATCGCCAGCTGGTGGATACGATATTTTTATTCAATGAAAATGTGACAATAGAGCTGTTGTGCACCGGTTCATCGGCCAGGGAGACGACAATGCGAAAACGAAAATTACCACTTTCGTCTCTGTATATCTGTTCGTTAAAAAATGCAATAAGAGCTTTTCGCAGAGGCATCAGTCCTGCCTTGCGAATGTCGGCGCGAGTGACAAGATTCTGGGTTTTGATGCTAGATCTTAAAAATAGATAGGCCGCATGGCCAAATCGATAAATAAGATCAAGACTGAAAAAATCGGCACTTTGAGCTAAATTTTCTGCCTGCATTTCCTGCGAAAATTTTTGCCCAGAAGATGTCAGACTTGCTAGAGAGGGCTGCTGCCAGGCTGCTGTCGGTTGTGAGAGAATGAGGCTGGAAATGTCTTTGATAGGGCTGATCACAATTTGGCCGTTGATATATGCCAGGATGCCGATTGGCTGCAATTCCGACCCAAGGACAATGCTGCCTAAAATTTCGTAGCGATGGCTGATTTCCGAGGCACTAAGCGTGTCAATAATATTTGGGGCACTCAGCAGTGTCAGATTGAACAGCCAGCCCAGGCTTTCTTCTTTAGTCTGAGTATTGATAAATGCTGCCTGGCTAAGGATATTTTCATTTCCCTGGGTTTGAAAAAGCCAGAAAACATCGTTTTTCTTCTTCAACTGCAGATTGCGGATGATGTCGGATTTGCCATTTTGATTGGTGATGATCAAGGTGCGTGTATTGCTCAGCGAGGCAATGCTGGCGGGTGCTATGATGAAGAATTCTTTGTTGTTCTGCACCAGTATCGCATGTGTCAGCACAGTCTCTTTTGCCGCGAAATGATAAAAACGTGCCTCTTCATGAAAGTTTTCTTTTTCCAGACTTTTGGCAAAATCCCGCAGAATATCCTGCTGTTCAGACATGAGATCAATTTCCATTTGCACAGGCGCTATGCGCAAGGCAGAGAGACTGCCGCAAGCAAGCAGACCATAAACAATGCCGCAGAGAATAAGGCGAGAAAATCTGCCGCTCATGATTTGTATTTTACGAGGTTTTAAGTTCAGCGGCAAGTTATTGATACCTCTTTCTCTTGGTATTTACACCAGTCTTTTAATCCATTGATATAATTGCTGGCGCGGCAGCTGTATCCACAGGGGGCGACCATGAGGGCAAAAGGGCTGCGGCAGGGCAAAGGTTTGTGCGATCAGTTTTTTTGCCGCTGCATTGTCCAGATATTTGCCTTCTTTAATGGCTTGTTTACAGGCCATGGTGGCATAGAGCTCTTTTTGCAGATTAA
>JAHHUI010000046.1 GCA_020024055.1 Spirochaetaceae bacterium | reverse complement strand
ACACTTTACACAGCCTTGTGACAAAGGCAGAAGAACAGGGATTGTACAAAAATATTTTTGAAAGCAATCATGAATTTCAAGCACTGACAAAGAAAATTAAAGATTATTATTTAAGCAAAAACGGTGCCCTGATGAAAGAATTTGGAGCTTTGCTGATACAGGCTTTGGATTTATGCCAGCAAAAACAAGCCAGCTTTGAAGATTATGTGGAGCGTATTCTGGGCATGCAGCGCACACAGGCGCGCACGGTGATGAAAGTGTATGCCTTGGATATTGATCCAAAAATCGGCTATGAAAATATGCGCATCGCCGCCAGCGCCAGCGAGCCCGAGCATTGCCTGGCGGTGCAGGATATGCTGGCCAGCGGGCAGACACCCGACACGGCCAGAGCCTATATTCGTGAACATCGCAACAAGCCCGAGGAGACGGCGAAAAGACTGGAAGCAGAAAAAAGGCGTATAGAAAAAAGTTTGGAAAACTTGCAAAAACGTTTGAGAGAAGTAGAGGACAGAATAGCACAAATGCACGGCTGATATTGGTGCTACATAGGATGCTGGATTTGCGGGCCAAAATGCCAAATATCGATGTGATGTTTGCGGCCGGGCTGGAAAGATTCTATATGCCATATTTCGCCGTTGGAAGGCACATCAGGGCTGTAGGAATGCGGGGCAGTTTGTTCCAATATTCCGCGGATGATACGCATTGTACCCCCATGAGTGACGCATAAAACTGAAGATTGTGAAGGCAGCTGCTGTAAAGTGGAAAAGAAATCCATCACACGCTGATATACATCAGCATAACCTTCACCGCCTTCGGGCTTGAAGGACCAGTCTTGGGTTTTGGGGTGATGGAATTGCGGATCTGAGCGCAGCTCTTGATAGGTTTTTCCGCAGAATTTTCCCCAGTCTTGTTCTTTCAGTCTTTCGTCGCTGATGGGCTGAACATTGAACAGATGAGCAAAAGGCTGGGCAGTCTGCCTGGTGCGCAGTTGGGAAGAAACATAAATAGAATCGATGTGCTGTATTTTTTTATAAAAATTTTCAGCAATCAGCTGTGCTTGCTGCAAGCCTTGCTCGGTCAAGGGAAATTCCATTTGTCCGGCCAGGATTTGCTGCACATTGCTCACTGCTTCGCAGTGGCGCACGAAATAAACTCTCATATGGTTTATTATAAAGAATTTATGGCAGCTATAGCAATATGCAGCATAGCCCACCACTAAGGAGAGAAGACACAAATGAATAAAGTAAAGTTTTTTATCAGTATATTATGTTTGCTAAGTTTGAATTTTTCTCTCTATGCACAAACAGAGGTGAAGCCACGGTCAGTGTCTAAGCCTGTTGTGCGTTTAAACGGGAAAAAAATTAATAACGAAGCCATGGCTTCAGGCAAAGATGTGATTTCTGTCACCTGTGCCCCTGGCGAGTCGATCGTGCTGAGTTTCAGCTATTTGGTGAATGTACGTAAGTCTGCCAAAGATTTGAGAGACGGTGAATTGACACCTCAGCAAGCGGCCAATGTAAATGTGGGGGCTTTCACTTCTGCACCTATGGGCACTATGTGGGTTCTTTCTTTTTATGCCACACGAGATGGCGAAAGAGGAGAGACAGAAATAGTAATTTTGACACGCGGAGCATAAACGATGGAAAGGAAGATTCGTTGACAGGAATATATATTTATGCTAGGTTAAAAGGAATAAAATAGCCAATCGCGGTGATGGTGAAATGGTAGACACGTTAGCTTGAGGGGCTAATGACAGCAATGTCGTGGAGGTTCAAGTCCTCTTCACCGCAGTTAAATAAAAAATCACTGTTTTAGATTTTCATTCTAATTTTTACCGGCTTCAATGTTAGATATTGTCGGTGGTAGATTTTGCCTAAAACCATGGGAAAAATAGGGGGTTAGAACATGGGATTAGATGATTTGGGAGAACAACTAGAAGCTCCTTTAGGAGTGGATGCAGGTGCTGTTCCTGCTTACAGCTCAATAGAAGATGCGGAAGGACAAGCTAATACTTCTGCCACATCAAAAATTACTTTTGATACTATTAAGGAATTCAGTGACCCCCCCCAGAAGTGGTTTGATGATCCTGATTTTTACAAAAAAGTTCTTACTGGTGTGGGCGAAAGCGCCAATCGTGTGCATGAAGTATTGGTTGCTTATCTAAAAGCCACTGACCCTGCCGATCGCAATGTGTATCGTGTGCGTCTGATCAGTTCTTATTGGAAATTATTTACAGACGTTATTTTAATGGCTGTGGATGATAAAAAACCTACGCCCAAATTACTCATGGTGCGTTTTGGAATGTTGCTGCCGAATCTTGTTTCAGATGAACATCGCAAGATGATTTCCAGTATTATTTTTGACAAGAGAGTGGATGAAGCGGTGTGGTATACCGACGAATGGGTGGCTTTGGTTGGTTCGGGACAGGTGGCGCCTTTGGCTTCAGATGAACCTATCCCAACCAGGAAGAATAATGCCGGCGGTGCAGGAGGAGGCAGCAATGCTGCCGAAATGTCTAGACTTCAGGCGAACCTGGATAAAGCCAGCGGGCAGTTTGAAGGATTTTCTTCTGTTTTAATTGAATTGGAACAAGAACGCCAAGGCTTGATGTCTCGCTTGAATTCTTCTATAGAGCTGGTGAATAAAGTGATGCCAAGTGCTATTTTGCCCAATATTTTAGAACCCTTTACAGAAGAACAGCGTAATTGTTTCAGCGAGATTATGGAAATTTGCCGTGCTTTGTCTATTTTAGTCAGAAACCTGACTAATAATTATGACAAATTGAAAGAGGCAAAAGAGAAGAAAGATGAAATTGAGGAGAATATCAAGCAGCTGACTGGTGGGGGCGATGGCCTGATGTCTCAAGACAAGACACTTGTAACCAAGGAAAGCGAAAAAATTGCGCAGATGGTGCATATGTCTGTGGGCCGCAAGGGGAATCATTTTCCTATTTTGGCCAGTCAGTTTTTCTCTGCAAATATTAAGCAGGTGGCCACTAGAGAGAATGTGGTTGAAGTACTGCGTGAAATTGAAGAAATTGATCCTCAGGTGTTCCGCCGTGAATTCCGCCGCCATGTGCATCGCATTCCGCCACATGTTATTTTATTGCCCTGTTATGGCTCATATGGCTTGTGCTGGGAACCCTATGAACGCACAAATCGTGCCACCAGCCGGGGACGCATTGCTGTGCCGATGTTCCCGCGTGATCTGCGCATAGCTGTGGTGTATGCCATAGCCGACCTGCGCTGGAATCAGGCCAAGGACAAAGCTGCACATTATTGGATGGAAGAAGGCCTGACGGGCCAATTTTATCAATGGTTTTCCGAGACAAAGCAACGCGGTGATGTGCGCTTGAGCTTTATTGAAAATTATATTTTGTGGATTACACAAGAGAGCAAAGGCATGCAGAAATTGGAACATGAAGTGCGTGGTATTTTCTGGCGCACAATGCCTTTCTCGAATGAACGTAAAGAAGATTTGAAGATGCGTGGCTTTGTGTATGATGATCTGTATAAGAAAGATCTTAATCGTGCCAAAATGCTCTAATAATTTATAGAAGGAGTTTTTTATAAATCATGGATGCCATGGAATGGTTCAAAAAGATTTCAGCGATACCCCGGCCCAGCGGCTATGAAGAACAGATCACTGAATTCTTAGTTGATATTGCAAAGGCACGCCAATATCATTGGCGTATTGATCATGTGGGCAATGTGTGCATTGACGTGCCGGGCAAGGGTCGTGGTGCTGGAAAGCCCACCTTGGTTTTACAGTCTCACATGGATATGGTTTGTGAAAAGTTGCCTGATGTTGAACATAATTTTATGACAGACCCTATTCAGCTGCGCGAGGAAAACGGCTATTTAAGTGCCGCAGGCACAACATTAGGCGCGGACAATGGCGTGGGAATCGCCCTGGCGCTTTCTGCTGCCGATCAGGCAAATTGCCCGCCTTTAGAATTGTTGTTCACTGTAGATGAAGAAGTTTCTATGCTGGGTGCCAAAAACATGCAGCCTAATTTTTTTCATGGAAAATATCTGATTAACCTTGATAGCGAAGACGACCAGGTTTTCACCATTGGCTGTGCCGGTTCTTTGCTAGTCACTTTCACATTGCCTGTTGCTTTTGACAGCGAATATCAGGCCCAGGTGAAAGCTGAATTTGTAGTGGACAAATTATTAGGCGGGCATTCGGGAACAGATATTCATAAAGGCCGATCGGCGGCAACAAAGGTCTGCGCACAGCAGCTTTTGGTCTTCACAGAGGCAGGTATTAATTTCCGCATTATCAGTGTGGATGCAGGAAATGCCACCAATGCCATTGCACGTCTGGGCAAGATTCAGTTGGCATTTGCCACTGTAGAGGATTTTCAAAAGGCTCAGGATTTACTTTTAGATTTATCTTCTGTGAATGAAGAGGAAAAACCCTCACTCACTTTGAAAAAGAATGATACCCAGGCACAGCCTTTTGATATTGTCAGCCATAACAGATTTATAGCTTTTATTTATGAGCTGCCTCATGGCCCATTGGTCTATTATGACCAGGCCGCCGGACTGGTCGAGACATCATGTAATTTTGCCAGCATCAAGAAAGACGAAGGAAATAATTATATTATCAAGCTGTTTTATCGCAGCTTTGTCGAGAGGAAATTTGTCAAAATCTCAGAAGAACTGAACCGTATCGCGGATCGTCATTCAGTGAAAATTGAGATCTCTGACCCCGACCCGGCCTGGCCGCCCCAAAAAGATAATGATTTGCTGAATATTGCCACCTCTTGTTATCAGAAATTATTCAATCGTCAGGTGAGTGTGGCGCCTATCCATGCAGGCTTGGAATGTGGGTATTTAGAGAAATTAAGCCCTAATCTCTCGTGTATCAGCATTGGGCCCAATATTCTCGATGCGCATTCGCCTGATGAGCGCCTGGAAATTGCCAGCCTCTCGCGCACAGAGCAGCTGCTTTTCAATATTATTAATGATTTTATTCAAAGTTTTTAATTGATTTTTGCTGGCGCTGTATTTTGTTATGATGCACAATTAGCGCATGGAATTCCTGATAGGCCGCAATTTGAGTTTGTCCGCTCAGTGGCTTTATTTGTGCCCCTGCCTGTTGCACATCGACATATTGGGCTTTGGGATTATTTAATATCCCCCTTGCCAGGAACAGACGTTTGCTGTATGCATCTGCCACAAAAACATTCTGATGATAAGCATAGCATAAGATAGAATCGGCTGTTTCTTCGCCGATGCCCCACAGACTTAAAAGCTGATGACGCGTAGGAATCTGATTATGATCGTGCTTTTCCCACCATTGACAAAAGAGCCGGATTTTTTTTATTTTTTGTCGAAAATATCCGGCAGGTCGAATACATTGAGATAGATTTTCCTCTGGGCAGACCAGCAGCGCCTGATGTGAGAATAATCCTGCATCCCATAAATTTTTCAGGGCTTTTTCCACATTGGTCCAGGCAGTATTTTGGCCTAGAATAGCACCAAGACAAACCTCAAAACGCCCTTGGGGAGAACAGGGGAGCTGATATAGGCCGCAATGATAATGCGGCTCATTTTCCGTGTAATGTAAAGGCCACCAGCCCTGTGGCCCGTATAATTGCCATAATTCTTTATACAGCTGCTGTATAGAGGATGATGATGGCATTAATATCTTCTGCGCAGATATCCGGCATATATGGTTCGTTTTGAAAAACGGCGACTTTTATTTTTAATTTTTTTAGAGGGTATATAGGCAGACAAATGTACAACACTTTTCTTCATGATGAAGAATAAGAACATAGCGGCAATCAAATAAAAAATGACCGGATGTTCATAGAGAGGATAAGAGGGCAGTTTAGAGGGTGTGGGCAAATTATTAGTAGCCAGGAAATGCAGAAGTTCTGCACTGGAAAGCTGGTAAGGGATAAGATTTTTATCCTCAAAAACCAAGGCATAAGAACCATTACAATAGCTGGAAGAAATGACAAGCCCCAGAAATTTTTTCTGAGGGAAAATATAGGCCAGATCATAATAGCTACCGGCTGTCTCATTAAAAAATGCCTCTTTCTGTGGTAATTCCATCACAGGGAGGATACGTTGCCCGGTTGTATATATATGATCCCAGGACAAAGCAAGAGAGAGGACGAGAAATGAGATAAATAAAATTTTTTTGAAATTCATACTGAACAACCTAATGAATAATATTCTATTTTAACACAAGAAAATAAAAAAATAAAGTTATCTAGTGATTGATCGGTGATGAATGTGTTAAACTAAAAAGTGCTTGATAAAAATTATTATGAGAGTTCATCCATTTTGCCGTTTTCTCTAAAAGAGAAATAATTTTCGTCGGCAAATATAATATGGTCTAACAAAGGAATGCCAATAAATTTGGCTGCATGGATTAGTCTTTTAGTGATGGCGAGATCTTCTTCGGAAGGCAATACATTGCCTGAAGGGTGATTATGAGCAACGATGATGGCTGTGGCTCTGTCACTGATGGCATCAACGAAAACTTCTCTGGGTTGAATCACGGCTTTATTCACTGTGCCCCGGCTGATTTCACGCATGCGCAAAACTTCCTGAGCGGCATTGAGGATGATACAGATAAAATTTTCCTCATGCCGATCGGAATAATGCTGTAATAATAGTTTATAGGCCTCGACAGGGGTTTCTATAATTCTGCGTTGGGGATAGAAGAATCGACGAGCCAGCTGAAGGCAGGAAATTAAAATGGCGGCCTTTTCTATATTCAGGCCTTCAATGCTTAGTAAATCTTGCAGATAGGTCATTTCGCCATGGCTGCGTTTTATCACAGCAATGGTCTCACGAATAATTCTGGCACGTTCGGGCCCATGGAATTCATCACCCAAAACAAGCTCTATCAGCTCGCAATTATTTAGAGCCTCCACTCCTTGAGTACGCAGTTTCTCCAGAGGATCTAAATCATTGTCTAAAGATTTATTTATTTTCGAAATATACATACTCTTATTTTACCTGTATCAAAAAGGGGTATTTACAACTTTGACCAGAAAAATAAATCTTCTATCAGTCAATAATTCTTCCAAGGCAGGTTTCATTTGTGGGGTTTGGGCTGAATACAAGGATTTGGAAAATTGCCTTTTGTTATATGGATACAAATTTTGTTCTCTGTATTGTTCACATAGGGAAAGATAATCTTGAATCTGGAGGATGACAAGACAAGAATTTGCTTCTGTAAGAAAGGCATGCAAAACTGCTAAAGCAATTTCGGCATTATAGCTTTCTGATGATAATTCTTCAGAGAGGCCCAGGGCTTTTAAGAATTTTGATTTATCCTGCGTTTCCTGCCACCATTGATGTAATGTGAGGGAGTCTGAAGTGGACAATGTAGCCACTGATAACAATGGATAATGAGAAGGCATATCCGATTTTTGTATAGTTTTCTTTTGAGAAACAGCATATAAAGGACTTTTAAACGGCAGAATACGCAGCCTGGATAAAGTATTTGGCAGATAAGAATCGTAGGAAAAGACCCCAAGACAAATGCCCAAATTGGTATGTTTGGTGATGAGATGAAATAGAGGGTGTGTATCATCACATATATTGGCTGTATATTCGTGTTTTTTCTGCGACCGTTTAAACAAGTGGCACCAGGGCTGATGTAGGCGATCATCAACACAGGGAATCTGGTCTAATTGTATCAGTTCAAAGTATTTTTCTAAGTTGGCTAATCGCATTTTCCACCACTTAAAATCTTCTTGTCTATGATGCTGCCAATGATAGGGAATACGAAAAAAGTCGGCTGTTTTGTTTTCTTTATGCAGGCTGAACAAATGTCTGTTGTACCATACATCTGCCGACTCTTTGGCAACTTCAACAGGTATTTCTCCTTTAAGGATAATACCCATTTGAGTCAATGTTTGGGCCGTTTGTGAAAATTGTTTTTCTAAATGATATTGCAGCCATGCGTAAAAGAGGCAGTCTTTTTTACGATTTTCCCAGAAATCTATAAGTATTTCTTCAGAAGGACAGGCCATATTGCCCCATTCTTTCCAGGAAGAGTCATGATGATCATCTTTAAGGACACAAAAAACACAATAGCCAATTATCCAGGGATTTTTTTGAATCCAGATTGTTAATGCGGGATACTCTGTAATATTTTCATGAAAAAAATTTTGCAGGAAATTAAGTTTTTCTCTGCGAATATTTGCATAAGAACGCTGGGTGAATTGCAGTGTTTTTTCCAGCAATACATAGGCAGGAATATTCTGAGGTTGAAAGCCTTCTTCCTTCAATAGAGCAGCGATACGTATATAAATAGGGTTTAAAGCAAAAGCAGAAGCGAGGGAACAAGAATCACTATTTTTTCCTGTGTCAAAAACCGGTCTGATCTGGATAATCTGTAAATTACATTTTGAAACCCATTCACCCAAAGTCAAAAGTGCAAGAAAATCACCCCAGAAGGGAGACTGCTGTGTTTTCAGCGCCGAGACACAAACAGAAACACCCGAAATCTTTTTACTGATACGAAAATCTTGCACACAGTCCCCCCCGCAATCAATCTTGACACTCATGGAAAATTAACACTAAAATGTCTTACAAATCGGGATGTAGCCTAGGGGCTAAGGCGTCAGTTTTGGGAACTGAAGATCGCAGGTTCAAATCCTGTCATCCCGAAATTAGTTATTATTCTAATGCAGTCCTCAATACTTTTGCATTTTCTTCCATAATGTCCTCATAGACATTTTTATCTATTTTCCCATTGGTTATCGGGTTTAGGGAGTATACTTTGGCTCCTGTTTCCTTTGCGAGATTGTCTGCAAGAGCAGCTGGGTATTGCGGCTCGCTGAAAATGGGAATATTTTTCTCTGACTGAAGCAGTTTTTGTAAAGAGAATAACTGTTTCGGTGTCGGGTTCACTCCCGGCTCTAATTGCAGAGTTCCCGCCAGCTTGAGTGAAAGGTCACGCAAAAGATATGTAAATGCGTTATGATAAGTGACCACGCTGCGCCCATGGAAGGGAGCAAGCATATCACGCATTTTTTGGTTAAGCTTTTTTAATTTAAGAATATAAGCGTCCGCATTCTCTTGAAAATCTTTTGCATGTGAGGGGTCTGCCTGGCCCAGAGAGCGGGCGATATTGGCCACTTCTTCGGCGGCAAGAAGTGGGCTGACCCAAAAATGGGTATTTATTGTTCCATGATGGTGGTCTTCATGATCATCAGATTCTTGTTCTAAATGAGAATCTTTGATAGGCTGAATGCCTTGTGAGGCTTCCACAATGGTTAAATGCGGATACGCCTGGGCAATTTGGGCGGCAAAGCGTTCGTGCTCGCGGCTGTTAATAATCAGCATCTGTGCCTTTTCCAGTTTTTTCATGTCTTTGGGTGAAAGCTGATAGCCATGTAAATCGCCACCCGACTGACCGATGAGAGTATCCACCTGAATTCCCGGCACATCGCCCACCACGTTGATGGTGAAAATATACATTGGAAAAAAGCTGGTTAGAACCAAAAGTTCGGGGGCCGACTTACCTTGTCTAAGTGTGCAAGATAAAAATAAACCTAAAAAAAATAATAAAACAATTTTCTGACGCATTTCCTTAAATAATAGACTTTAGAGATAACTTTGTCAATATTTCAGATAATTCATCAGACTCGTGGCAATTTGACCATGTGTATTTTTTCAATTATAATCTTATTTACAGCCTGTTTTCATGTGAAAAGCAAGGACCTATGAGGAGACAAATTTTATGAAAGATGTCACAGATCAGAATTTCAGCCAGGATATACTTTCCAGTAAGGGTAAAGTATTGGTATTTTTCAGCGCCGACTGGTGCAGCTATTGCCGTGTGTTGGAGCCCACGCTTAAAACCATAGAACAAGAGCGTGGCGATGCGCTGAGCATGTACTATTGCAATGTGGATAAAACGCAGCAGCATGCGGGGGCATATCGCCTGCAGGGTGTGCCGACTATTATGCTTTTTAAAGATGGACAGCCCGTGGGCAGCATGGTAGGCGCCCAGCCCAAAGAGGCCATTGACGCGTTTTTGAATCAGCATAATTAGTGTTTAACGGTAAATTTCACAAAGGTGGGCCAGCTTTTCAGCGTGGATGTGAGCATCAGGTCCACCTGTCTGTCTGTATAATAAGTCAGCAGTGTTTCCAAAATCTGATTATAGCGCTGGCTATCCTGGCACCATTCTTTCATGCTGGCGCATAGGCTGCGCAGTTTTTCTCTATGAGCAGCCATTTGCTCGGTATCCTGGCTTTTGGCCGATGTGTGCTTACACAGGTTTTTCCAATAATTGCGCAATGAGGGCTGTCTTTCCAGAAGATACATCAGATCCAGCACCGGAATAGAACAGTCCAATCCTTGGCATTGGCCAAAGTTTTCCAGAATCTCTTCCATAATTTTTTGCTTTTTTTTCTGTTCATTGTGCATGAAAATATGCAGGCTGGATGCCAGCCCCAGGATAAATGTCCACAGGAATAGCTGCACCGCCGGGGGGATTTTCACCC
>JAHHUI010000045.1 GCA_020024055.1 Spirochaetaceae bacterium | reverse complement strand
CAATGGTTTTGTGGAAAAACCGGCCCCGGGAACAGAGCCCAGCCGCCTGGCTTCGATCGGGCGCTATTTGCTTACTCCTGAATATTTTGCCGCATTAAAAGAGGCACAGAAAAATTTCAAGGGCCCAGGGGAATTTTATCATGTAGAGGGCCTTTTGCCCTTAATTAAAAAAGGCCAGGTGGATGCTTTGCCTTTTGAAGGGATGAGAGTGGACACCGGCGAGCCGGGCGGATATTTGGAGGCGATTTTATATTATGCCGCGAATCATGATGACTATCGTGACACTCTGCGGACATGGTGCGCAAATTACCTGAAGGGAGAATAGTCATGCTGATTCACAAAAGTGCACAGGATTTTACACAGCAGGAATTGCAAAGCCTGGGAATTAAAGGATTTTGTTTTGACAGCCATGAGGCCAAGGAGAGTGATTTGTTCTGTTGCCTGCCGGGCGTGCACACCGACGGGCATAAATATATTGATCAGGTGCGCAAAATGGGCATCAAGCATTTTCTTGTGAACGATGCTTCCTGTGAAAGATCGGATGAGATCCATATTCTTGTCAGCGACACGCGCCGGGCCATGGCTATTTTGGCCTCTATTTTTTATGGTGTGCCCAGTGCGCACCTGAAAGTGATTGGCGTGACGGGCACAGATGGCAAAAGCACCACTACATATCTGATTCAGCAGCTGCTTTCAGCCATGGGGCATTCTTGCGGCATGATGAGCACGATTAATTTTAAAACAGGCGAAAAAATGCAGGAAAATCTTCTTCGCCAGAGCACGCCCGAGGCGCCCCAGGTGGAGCAGGCCTTGGATGAAATGGTGAAAAATGGCATGCAGTATGCCGTGGTGGAATCCACCAGTCATGGCCTTTCGGACAGAACAGCCCGCCTGAGCCAGATTCATTTCCTGGCTGCGGTGTTCACCAATGTCACGATTGAACATTTAGAATTTCATCAGACCATAGAACAATATCGCCATGACAAGGCCAATTTGTTCCGCCAAATTGGGATGCATCATCCGGAAGACGGCTTTGGTGTGATTAACGCTCAAAGCGAGCATGCCGCCCTGTATCATCAGGCCTGTGGCGATGTGCCTGCATATTTATACGGTGTACCCGGTGAGGATTTATGGGCAGAGAATATTCGCCCCCAGACATCAGGCACGCATTTTGATCTGTGCTGTGAAGAGGGCACAAAGAGTCTTTTTCTGCCTTTGCCGGGGGAATTTAATGTGGAAAATGTGCTGGCTGCCATTTTATGTGTGGCCAAGCTGCTGAAAATCTCGCCCCTGGATTTAGTACCCCATGTGCAGGATTTGAAAGGAGCCCCCGGGCGCATGGTTGTGGTGATGAATGAGCCCTTTACGGTGATTGTTGACTATGCACATACCCCCGGGTCTTTCGAGAAAATCCTGCCCCAGGTGAAGAGCACGACAGAGGGCAAATTAATTGTTGTTTTTGGCAGCGGCGGCGAGCGCAACCTGGAAAAACGGCCCATGCAGGGTGAATTGGCCGATCGCTATGCGGATATTGTCGTGCTGACCGATGAAGACCCGCGCCTGGAAGATTCACAGAAAATCTTGCGCGACATTGCTGCGGGCATCAAAAATAAAAAAGAAGGCGAAGATCTCTTCCTTATTTCTTCTCGCAGAGAGGCTTTCGCCAAGGCATTTTCCTTGGCTGCTCCCGGCGATGCTGTGATGCTGTTGGGCAAAGGGCATGAAAGCTGCATTATCATCGGCAATGAAAAAACACCCTGGAATGAAGAGCAGATTGCCAGAGATTTGCTCATCGAGCTGGGGCATGTGCCCGCCGGCTGAATCCCTAGACCAATGCCTCGGCCAGCAGGGTTTGCCCTTTCATATCAACAATGCGCACTTTCACAAATTGCCCGATGGCATCCGCACTGGCAGGGAAGATGATATTTTCATTTTGTTCATTGCGCCCCAGCAAATACCCAGCCTGGGTTTTGGCTGTGCTTTCGGCCAGAACAACAGTCTCTGCCCCAATGCGCTTGGAGAGTTTTTTCTGCGTGATGGCACGCTGCACTTCGATCATTTTTTGAATACGCTGCGTTTTCACTTCCTCGGGTACTTTGTCTGTGCGCCGGCTGGCTGGTGTGCCTTCGCGGTCATTATATTGATAGGTATAGGCGTCGTCAAATTGCACGATGTGTAAAAATTCCAGCAATTCTTCAAATTCTTCATCAGTCTCGCTGGGAAATCCAATCATCAAATCGGTGGTCAGGGCCATGCCGGGCCATTTTTCTCTCATGGTGTGCACCAGGGCCAAGAAATCTTCTTTGGTATGTCCGCGATTCATTTCGGCCAAGAGACGATTGCTGGAATGCTGCAAAGCCAAATGCAGATGTCGGCAGAAACGCAGATCTGCATCTAGAATATCCAGCAGGGCAGGGTCCAGGTCTTTGGGGTGGCTGGAAAGAAAGCGCAGCCACACATGCCCCTGCAATTCAGCACTGATTTTGTCCAGAAGGGCGGTAAAATCTGTTTTTTGATGATGATAGCTGTTCACATTCTGCCCTAAAAGGGTGATTTCTTTAATGCCATTGTCCACATGTTTCTGCAGTTCTTGCACGATATCATCCGGGTCGCGGCTGATTTCCCGCCCACGCACATAGGGCACAATGCAAAATGTGCAAAAATGATTGCAGCCATGCATGATAGGCACAAAGGCATGGCTTTTCGAGACAGGATGATGATAGGAAAAAAAGTCGTATTGTTCGGCCAGAATGCCATAAGTGACAATGGCCTTTTGTGGATTTGGCGCGGGCTTCAGGGGATATTGCGTGGCACGCAAGGGGATGCCTGGCGCCGATTTTAAATCTTCTTTCACGCGTTCGACAAAAAGCTTTTTATTAAAATTGCCAATAATGGCATCTACTTCAAAAACTTTGGCCAGCATTTCTTTGATGCGCTCGCCCATACATCCCATCACAGCAACTTTGATAGGGTGCTTTTTTTTCATTGCCTTGAAATATCCCAAGCGGCCAAGGACTTTGTCTTCAGCGGTTTTTCGCACACTGCATGTGTTAAGAATTACCCAGGCAGCCTGCTCGGGCTGATCGATTTCCTGATAGCCGATATTGGTCAATTCGCCGGCCAAAGCACGTGATTCGGCCTTGTTCATCTGGCAGCCATAGGTTTCCATATAAAAGTAGTTTGACATATTTTTATCATAGGAGAAAAGAGATTTTTTGCCTAGAGTGCGATATTTTATTTATAACTGTTATACTTGCCTTAATTAAGTACGAATGATAGTATAGAGAAGGAAGTCTTTCGTTTAGGTAAAGATTTCCAAAACGGGTATAAAGCAAGAAAATTAAATTAAAAAGGGGTATTGTCATGGCTGACAAAAAGATGGTGATGATTGATGGGGCTACCGCTGTGGCTCAGGTGGCACATGCAGTAAGTGAAGTTGTGGTTATTTATCCTATCACGCCCTCTTCTGCTATTGCGGAAGTGTGTGATGAATTAAGCTCTCAAGGAGTGAAGAATATTTGGGGCACTGTTCCAAATATTACTGAGATGCAAAGCGAGGCCGGAGCTGCCGGTGCTGTGCATGGTGCCTTGATGGCGGGGGCATTAAGTTCTACCTTCACTGCAAGCCAGGGTTTGCTGTTGATGATTCCCAATATGTATAAAATCGCTGGTGAGCTGACACCTTGTGTCTTCCATGTGCCCGCGCGTGCCTTGGCCGCGAATGGCTTGTCCATTTTTGGCGATCATTCTGATGTCATGGGCGCACGACAGACAGGCTTTGCCATGCTCTTTGGCAACAGTGTTCAGGAAGCCGCCGATATGGCTGTGATTTCCCATGCAGCCACACTGAAGTCTCGTGTGCCTTTTATGAATATTATGGATGGCTTTAGAACAAGCCATGAAGTTCAAAGCATTGAAGCTGTTAGTCATGATGTGATTAAACAGATGATTGACTATGAATATGTCGCTGCACATCGTGCACGCTCAAATGACCCCGAGCACCCGGCGATCAAGGGCACAGCACAGAACCCGGATGTGTATTTTGCCGCCAGAGAAACTGTCAATAAATACTATAACAATGTTATTGCTATTGTACAGGAATATATGGATCGCTATGCCAAGCTGACGGGCCGCCAGTATAGGTTGTATGAGTATTATGGAGCCAAAGATGCAGAAAGTGTGATTGTTATTCAGGGTAGCGGCGCCGAGACTATTGAAGAATATGTGGACTATATGAACACCAAGGGCAAGAAATACGGCCTTTTGAAAGTGCGCTTGTTCCGGCCGTTTAGCATGGAGCATTTCATTGCCGAACTTCCCGCTTCTGTGAAGAATATCGCCGTGTTGGATCGCACTAAAGAACCGGGCAGTCTTGGCGAGCCTTTATATGAAGATGTACGCACTGCCGTGGGCGAAATGATGAAGGACGGCAAGGCTCAGTTTAGGGACTATCCTGTCATTGTCGGTGGGCGCTATGGCCTTGGCGGCGCGGAATTCACACCCGGCATGGTGAAGGCTGTGTATGACAACCTGGAAATCAAAGAGCCTAAAAATCATTTCACCGTGGGTATTTTTGATGATATGGCTTATACCAGCCTGCCCTTTGAAGCTGATTTTGTGATTGAGCACAAAGGCATGCATCAGGCATTGTTCTTTGGATTGGGAAGTGATGGTACTGTTGGTGCTAATAAGAACAGTATTAAAATTATTGGTGAAAATACAAATAATTACTGTCAGGGCTATTTCTATTATGACAGCCGCAAGGCCGGTACGGTCACCACATCGCATCTGCGTTTTGGGCCCCAGCCTATCAAGAGTCAGTATCTTATCACTCATGCAGATTTTGTTGCCTGTCATAAGTTCACCTTCCTTGAACGTGTGCATATGCTGGAATTGGCCAAGCCGGGGGCTGTATTTCTTTTAGCCAGTCCCTATGATGCAGATAGCGTCTGGGACAAGATTCCCGCCGAAGTGCAGCAGCAGATTATTGACAAAAAATTGCAGTTTTATGTGATTGATGCATTGAAGATTGCCAATGAATGCGGCATGGGAAGCCGTATTAATGTGGTGATGCAGGCAGCATTCTTTAAGATTTCTAATATTCTGCCTGAAGAACAGGCCATTGCCCTAATTAAGAAGTCTATTGAAAAGACTTATATGAGAAAGGGCCAGAATATTGTTGATCAGAATATTCAAACAGTGGAAAAAGCTGTGGCGGCCATTGAAAAAGTGAATTATCCGGATAAGGTATCCGGCAGCCTGCATATGGCTACTCCTGTCTCTGATGATGCATCGAAGTTTGCCAAGGAAGTAACGGGAGAAATCATTTCCGGGCGCGGTCATTTGCTGCCCACCAGCAAATTGCCTGCTGATGGTACATATCCTTTGGGGACTACACGCTATGAAAAGAGAAATCTGGCCGAGCGTATCCCCATGTGGGATGAGGCGGCATGTATTGGCTGTGGTATGTGTGCCATGGTGTGTCCGCATGCGGTTATCCGCGTGAAGGCTTATGAAGAGGCGGCCCTCTCGGGAGCGCCGGGAACATTCAAGCACAAGAAGATGACAGCCGGCGTGATTAAAGGCAAGGCATTTACTGTGCAGGTGTCTCCCGAGGACTGCACCGGCTGTGGCGCCTGTATTAATATTTGTCCTGCCAAGCCCAAGGCATTGGCCTTTGGAAATCAGGCCGAATTAAGAGATGAAGAGAGAAAAAACTGGGATTTCTTCCTGAATAAGATTGTTGATCCCGACCCGAACCTTGTGCCCAGCAGTGTGCCTCTTGGTGCAATGATGCGCAGACCTTTATTCGAGTTCTCCGGTGCCTGTGCCGGCTGTGGCGAGACTCCGTATATCAAGCTGCTGACACAGCTGGTGGGCGATCGTCTGATGATTGCCAACGCCACCGGATGTTCCAGTATTTATGGCGGTAATTTGCCTGCACATCCTTATGTGAAAAAAGAAAATGGCAAAGGTCCCTCCTGGGGTAACAGTCTTTTTGAAGATGCAGCTGAATTTGGCATGGGCATGCGCTTGTCTGTGGATAAATTGATGGAGCATGCCAAGGAATTGCTGGACAAGGTGAAGCTGGATCCGGCTTTGTCCACGGCTTTGCGCAATAATCCCCAAAAAACTGAAGCAGATATTGAGAAGCAGAGAGCCGATGTAGCCAAGCTGAAAGAAGCCCTGAAAGGCAAGAAAGATGAAGGAGCACAGGAGTTGCTGTCTTTGGCGGATAATCTGGTGTCTAAGAGCACATGGATCATCGGTGGTGACGGCTGGGCCTATGACATTGGCTATGGCGGATTGGATCATGTTCTGGCCAGCGGAAAGAATGTGAAAATTTTAGTCATGGATACCGAGGTGTATAGCAATACCGGCGGCCAGTCCAGCAAGTCTACCCCTGTGGGTGCGGCAGCAAAATTTGCGTCTTTGGGCAAATCGACCCTGAAGAAGCCTTTGGGCCTGATGCAGATGTCTTATGGTTATGTCTATGTGGCGCAGATCAGCATGGGTGCCAATATGGCCCAGGCCATCAAGGCTATTAAAGAAGCGGAAGAATTCGATGGGCCGGCCTTGGTCATTGCTTACAGTCATTGTATCAGCCACGGTATTGATATGATGAAGGGTATGGATTATCAAAGAGCCATTGTTTCCTGTGGTATGTGGCCTTTGTTCCGCTATAACCCGGCCCTGAGAAATGAGGGGAAAAACCCCTTCCAGCTGGACAGCAAAGAGCCTTCCACCGCTGTGGAGACCTATGTCTCTTCCCAGGTGCGCTTTAAGAGCCTGCAAAAAGCACATCCTGAGCGCTTTGCCGAGCTGCTGGCAATTTTGAAAAAGGAAGTCGAGCTTCAGTATAAGGAATTGAAATACCTGGCTGATCGTCCTTTCTAATAGATTAATTTTTTATAAAAAGCAGGGTTTGCTCATCTTCATTTACGAAGAGACATCCCTGCTCTTTAAGCCTTGCGGGGGAGATAAACCTTAGATGCTGGAAAATAGAAAAGATATACAAGAGAAATTTGTTGTGACCAATGAAAAGACCGCGTGTCTGGATGGCAGTGAGGCTGTGGCACGCATTGCTTATTCTCTTAATGAACTCATCATTATTTATCCTATCACCCCCAGCACGATCATGGCAGAGCTTTCTGATGAATGGAGTGCATCTGGATATAAAAATATTTTTAACAATGTTCCCGCGGTGACAGAAATGCAAAGCGAAGCTGGTGTGGCCGGTGCCGTGCATGGTGCCCTGACCACGGGGTCTTTAGTCACCACATTCACCAGCAGCCAAGGCTTGCTGTTGATGATTCCCAATCTGTATAAAATTGCTGGCGAGCAGCTGCCGATGGTGCTGCATGTGGCCACGCGCAGCATTGCCTGCAGCGGGTTGAGCATGTACTGCGATCATGCCGATGTGATGGCCTGTCGCCAAACGGGCTTTGTTCAGCTGGCCAGCAATAATCCGCAGGAAGCCCAGGATATGGCGCTCATCGCTCATCGCGCGGCTTTTCGCAGCAGCCTGCCTGTGATGCATTTTCAGGATGGTTTTCGCACCAGCCATGAAGTTCAGAATGTAGAGCTGATTCAAAGAGAACAAATTTTAGGCATGATTGATGAAGATGCTGTCGCTGCTTTTCGTGAAAGGGCATTAGACCCTGAAAAGCCCACACTGCGCGGCACGGCCCAGAATCCTGATATTTATTTCAGCGGGCGCGAGGCCGTGAACAAAGTGTATGAAGATTTCCCTGCCTGTATGCAGGAATCAATGGATCATTTTGCCTCTCTGACAGGGCGAGAATATCATTTATTTGATTATATTGGTGCCAAAGATGCGCAGTATGTCATGGTGTTGATGGGCAGTGCCTGTGACACTGTGATAGAAACCATTGGATATTTAGAGGGCGAAAAGAAGAAATATGGCGTCTTGATTGTGCGATTATTCCGTCCCTTCAGTGCCAAGCATTTTGTGGCCGCCCTGCCAAAAACCGTGAAGAAGATTATTGTGCTCGATCGCACAAAAGAGCCTGGCAGCTATGCCGAGCCGCTGTGTTTAGACGTGATGGCCGCAGTGCAGAATATGCGCATGATGGGTCAGTTCGGCGCTGATCCGCAGATTTATGGCGGGCGCTATGGCCTGGGCAGCTTTGAATTCACGCCGGCGATGGTAAAGGGTATTTTTGATGCGGCAGAAAATAACACATTGCATCATGGGTTCACCATTGGAATTGATGATGATGTCGCGCATACCAGCCTGCCTTTCGAGAGTGAATTTGAGCTGCCTTCAAAAGGGATTTTCCAGGCATTGTTCTATGGTTTGGGCAGCGATGGCACTGTCAGCGCGAATAAAAACAGCCTGAAAATTATTGAAGAGGCAACTGATTTGTATACCCAGGGCTATTTCAGTTTTGAAGCAAAAAAGGCCGGGGCCAGAACAGTTTCACATATACGCGTGAGCGAGAAGCCCATGCGCCGGGCTTATCTTGTGAATCAGGCAGACTTTATTGCCTGTCATAAATTCAGCTTTTTGGAAGGCTATCCTATGCTTGCTCACTTAAAAGAAAATGGTACCTTTTTATTGGCCAGCCCCTATGCAGCCGATCAAGTGTGGCCAAAGTTGCCGCGCATGGTGCAGGAACAGATTATCCAGAAAAAGGCAAAGTTTTATGTCGTGAATGCTCAGGCTATCGCGCGGCAGGCGGGACTGCCAGGCAAGATTAACATTATTATGCAGGTGGCGTCTTTTAAAATTACTCAGATTATTCCTGATGATGTGATGATGAAGGCGATTGGGGATTCTATACGCCGCACCTATGCCAAGAAAGGCCAGGCCACGATAGAAAAAAACCTGCGCATCATTGATATGGCGCTTTCAGCCGTGCATCAGGTGCATTATCCCGATACGCCCGAGGGTGATGTCCCTATGCGTGATTTCAGCATGAACGGTGCGCCTCAATTTGTGCGCGAAGTGACCAGTGTTTTGCTCTCTGATACGGCACATTTATTGAGCGTGTCTAAAATTCCTTCTGATGGGGTGTGGCCGGTGGCCACCAGTCAATATGAAAAACGCAATATTGCCGAGCATATTCCCGCTTGGGATTTTTCTTTATGTATTAACTGCGGGCAATGCTCGCTGGTGTGCCCGCATGCAGCCATTCGCATTAAGGCATATGACAAAGCAGAATTGGATGCAGCGCCGGGCACATTCAGGCACAAAATTATTGCCAAGGGCCCGCTGGCCAATCAGGCTTTCACTGTTCAGGTGTCTCCCGAAGACTGCACCGAATGCGGTGCCTGTGTGAATATTTGCCCGGCCAAGGCATTGTCCTTTGTGCCCCAGCCGGAGATTAAAGAAGAAGAGAAGAAGAATTTTGCCTTTTTTCAGAAGATCGCCTCGCATGAAATTGTGGAAGAGATTCCCACAGAAAGTATTTTTGGCAGCCAACTGAAGACTCCTTTGTTTGAATTCTCTGGCGCCTGTGCCGGATGCGGCGAGACGCCCTATGTGAAATTGCTGACACAACTGTATGGGGATCATCTGCTCATTGCCAATGCCAGCGGATGTTCGAGTGTGTATGGCGGATATATGCCCACTGTGCCATACACCATGCGCCAGGACGGGCGGGGCCCGGCCTGGAGCAACAGTCTGTTTGAGGATAATGCCGAATTTGGCCTGGGTATGCGCAAAAGCGTGGATAAAATTATGGCTGTGGCGAAAGATTTATTAGAAAAAATGAAAGACAGTCTGCCTGATTTTGTGAAAAATTTACTTACAAATCCTCAAAATACTTTGCGCGAGATTGAGCAGCAGCGCGGATATGTGAGCCAATTAAAAGATTATTTAAAGAGCGTGACTGATAATGCGGGGCATCGACTGGCTTCCATCGCAGATTTTTTGGTGAAGAAATCTGTATGGGCCATTGGCGGGGATGGCTGGGCCTATGATATTGGCTATGGCGGACTGGATCATGTTCTGGCCAGCGGCGAACAGGTGAAAATCCTGGTGATGGATACGGAAGTGTACAGCAATACAGGCGGGCAAAGCAGCAAGGCCACTCCTTTGGGCGCCTTGGCTAAATTCGCCAACAGCGGCAAGGCCCTGATGAAAAAACCGTTGTCATTATTACAGTCTTTATACGGATATATTTATGTGGCGCAGATCAGCCTGGGCGCGAATATGATGCAGGCGATTCGCGCGCTTAAGGAAGCGGAAGAATATCCCGGGCCGGCCCTGGTGGTGGCCTATAGTCATTGTATCAGCCACGGTATTGATATGATGAAGGGCATGGATCAGGGCAAGGCCGCGGCGGTCAGCGGGATGTGGCCCCTGTTTCGTTATAATCCGCTGCTGCGCTCAGAGGGGAAAAACCCTATGCAGCTGGACAGTAAAGAGCCTGATTTGAATGTCTTGGAAGAATATATGTATGCGCAGAATCGTTTCCGTATTGTGAAAGAACAAAACCCTGATTTAGCCGAGCGTTTTCTCAGCCAGCTGAAGCGGGATATTCAGCATCAATATGATGAATTGCTGCATTTCGCCACAGGATTTCGATAATT
>JAHHUI010000044.1 GCA_020024055.1 Spirochaetaceae bacterium | reverse complement strand
CTGTTGAAATTTAGCCAAACCTGCGCGTGCCAAGTTTTTGCTCTTTTCGCTCATAGGCTTCACTTCAAATTGATCACCTGAAGACATACGGAAGCTGGGAATATCGACCAAGCGGCCGTTCACGTAAATATGCCCGTGGCTCACCATCTGGCGTGCATGGGCGCGCGATGTGGACATGCCGCAACGATACACCACATTATCCAGTCTTCTCTCCAGCAAAATCATAAAATTATCACCGGTCAGTCCGGGCAGATGTTTGGCCTTTTCAAAGGTCAAAGCAAATTGCTTCTCAGACAAACCATAAGAAAAGCGAATTTTCTGTTTTTCCAACAGCTGCTTCCCGCGTTCAGACACCTTGCCGCGGATCTTGCGGCCGCGCTCGACGCCGGGAGGGTTGCTTTTCTTGCGGAGTAATTTATCATATTTACTGTTTCCGTAAACGTTGACACCTAAACGGCGGACAATTTTGCCACGTGCAGTGGTATTTCTTGCCATTACTCATTTCCTCTCTTTTTCAAAGTATTTTATGGCCTGCAAGGCCATCATTAGAACTTTCACAGTCTATAGTTTTTCTCTTTCTTGGTCAAGCTCATCCTTGACTTATTCTATCACAAATGATTAGGATAAAAGCACATGAAAATGATCATTCAAAACATGGAGAGCCAGGCATTGGGCAAAAAAATCCGCATGAATGTTGCCCTGCCCGAACATTATAACCCTGCCCAGGCATATCCTGTTTTATATATGCATGACGGACAAAATGTGTTCGACCTGCGCCATCATCGCGTGCACGACTGGCATGTGAATCACATTGCGGATAATATGCATCTTTCGTGGATTATTGTGGCCGTGGACAGCCCAGACGACAGCCTGCAAAGATTCGACCTGTACTATCCCTGGCAGATTCACAATCTGGATACTTTCCTGCCCAGCAAAAACCTTGAAAAGGGACTTGTGTGCGGGGGTAATGCACATATGTATGCTGACTTTTTTGTGCACGAACTGATCCCTAAAGTAGAGCGTGAATATTCTGTCCAGCCCCTGCGTGCCCTCGCCGGCTCATCCCTGGGGGCCATCACCAGCATGTATATCGCTAATGAATACCCCATTTTCAATTATCTTGGCTTGCTTTCGCCTGCCATATGGTTCGATAAAGATCGTTTTTTAAGCTATTGCCATGACATAGACTTTGCTGGTGTGCATGTATATCTTTCCATGGGAACAAATGAAAATAGTGATGACAATATCCCTGACTTCCCTCAAATCTATATTACCCAGGCACAAATGCTGATGCGCATTTTACAGGACAAAACAGATTCCCTGGCCTATCACATTGATGAAGGCGGCACGCATGACGGGCGCAGCTGGCATCACAGCATGAACAGATTTATTCACAGCTATCTCGCGCATCATCAGCTTTTGGAGCAGCCATGAATTCTCATGAAAACAACACCCTCTGCGGTTTTGTCACGATTCTGGGTCGTCCCTCTGTTGGCAAAAGCAGCCTGCTGAATCGCATCATCGGGCATAAAACAGCCATTGTTTCGGCCCTGCCGCAAACTACACAGAAAAGCATTCGCGGCATTTATACAGAGGCACGGGGTCAGATCATCTTTTTAGACACCCCCGGCCTGCATCAAAGTCAGCAGCGTTTCAATCAGGCATTGAATATGCAGGCAGCGAATGCCGTGCAGGAATCGGATCTCATCTTATATATGGCCGATGCCAGCCGCCCCCCGGGGGCCGAGGAAGAAGATGCCGCCAACATGGCTCAAGAGAGCGCACAGAAAGTACTTTTGGTGCTGAACAAAATGGATCAAGAGCGCCTTTTTCTTTCTGAATATCAGCTTTTTTTCCAAAGCCGCTGGCCCAATACAAATTATTTCCCTATTTCTGTTGTCAGCGGCAAGGGCATTGAAGAATTAAAAACGGCAATTTTTGCGGCTCTGCCCGCTTCTCCGTTATTCTATCCCGAAGATGTGTATACAGATCAGGAACCCTCTTTTCGCATTGCCGAAATCATCCGAGAACAGGCCATGGCCCGCGTGCGCGAGGAGGTGCCGCATTCTATTTATGTGGAAATTGCCGACCTGGAACAGCATGGCGATACATTGTGGATCCGTGCCTTTCTGATGGTGGAAAGAAAAACACAAAAGGGCATGCTGGTGGGTAAAGAAGGACAGACCATCCGCGCCATTCGCGTGGCCTCTGTGAAAGGCCTGAAAAAATTATTTTCCTCGAAAATCGATCTGGATTTACAGGTGAAAGTGGATCATGAATGGCGAAAAAATTCGCATCGTCTGAAAACCCTGTTCGGCTAAATATTCCTTAACATGTGCGTATTTTCGCCGATAGGAATAATATGATGATTCAGAATTTGACAAACCCCACCGCAGCAATACAGTCGACACAGCCTGCATCGCAAACCCTGATGAATCAATTGCGCGCCGTGGCCGAAGTTGACCTGACAAAAATGAGCGCAAAAGAAAAAGCTGAATTGCAGGAAAAATGCCGTGAATTTGAAAGCCTTTTTGTCAAAATGATGCTGGATACCATGCGTAAAAGCATTGAGCGAACAAAAAACGAATCAGCAGCCTTGGAACAGGGCAAAGATATTTATGAAGAAATGCTTTATGGCGAATATGCCAAAGAAATCAGCCAAAGCGGTGCCCTGGGCATTGGAGATATGATCTTCCGCCAACTGACCACACCTGTGGTTTCTGCCGCCGAGATTGCCCGCCGCTATGCACAGCATTAAAATCACGATTTTTTTTAATCTCTCTACTCATCTCTCTCTTATTCAGATACAATAAGCATCAGAGGTATGATGGATGCTGGAAATTTGTGCCTTTGCATTGCGCGGCTATGAAGGTTCTCTGGTCACTGTGGAAACAGACTTGCGCCGAGGCCTGCCGGGAGCCGAGATTATTGGATTGCCCGACAACGCTGTGAAAGAATCAAAAGAACGTGTGCGCGCCGCAATTAAAAATAGCCTATTGAATTTTCCCCATGAACGTCTGCTGATCAATTTGACCCCCGCCGGCATGAAAAAAGAAGGGGCAGCTTTCGACCTGGCCATTGCCCTGGCCGTGCTGTATGTCAGCGGACAGATAAAATCTGATGCAGAAGATTTCTCGGGCAAAATTATGATCTTGGGTGAATTAGAGCTTTCAGGAAGAGTGCGCAGCGTGCCGGGGGTGCTCTCGGCCATGGCCAGCGCACAAGATGCCGGCATTTCCTCTTTTATCATCCCTGTGGAAAATCAAGCCGAGGCACAGGCCGTGGGCGCGGGAAATTATTGGCCCGTGGGCTCTTTGAAAGAAGCTGTATCTGCTCTGGAAGAATTTCTTCACTATCAAAAACCCCAGCATATCGCGCCTGCATATGAAATATCAAAACCCAAGCGTGATTTTGACGTGGATATGAAAGATATCAAGGGGCAGCCCTTTATGAAAAGGGCCCTGGAGGTTGCGGCAGCGGGGCGGCATCATCTTTTCTTTTTTGGCCCTCCCGGCTGCGGTAAAACCCTATGCAGCCGTGCGATGCCTTCGATTCTTCCAGATCTGGAAATAGAAGAGAGTCTGGAAACCAGCCGTATTTACAGTATCAAAGGAAATTTAGAAAGCCAATTGATCACCACGCCGCCATTCAGGCAGCCGCATCATTCGGCCAGCCCGGAAGGAATTATTGGAGGAGGCAAAACTGTGATGCCCGGTGAGATCAGCCTGGCGCATCATGGCGTGTTGTTTCTGGATGAAGCACCTGAATTTGGGAAAGAAGTGCTGCAGAATTTGAGAGAGCCCCTGGAAAGCCATCGCGTGACATTGGCGCGCGCGGGGCAAAGCGTGTGGTATCCGGCAGACTTCCAATTATTGATGACGGCTAATGTCTGCCCATGTGGATCAATGGGCCGCAATGATAAAGTCTGTCTGTGCAGCCAGCAGGAAATTGGCCGATATTGGAAACGCATCGGCGGCGCTGTGATGGATCGCATTGATATTCGCCTGCCCGCCAAGTCTGTGGGTCCGGAAATCTTACTTTCTGATGAAGAAGAATCAAGCGAAAGTGTGCGCATGCGCGTGATTGAAGCTGTGGAAAGACAAAAACAGCGCTTTAAAGATTTGCCTTTTCGGCGCAATGCCATGATTCCGTCCAGTCATATCAAGGAATTTTGTGGCCTGACGGATGAAGCAGAAAAGGCTTTTGTGATGGCAATTAACAGATTGAGCCTATCTATGCGCGCGGGGCATGGCATTCTGCGGCTGGCGCGCACCATTGCAGATTTAGACAATAGAGACACTATTGAAGCCAAGCACACTTTGGAAGCAACGAGCTATCGGCGATATGGAGATAATGATCTGTTCTGGACAGAAATCTGATTTCTGCTATTTCCCTTTAGCTCCTGTAAAATCACGCATATCAAAAATTCTTAACCAAGTTGCCTCAACTGTTTCAGGTTCTGGGCCTTTGGCGGGATCCATCTGATTCGCCGGGCGCACAAATTTAGCAGACGCCAATTCATATTTATAGTCATTTTTTGTCAATGGCCATTCACGCGAACCCTGCTTATACAGTTTTTCAATCAGCTCTGGTGTTCTGTCTTTATAAAGAAGATCTTTTTTAACAGCCCTTTTCCATGCGGACAAAGAATAGGGGGAACCAATAGAAGCTTGCAGCTCTTTAATCCATTCTTCTGTGAAGTCCCCTCCTTCAGCATAAAACTGGATAAAGCTGACTGTATTACTTTTATTATCAATAGAATATATCAGCTCGCCTTGCCTTCCAAAAAATTCTGCATCATAAATCAAGCGGATTTTCTCGCTTAAAGTACGGCTTTCAGGGAATTCCTGAAAGGACTCCGGTTTGCCAAGAACTGCTTCCACTTCAACAAGGTTTTTGCTCATTAAAGATGCGACGCTGGCCTCTTGCGTTGCTTGCCTTTCTTTACAGCCTAAAAACAAAAAGCTATGAAGAATGGCTAAAATTAAAATAAACTTTGTATATTTCACAATAAAATTTTCCTTCTCTCTAACAGACAAAATAAAAAGCAAAGGGTGCCTTTAAGAGGGCACCCTGATAGTAAATCTAAATAAACAAAAGATTAAAACTCTTGCATTTCCTGATCTAAAGCGTCACGGCTGCCCGATGTGCGATAAGATGCCTTGCCCTCTTGTGCAGACTTAGCTGCGGCACCTTTTGCTCCAGGCCCCTTACCATTTCCTTCTTCCCGATCAGGGGCAGGTAACACCTTCATGTCTTCATCTTCTTCACTGTCTTCCAGCTTGAAGAAGGACAATTCTGCCTGCAGGTTTGTCACCTGTTCCACAACAGACTGCGCTGTGCTGGCCAATTCACGACCGGCTGTGGCATTGCGCTGGATAATCTGATCCAAGTGAGACACAGCAGAAACAATCTGTTCAACACCAGAACTTTGTTCACGGCTGACTGTGCTGATTTCCTGCACTAAGTCAGCAGTCTTGCGAATTTCAGGAACAATCTTCTCAATCATGGCACCGGCGCTTTCAGCGACTTCCACACTTCCGCGGGAGAGATCACTAATCTCAGAGGCAGCCACCTGGCTGCGCTCGGCGAGCTTACGAACTTCACTGGCAACCACGGCAAAACCACGACCGGCCTCACCAGCACGTGCGGCCTCAATAGCAGCATTGAGGGCCAACAAGTTTGTCTGTGCAGCAATATCTTCAATAATACCAATCTTACCAACAATATCCTTCATGGCCTGCACAGTCTGAATTACCGCCTTACCACCTTCTGCTATTTCAGAAGCAGCAGCATCAGAAATAGCCTGTGTCTTCATAGCATTTTCGGTATTATGTCCAATAGTGGCGCTCATTTCTTCCATACTGGAAGAAATACCTTCAGCACTGGCGGCTTGCTGATTCGAGTCAGCAGAAATTTCCTGGGCCACGTCGTTAATCTCACGCAGAGAAGACATCACTGTATTTGTTGTATTCAAAATAGTTCCTACAACATTAGACATTTTGACTCTCAGGCCTTCCAGGTTACCCAAGATAGAGCCAACTTCATTATGCATATGCAAAATTTTCTCATCAACTTCCTGAGACAAGTCGCCTTCGTTCATCATATCTGTAATACCCACTGCGGATGTCAAAGACTTCATCAAAATGCTCAGCACAACCCAAACTGCCAAAAGCATAATAGCCAAGGTGAGAACACCGCCCAGGATCAAAGACAACAGCAAGGTATTGCCTAATTTGAATGTCTCATTCTGGGGCACAACAGCCACAATGCTCCATGCTGAACTTTCACCCACACGCACAGGGGCAAAATAATAATTCATCACGGATTTGCCTTTTTTGCCCGCCGAATGCTTGCCGAAAAATTCACGTCCACCGCTGATTGTTGACAAAAACTGTGTGCTTTCAGCAAAAGGTACAGTCTGTCCAATATCAGCTGAATCATTGCTGGCCACAATCAGACCATTCTGATTCACAAACATCATACGATTTATGTCAATAGACAGATTCTGTATATAGCTTTGCAAAAATTCATGTGAAAAATCCACACCCGCGATGCCGATGATACGGCGATTTGCATCATACAAAGGTATTGCATAAGTAATCACATCAGTAGGTTTGGCATAGTCTGAATCAGCATGCAGTTCGCTGGATATCAGTTTGCCGCTGCGCTCTGCTGCACGAGCCCAGTCTATTGTGGAAGGACGCAGATATGTTTTTTCAATATAACCCTGATAATTCACTGAATAATAAGAATATTGTCCGGTTGTGGGGTCTGTGTCGGCTCTTCCTGAAATCACATCGCCATCACCAAGAACACCAGGTGTCAGATACAACCACACGGCATAGGCATCTTTCACTGCGGCGGCTCCACCATCAAGTGCACTGCTGAGCGCACTTCTTCGAGAACCGGCAGGCACAGTTGCTATAACTGTATTCAGTGTATCTTCCAAGCCAGTGGCATAATTGACACCCGCACTTAAACGTGTAATTAAATTTGCGGCAACCGCATCGCGAGCGACGATTTTCACTGTCGACAGCGTTTCTTTAGTTCCATTCTCCCGAATAGTCACTCCCACCAGTCCTATCATCAGTCCCAATAATATGGTGATAACTCCACCTATAAAAAGCATGCTCGCTGTCTTCAGCTTCATCTCGCCCCTCCGATTGCATTAAGGATTAGTCTATTTTGCATATCTAATCCGATGTGTCAACAATTCTGACTTTCAAAAATTCCGCAGCAAGAAATGACCTACCACAGATCTAGTTTCTTATAACATCTATTATTAAGTCGGAAAACTTTAGTCATTATCCAAAGAAAAGTAAATACCTCTGAAAATTTTTTCTAAGACTTATTTTGCCGGGGCCACAAAAGTGCCCCAGCTTCAGTATCAACCAATCAACTTAATCACTTCTTCTTTTGTGTTTGCCTTTTTCAAGGCTTCAAATTTCTGCTCATCGTCAATCACCTCTGCCAGTTTCATCATGGCTTCTAAATGACTGTCTGAATCCACAGCAGCCAGGGTGAAAAACAATGTCACCGGGGCATTTGCCTCGGGAAATTTCACTCCATTTTCCACTTTAAGAAAAGACATCGAAGCTTTTTTGGCGCCATTTTCCGGGCGGGAATGCGGCATAATCAACCCATCTGTCAAAATCATATACGGCCCAAGCTTTTCCACGCCTTCAATCATAGCATCTACATATTTTTTCTCTATGCAGTCGTCCTTCAGCAAAGATTCAGCAGAACGGCGGATTGCCTCTCTCCAATCATCAATACTTTGAACAAAATGCACACGATCACCCAAAAGTTCCTGTAACTTATTCATTTTTCAATCCTCTCTCATCTAAATCAGGCTCTTCACTTTCTTCACAATATGATCGGCATCCAGGCCATAAACCCCTAACAGTTCTTTCAAGGTGCCCACCTGGCCAAATTTCTCAGCGCCCATGCGATGCAGTTTTGCCGGGCAATGTGTCACCAAGACATCAGCGATGGCGGTTGCCAGGCCTCCGCGCACATTATGATTATCCAGTGCCAGTAGGGGCCGCTTGCTCTCCACTTCTTTCACAATGGTATCCACATCCGGATCTGAAATGCTGAAACAATCCACCACCTGTACGCCAATACCCTCACCTTTGAGAGTTTCTGCGGCATCCAGAGCCAAAGACGTCATAATTCCAGAGGCAAAAATAGTGATGTCTTTTCCTTCATGCACAATGGGAAACTGTCCCAGCTTAAATGTACTTCCAGAGGCATAAATCTTGCGTAAAGGCCGGCGAGGATAGCGAATATAAGCCAAATCCTGCGGGTTTTCCACACGGAATTTCATGGCCCAGCGCACCTGTGTGGTGTCAGCAATATCCAGCACCAGGGTGCCTGAAAGCGAGCGGAACATGCCAATATCCTCCAATGTCGTATGCGTACCGCCGTTATACTGAGCACACAGGCCCGGATCGGTGGCCATTAAAGTGATGGCATTGCGCGAATAGGCCCCGGCAATCACCGATTGGTCAAAGCTGCGGCGGCTGGCAAAAGGGGCAAAACTGTGCACAAAAGGCTGATAGCCGCCAATGCACAATCCGGCGGCAAAGCCCACCATATGCGCCTCCATAATACCCACATTGATAAAATGGCTGGGGTATTCTTTTTTGAAGCGGATAGAACCGCTGGGTTCAGAGAGATCTGAATCGACAAAAACAATTTTATCATGATTTTTGCGCAGCTGAATCAGCTCGTCAATGGCTGCATAGCGCACTTCTTCAGCATTTCTAATATCATCTTTTTCTAATTTAATCATAAGATTCCCTCAACTTCCTTTTTCATATGTTCAATTGCCTGGGCGATAGCCTCGTCCGCGCCGTCTTTTCCACCTTTTTTCCAGTGATGTGAACCCAGTTCAGTCAGCTTGGGCACGCCATAGCCCTTCTGTGTCTTCAAAATAATAGCCTTGGGCTTGTTTTTACTGTCCTCTTCAAATGCCTTTAAAATCTCTTTATGATTATGTCCGTCGATGCACAGCGTGTGCCAGCCAAAAGCCCCTATTTTCTTCTCAAGGCTGAAGCTGCAGCAAATATTGTCTAAAGCACCATCCAGCTGAAGGCCATTATCATCCACAATCAGTGTGAAATGACTGTATTTTGCATGGGCAATCTGCTGCATAGCCTCCCAGCATTGGCCCTCCTGCAATTCGCCATCGCCAACAACACAATACACTTTTTGCCCTTTGCCGTTCAGTATGGCCGCCGCAGCTAGACCCGCTGCCTCGGAAAAGCCCTGTCCCAGAGAACCAGTTGTTGCATCCACCCCCGGTGTGCGCAGACGGTCGGCATGGCTGGGAAAATTAGTGCCAATTTTATTAATTGTCAAAAGCTCTTTCTTGTCAAAAAAACCCATCAATGCCAGAGTTGAATAAAGGGCAGGTCCACCATGTCCTTTTGAAAGAACAAAATAGTCTCTGTCATTTTTATGCGGATTTTTAGAATCATAACGCAGTATTTTTCCATATAACACCGCCAGCACGTCGCTGATAGACAGCGAGCCACTGACATGACCAAAGCCCAAATTCTGCAGCATTTCCAAGATATACAATCTAATCTGCTTGGCCAGTTTTTCTGTATCTTCCACCACTTTTCGACTCATTCTTTTTCCTCTCTTGCACAGTTTTTCCTATTTAAAAAATTTCAAAATCTCACCAATCACCCAGCCGGCGCCCACAAAATCTGCATCGCTGAATGTGGTATTGGCAAAACCAAAATCACCCAGCATAGGCAGTAACACCACAGGCAAAAATGCCAAAAGCAGGCCATTGACAAAAGAACCCAGAATGCAGCCACGCATGCCCCCTGTGGAATTGCCGAACACACCGGCGGTAGCCCCCACAAAGAAATGTGGCACCACGCCCGGCAGAATCAGCGGACCGCCCAAGGCACGTAGCGCAAACAGACCGGCAATGCCCCCGGCAAAGCTGACCAAAAAGCCAATAATCACCGCATTGGGCGCATAGGGGAAAATAATGGGACAGTCTAATGCGGGGCTGGAATTAGGCACCAACTTCTTGGAAATTCCCGAGAAAGCAGGAACAATCTCGCCAATAATCATGCGCACACCCGAAAGCACAATCGAGACACCAGCAGCAAATGTGGCCGCCTGAATCAGCGCATAAACTATATAATTTTGCCCGCCGCTGAATTTGGTCTCTACAAATTCTCTTCCGGCCACCACGGCCACAATGATATAAAACACAGACATGGTGAGCGCAATGACAAGAATATTGTCACGCAGAAACGCCAATTTTGTGGTCATTTTAATATCTTCCGTGCTGCGGCCCCGATTGCCCAGATATTTTCCAATCAGCGCCGAGGTGGCATAGGTGATATTGCTGAAATGCCCCATACCAATATTGGTGCCCTTGCCCACAATATCAGGCATAGCCCATTTGGTCAGCATCGGCGAGATTGACATGACCAAGGCCGTGGCCACTGCACCAATACCAACCAGCTTGATCCCAACCAGGCCGCCGGCAGCCAAAATCGCCGTGATCATACAGGCCATATAGAAAATATGATGCCCAGTGAGAAAAATATATTTCAAGGGTGTCAAGCGTGCGATCAGCAGATGCACAAAAAAGGCCCCAATCATCACCAAAGATGTCTGCGTACCGTATTTCTGCAATGCCATTGCCACAATTGCTTCATTATTAGGCACCACACCCTGCACTTTAAAT
>JAHHUI010000043.1 GCA_020024055.1 Spirochaetaceae bacterium | reverse complement strand
CATTCTCGCTCAGCAATATCTTTTTCACCCTGGGATGCTCATAGCTTTCCACCAATCGCCGGGTCGCCTTATCCGTGCTGGCATCATCAATGAGGATAATCTCCATTTTTTCCTGCGGATAGTCCTGTCCCAGCGCGCTCTCTATCGCCTGCATCACATATTTCCCATAGTTATAATTCGTAATAATGATTGATACTTTCGTCACTTTAAATAACCTCAGAAAAAATATTTCCTTATTGTAGAACATGTGCATAAATATCGCAAGCATGATTCTTTGCCCAAGACATAAAAATATTTATTGCCAAAGCAATAAAGCAGGTTTAGAATGAGGAATAATGAATTCAAAAATGGAGGAATCTATGGCAGATCAAGAATTTTTTATTGGTGTGACCGGATGCCCGGTAGGAGTGGCTCACACCTATGTTGCCGCAAAAGCCCTAGCCAAAGCAGCACAACAGGCGGGTGTGGCCATTAAAGTGGAAACCAATGGCTCTATCGGCACGGAGAACAGCCCCACAGCAGAGGAAATTGCTGCGGCAAAAGTCATTATCATTGCCAGCGATAAACAAGTGGAAATAGAGCGTTTCCGTGGCAAAAAGGTGATCTTTACCGGCACAAAAGAAGCTATTAAACAAGCAGACAAGCTCATTGCGCAAGCCATCAGCGGGGATGTGGCCGTGTATGAAGGCGGAAATATTCCTTTAGGCAAAGAGAATGCCGCACAGAGCACACAAAAAAGCACTTCTGCCAATTCCGAGGGTAGCATTGGGGCCACTGTTTATCGCGCCCTGATGAATGGTGTATCGCATATGATTCCTTTTGTCATATTGGGCGGTTTGCTTATTGCTTTGTCTTTAGCCCTGGGCGGCAAACCCAGTGAATCTGGTCTAGTGATTCCCAAGGGCAGCTTCTGGAACAATATTTTAGAAATCGGCGTCGTCGGCTTCAAACTGATGCTGCCTATTTTGGCGGGCTACATTGCCTACGCTTTGGGAGATCGCCCAGCTATGGTGGCGGGCATGGTGGGTGGTTGGATAGCCAATGACGGCTCTTTCTACGGATCGGCTTCTGGCTCGGGCTTCCTGGGTGCTATCATTGCTGGTTTCCTGGCAGGGTATATTGTGAAAGGCATGAAGAAAATCCCCTGGCACAAATATATTCAGCCCCTGGTGCCTATTATGATTATTCCTATTGTTTCTACATTGCTTGTCGGAACTTTGTTCATCTTAGTGATTGGTGCACCTATTTCCTCCATTATGAATGCCCTGGATCATTTTCTGGTGTCTTTATCCACAGGGAATATCATCATCTTAGGCATCATCTTTGGCCTGATGCAGGGATTTGACATGGGCGGCCCTGTGGCCAAGGTACCCTTTTTATTCAGCGTGGGCCTTTTGACACAAAATCAGCCGCAGTTTATGGGTGCGCTGGCCTGGGCCATTCCCGTGGCGTCCATTGGCATGGGCATTGCCACATTCATTTCGCGCAAGATCTTTACCCAGGAAGAAAGAGAAAACGGCATTGCTTCCTTTGCCATGGGCCTGGTGGGCATTTCCGAGGGGGCTATTCCTTTTGCCGTGGCCAATCCGCTGGCTATCATCCCTGCCACAATGCTCGGCAGCGCGGTGGCCAGCACTTTGGGGTTTTTGCTTCATATCAATAATCAAGTGGCACATGGCGGGCCTATTGTCGCAGCCATTGGGGCTATCAACAAGCCGCTGCTTGCTTTATTGATTATGCTCATTGGGTCTTTGGTCACAGCTTTCACAGCCATATTTATGAAAAACCTTTTCCTCAAAAAACATATGGCAAATGCCGATCGCTAAGAGAGGAGTGCAAATATGATTTTTTCTAAAGAAACAATTTGTCTGGACTTGAATGCGCAAAACAAAGAAGATGTAATCGAGCGTTTATGCCGTAAATTTAAAGACGCAGGTAATCTGATTGCCCAAACGGATGTACTCAATGATTTTGTCAATTCAGTGCATCAGCGTGAAAATATCAGTTCAACAGCTTTGGGTCTGGAATTTGCCATTCCCCATGGCAAATCTTCTGCTGTCAAGGAACCGGGGGTGGCCTTTGCCCGCCTCACCCATCCTGTCTCCTGGGATGATGATGAAGAAGTGCGATTCATCTTTCTGGTGGGCGTGCCTGAAAGCGGAGCAGGAAATAATGAACATCTGCATATTCTGTCCAAGCTTTCGGGTGCTATTATGGAAGATGATTTCCGCGAGCAGCTGGAAAAAGCCGCATCAGCCGCAGAAGTTTTTGCAATTTTTGAAAAATATACCAGTAATTAATTAAGGAGAAAAATTAAAATGATAGAGACTCAGGCAGTCATTAAAAGTCCTGCAGGTTTGCATGCGCGCCCGGCGAAAGAGCTGGTGAACCTGGCCAAAAAATATACATCTTCAGTCACATTGGAACACAATGGCATTACTTGTGATGCACGCAGTATGCTGCAGATCATGAAAATGGCCGCAGGACAAGGCGGACAAATTAAAATCAGCATTCAAGGCGACGATGAAAAAGCTGCCAGCGAAGAAATTACAGTATTTTTAGATTCTTTTACAGATTAACTAAATTCCTGGGCTTTTCAATGAGCCCAGGCTTCTTTTAATACATCAAATAAACTATTAGGTACATAATAGGCTGCATAGTCAGGCTCGCCCTCTTCCGGCCAGGCATCAGCAGGCAATGGCTGAGTGCCCAATCGATAGTCCATCCCGTCCCAGTCCATATCACCAAAGGCATACACAGCCCAATGCCAATTCTCTTGATTATATGTGGCAATTAAATCCTGCAAATATTGCTGGGCACCGGGAACACGGCGATTCACGCCAAATTCTCCCACCAGAATACGATCATTAGGAATGCTGTGTTTCTTTTGAAAAGCTTTCACGCTGTTTATAAACTGCGCAAAATAGGCCTCGGCAGTTATGCCTTCTTTGGCCTCAATATCCTGAGGATAACGATAATTTCCCTGATTCAGGGCCCAAGTTGTATAGTCATAGGGCTCATACATATGGAAAGAATAAATAATCCTTGGCTCGCTATACACAGCCATCAGCGGCATCGTGCGCGCATCACCATACCAAGAGGCATCTAAAATAATGAATGTTTCGGGATCAGCCTGGCGAATGGCCATAATAGTATTTTGATAGAAAGCTGCCAGTCGCTGCTGAATAGTTTCTAAAATCTCAGGCGGGGTATCATCATTAATGCTTTTCTGCCATAAAAGATCTAAATGCGGTTCATTAAGAATATTATAGCCAGCCACACAATTAAAATCCTTTAATTCTGTGGCCAGATCCATCCAAAATTGCTGGGCCTGAATCTGAAAATCTTCACTTTCCCACAGGCGCAGATCATCTTGACCGCCATTGTGCTGCCGCCAGCGGCTGCCGGGTAAAGACAGCATGGTGATGATTACGGGCAGTCCCTTCTCTTCGAAATAGCCCAATACCTCTTTCAGTTTTTCCAAGTCAGCCTGCACCAGGCCTTCATAGCGATCCGCGTTGCCAATGAGAAAATCCCGGGCCTTTGTTTCCCATTTATCAGGGGCCAGGCGAATAAAGTCTATCTTAAATTCAAGAGCGTCATCCACAAGGCTTTGAGAAAAAGAAGGGGTAAAAGTATTAGCGCCGCGGCGCTGCGCATCCCAAAAAGTTATGGCCTTTTTCCCGCCGGCACAGGAAAACAGCAAGACCGTTGCACATAAAATTATATTGAGCATAAAAATTTTACAAAAAATCTTCATCCGTTAATTCCTCCACTCTCATTGCTTTGACATAGCCGTTGCCCTTGGTAGAAAAGAAATCATGCGTCTTGGTTTTTGTGTTCAATCCCATTAAAACAATCGGATTGATATCCGCGTCTTTCAGATCGGAAAAAGGCAAATCCAAACCACAATTAGCGAAAGCCTTATTAGCATTATATTTCACAAAATTCACCACGCTCTCCCTCAGGCCTATTTTGTCATATATTGACTGAGTATATTCTAATTCCAGGTCGAATAACAATTTAAACACCGCCTGCGCCTGATTGGCCATCTGGCTTTGCAGGCTGGGCGAAAAGGTGCCGAACAATTCCTGGGCCTGAAGCCCCACATACACGCCATGAATAGATTCATCGCGAATAATGAGATTAATAATCTCTCCCGAATTAACCATCATCCCCTTTCCCGCCAGGTATAAAGGATAAAAAAACCCCGAATAAAACAGAAAAGTCTCTAGCATGACAGAACATACCATGGCTAAATATAATGATTTTTCATCATTAATGCTTTTATAATAACTGACGATCAGCTCTGTCTTCTCTGCTAAGAATTTATCACGATCTACCCAGCCAAACAAGTCATTAATTTCTTCAGTGCTGCAAAGTGTCATAAAAATGGAAGAATAAGACTTGGCATGCATATGCTCCATCATGCCCATGAAATTCAGCACAGATTTGGCATAGGGGTTGTTCACATGCAAAGCCACCAGCGGCATGCCCAGGCTGGCCTGTTGGGTGTCTAAAAAAGTGAGCCCGCCCAGCACTTTCTGATAGGCTGTTTTTTCATCGGGATTTAATTTTTTGTCCCACACCAGCTTGTCATTAGAGAGAGGGATTTCTTCATCCACCCAAAACTGACGTACATTTTGATCCCAGAATAATTTATCTAATTCACCCACATCATTCCAATTAATTGCCTTCATAGTCTTCTCTCTTTCCCCTATACTGCACACACAGCACATTCTTCGATGCTTAAATTCTTAGTCCGTGTATAATACAGACTTTTCAGGCCTACTTTATGCGCATAAATATAATATTTCATTAATTCTTTTGTGGAAGTATTTGAATCGATAAACAAAGTTGTACTGATACCTTGGTCTACATGTTTTTGAATCACGGCCATCAGGTCAATCAGGCTGTACATATCCACATTATGCGCCAGCTGATAGGTGATGAAATTCTGGGCATTCAGGTAGGGGGCGGGATAATAGGTGGTGCTGTTGCCATATGTGCGGCTTTCAATATGGTCCATAATGGGCATGACAGAAGGTGTTGAATTCTGTACATAGGAAATACTCTGTGTGGGGGCAATGGACAAACGATAGGCATGATACATGCCGTGTTCCAAAACAAAGGTGCGCAGCGCCATCCAGTCTGTCTGGCTGGGCAGCTTCACATTTTCAAAAATCTTCTTCACTTTTTCTGTCTCGGGAATGAATTCACGATGGATATACTGATCAAAATACGTACCGTTTTTATAGTCTGAATCGCTGAACCCATGAAAACTCTCACCTTTTTCCTTAGCGATACGACTGCTGGCCATAATGCTGTAATAATTAAGCATCATAAAGAAAATATCACAGAACTCAATGGCTTCACGGCTGCCGTATCCCATAAAATTCCTGACAAAAAATCCCTGTAAATTCATCACGCCCAGGCCCACCGAGTGGAACATGCTATTCGCCCGGCGAATCGAACGCGCATTTTTAATATTGCTTTTATCTGTCACGCGTGTCAGGGCTGTCATGGCACTGAAAATAATCTCTTCCAGGCTTTCCCCACGCTGGATAGAGTCCATCAGATTCACCAGATTCAAAGAACCCAGCACACAGGAAACATCATAGCCGATTTCATCTTCCTGATGATCATCTGAAATGTAGGATGTTTTCTGTACCTGGAAAATCTCTGTGCATAAATTGCTCATGCGGATACGGCTGAGATTTTTTAGGGGATTGGCCCGATTGGCATTGTCAATATAAATGAGATAAGGATAGCCTGATTCAAATTGAATTTTGGCAATCTGCAAGAGCAATGTGCGCGGGTTTACTTCTTCCTTGTCAATATCAGGATGCTGCACCATCTCATCATACATCGCTGTGATGTCAATATCGTCAAATTGCTGGCCCAGGGCCTTCTGCACAGAATAGGGATAAAACACATACATAGGCTTGTTTTCACGCACCAGTTCAAAAAATTTATCCGGAATCACCACACCAATACTTAAAGTTTGAATACGGCTTTTTTCATCGGCATTAATCTTTTTGGTGTCTAAAAACTCCACAATATCTCGGTGGAAAATATTTAAATAGGCGGCCCCGGCTCCTTTGCGCTGGCCCATCTGGTCAACATAATTAAAAGAGTCTTCCAGCAATTTCATCACCGGCACCACGCCTTTAGCGACATTTTTAATCAGGCGAATAGGCTCGCTCTTGGCGCGAAGATTTGACAGACTGACAGCCAGGCCCCCGCCAATTTTAGAGAGCTGCATGGCCGTGCTGACAGTATCTGTAATGGAATTGAGCGAATCTTCCATGCTCAGCAAAAAGCAGGAAACCAATTCGCCGCGATGATACTTGCCCGCATTCAAAAATGTAGGCGTGGCCGGCTGATACAACTGGCGCACTAAAACACAAGCAATGCGCTCGGCCACTTGGGCATTCCCTTCACCCAGATACAGCGCAATAGAGAGCACTCTGTCATTATAATTTTCCAGAAACAGTTCACCGTCCATAGATTTCAGGGCATAGTCATTATAAAATTTGAACGCACTCATAAAAGAAGGAAAAGAAAATTTGTAACTGAGGATAAGATTGTAAATCTTTTCAATGACATCGTATGAATACATGGAAAAAAAGTTGACATAATAATGATTTTCTGTCAGCCATGTCAATTTTTCTATAATAGAATTGAAACGTAAAGTTTTGCCCTCTACATATTCTAAATATGACTCTAGAGCTTCCTGATCCTTGTTCAGCTGATAAAAACCATCAACTTTTACAGGAACCTGGCTGTTTAGCTCGTGATATTGCATCCCATTTCTCCTTAAAAAGCGCGACCGTCTCGTCGGTTCCCTGTAATTCAAATTTCATGAGCACAGGGATATTAAATTGTTTACTTAATTTATCTGCTCCTGCGGCAAATGCAGTGCCCCAGTTTCGATTGCCCGAACCGACCAGATATGAAATGTATCGACTGTTCTTCTCTAAAAAATCCACCGCGGCAGTAGGCGGCTGCCCAAAGCCGATGGTGGGAAAAACAAACACTGAATTTTCTTCGAGCATCAGGTTTTCATCCTTAATACTCTGGCTTTTACATTCAGTACCCAGCTTTTCCACAAATCGGCGTGTATTTCCAGTGACAGACAAATAGTAGATCATCATACTTACCTTTTGGCCCGTGCGAGTCGGGTTATCACTATCGAGTCGGGTTATCACTATAACGTAAAATATCAAGTAGCACAAGATCTTAAGAAGAAGATTTCAAAAAACAAACTTGCAGAATTATCTCTTTGCGAGTATCATTTTTAGCAAAGAGAAAGAGGAGAACTTATGATCAGGAAACATCTCTTTTTTGCCGCCGCAGCGCTTCTGGCCTTGATATCGTGCACTTCGGCCAAACAAAGGCTGATAAACAAAATGAGCACACAGCTGCAAGTGTATTATAAAGTGAATGATAATCAAGCCGGTCAGCACGGCATAGACGGCTCGGCCCTGGGCGCCCAAGATGCCGCCGTATTCACCGCAAGCATATTTTTGCAAAATTCTGGCAGCGAGCTTCACAGCAACGACTGGGCAATTTACTTCAGCAGCATCCGCCGCATCCTGCGCACAGATAATGATCAATTCACCATACGACATATTACAGGCGATCTCTACGAGCTTCGCCCCAGTGAAAAATTCGCAGGCTTTCCCGCTGGCGATCAAATTGAAATCCCTATCGTGGGCGAATTTTGGCAATTGTTTGAGACAGATATTTCTCCGCGCTGGTATTTGGCCGCACCAGGCGCCAAACCCAGAATTATCCGCAACACAGATACCGAAAACCTGCAGAACTTTGTCTATCCCATTGAAGGCGATTTATATCAGAACAGCCCCAAAGACATGAATGTGCTGATGACACCGCAGGCACGATTTCGCAAAAACGCGGAAATTCAATTACTGCCGAGAGAGGCTTTGCGCGGACGCATCATCCCCACGCCGCTCAGCAGCGAGATATTCCCTGAAGACATTGATCTTTCTTCAGGCATCAGTTTCGACAACAGCAGCCTGGATGAGGAAGCACTGAATATCATCAAAAATTGCCTGCAACTTTTTGGCATCAATGTGAACAGCAACGGCAGCGGATATCATATTAAAATTCAGATGATTCCTGAAATCTTTGACAGCGGCATACAAATATCGGGCGCTTATCAGCTGCGCATAACCCCTGAAAATGCGGAAATTATCGGCTATGACGGGGCAGGTTTATTCTATGGCTTGCAGTCCTTGCTCAGCCTCATCAAAATTGGCGAGCGAAGCATTCCATCAGTGGCTGTGTACGATGCCCCGCGATTTTTGCACAGGGCGATGCATTTGGATATTGCACGTAATTTCCATTCAAAAGAAAGCATTTATCGTCTGCTGGATCAAATGGCTGCCTATAAACTGAACAAATTTCATCTGCATCTCTCGGATGATGAAGGCTGGCGCCTGGAAATCCCGGATCTGCCTGAATTAACCGATGTCGCCGCCCGCCGCAGCTTCGATTTAAAGGAAAAAAAGACTCTGCTCACCCAATTGGGCTCAGGCCCCTTTGCCAATAACAGCGGTTCGGGATATTTAAGCCGCCAGGATTATATTGACATATTAAAATACGCCAAAGCGCGCTATATCCTTGTGATTCCCGAAATAGACATGCCTGCGCATGCGCGCGCCGCCGTGACAGCCATGGAAGTGCGCTATCACAATTTCATGAAAAAAGGAAAAAAAGAACAGGCTGAAGAATATAGGCTGATAGACCCCGAAGACACATCCAATGTCACCACTGTGCAATATTATGATCGGCACAGCTTCATCAATCCTGCTTTAGATTCTTCTAGGCGCTTTGTGGAAAAAGTGGTCTCTGAAATTGCACAAATGCATAAAGAGGCCGGCAATCCCCTTTCCATTTGGCATTATGGCGGTGATGAGGCAAAAAATATTTTCCTGGGAAGCGGCTTTCAGAATATCCATGCCCAGCATAAAAGCCCCTTATTAGGCACAATAGACCAGGACAAAGAAGACGAACCCTTTGCAAAGTCTCCCGCCGCGCGCAGACTTCTTGAGCAAGGCATCATCTCTGATTATGGCCAGCTCAGCAGCTATTTTGCCATCGAAGTGAGCCGAATTCTTGCGAAATATGGCATTGTGAAAATGATGGCCTGGCAAGACGGCCTGAAAGATCTTTCTGACGCATCAGAGCTCTCTGTGGGCGAGGCAGGCGTGAATCTTTGGGATACGGTATTTTGGGGTGCCTGGAAATCAGCCCCAGCCTGGGCTGCAAAGAATTTCAGTGTGATTATTTCCAGTCCGGATTTTCTTTATTTCGATATGCCCTATGAAGTGCACCCTGCTGAGAGAGGATATTATTGGGCCACGCGTTTTAGTGACGAGAGAAAAATATTCAGTTTTTCACCCAATAATTTAGCTCAAAATGCAGAAACTTCCGTGGATCGCGATGGTCAGGCCTATACGGCTGGAGCGGCCGAAAGCTGGAGCGGAGCCTATGGCCTGCAGGGGCAATTATGGAGCGAAATCGTGCGCACCGATGAACAAATGGAGTATATGATTTACCCGCGCCTGATTGCCCTGGCCGAACGCGCATGGCATCAGGCTCCTTGGGAATTGGAATATATTCCCGGCCGAGAATACAGCGGCGGAAGAACTCATTATGTGAATCAGGATTTGCTTTTGCAGGAATGGGAATATTTCGCCAATGTTTTGGGCCAGAAAGAGCTGCCTAAACTGGACAAGCACACCCTGCAATATCGCATCAGCACCCCCGGTGCACGTATCAAAGACGGCATGCTGGAAATGAATGTGGCCCTGCCTGGCCTGCGTATGGAATATTCCATTGATGAAGGGCTTTCCTGGAAAGAATATACTCAGCCTGTGCCTGTAGCCTCGGATGTGTTCTTTCGTGCCGTTGCCACAGACGGACGCAGCAGCCGCATTGAACTGGTGAAACGATAAATCTCTAGCAGGGTCTTTTTTCATCCGACCTTGTCAATATCAAGAGTTTTTTCTTAATACTCATATTTTTCATTTACCATGGGTATTTATATCATGATATTAACAAAAGCAAGCCATGGATGACATTGAAAAAAAACTAAAAGAAAAAGGCAATTGGGACTGGAGCGGAAACATCTATGAAGACGAGGATGAAGAAAGCATCAGTCTGATTCTCAAAACACCCTGGTCGAACAATGTGCGTCTGTGCGTGCAGGTGGATGTGGCCGATGGCCTGGCAGGCATTGTCCCTGCTTTCGAATTCGCACATTTGGACCATGTGGAAACAAAACTTCATCGCAATACACCCTATATCCAGCCCAAATGCCGCTTCGGCCAGCGCACATTTGAAGCCCGTCTGCCCCAGGACAGACTCACCGAAACAGCCTTTCGCCTGGTGGGCGGATTTTACAATGCCGCAGGCGATATTATCAGCGGGCCCGCCATTATTTTAGAGCTGGACCAAATTTTGCTGACCTATAATACCCCCGAGGGCGAAAAATTCTCAGGAAGATTTCGAACAACAGGCTTGAGAGACAAACTGGAAACCGCCCTGACACTGATGGGATCGGATATGGACCTTGAGAGCATTCTCCATTGTTATAACACCCGCGTACAGCGGCGCCTGAGACTGCGGTAATTTGCTCCTCCCCTTATTTTATCTCTTATGATAAAATAATTTCATGGAAGATAAAAAATCAAAGCTCAAAGAATTAGCCCTGGAAATGCTTTCTCCAGAGAAAAATGGCCCCGGCGATGAAGAGCAATTTTGTATCAAGCCTCCTGTTCATTTTCCAGACACATATAT
>JAHHUI010000042.1 GCA_020024055.1 Spirochaetaceae bacterium | reverse complement strand
AAATGGCCTGTCTGCGTGATTTACTGCGGAAATTTCAGCCGTACAGCTCTTGCGGCAATGTTTTTTTTACGAAAATCAAGCGCAAGCTTACCTGCTGGGCCATGAAAATGATTCCCAGCGTGCCTTGTCAAATGGCTGTCGCTCGCCTGGTGCATTTGCCTGTGGGCCTGGCCTTGGGCGGGGTGAATCTCTCTGTGCGTCAGGGTGAATTGTGCATGCCTGTCAAAAAGGAGGCCCTTATTATGCCTTTTAATGGCCTGGTGGGCGATACTGTTGTGTGGGCCCCGGCGGGAAATGAAAAATATGTCTGGCAGCCAGAGGCCTGCTGTGAAATCATGCAGTATCGGGGCCATAGCATTTGCTTTGGCTTTTCCTGGCTGCATCTGGGCCCCTTAAAAAATAATGAAAAATTTGATCATTTTGCCCAAAATGAATATGTTTTATTAAGCGACTTGCCCAAGACGTCTAAAGAAATATTAATTCGCAAATACAAAATTTTAAAAATATTGTCTGGAAAAATATTCTCTGGGATATATCAAAAAGCATTTAAACAATTCTGGCAAAAAGATCGATTATGTATTACGCAGTCAAGCATAAATTTGTGCAAAAATGCAGCACAGTTCTTTTCCCGCAGAATCAAATAAAATAAAAAGCATTGATATTCGTCCGAAAATAACCGTTTAATAAAAATTGGAGGGAAGAATATCTATGCTGAAAAATAGGGCCAACAAAAGAAAGAATTTTTTGCTTTTACCTTTATTCCTGATAGGCGGCGAGACTTTTTTGCAGCCGGATAACGAAGGCCCGGAAAGTTTGAAGAATACGGGTTTTTACACCTATCAAGAACAGTTGTTCTATCATAAAGATTCCAATCTGAATGATTTGCTGAATGAACATAATAAATATTCTCTGACGCGGCTTGGCCAGTTCATTAATACGGCGACGATTTATCGCAAGGGGCAGATTGTCGAATTGCCGGTTCAGCCGGATCCCAATATTGGCAAAATTGTCATGCGTACGCCGCTCTATGGCATTCTGCCGCTGGACAGCTTTATTTCCCAATCGTCCAATCAGGCTTTTCTCGTCATTCACAAGGGCAAAATTATTTACGAACGCTATGACAAAATGGCAGATTATCAATATCATGCCTGGATGTCTATCACCAAAACAGTGGTGGGCCTGGCGATGTATCTGTTAGAGCAGGAAGGCAAGATTAATTTTGACAAGCAGGTGCAGGATTATCTGCCTGATTATAAAAAAACCGGCTATGGGCGCGCCAAGGTGCGCGATGTGCTGAATATGAGCAGCGGGCTTTTGGCCATAGATCAGCTTTTTGGACAATTTGTTCCCTATTTCCGTTTTAAAAACACCCCGTTCAGCCCCGGGTTTTATGCTGTGTTCAAGCCTTTGCCCATGGTGGAGACCCCCGGCGTAAAATTTGTCTATTCTTCGGTGGATACCACAATTTTAACCATGATTATTGAAAATGTGACCAATATGCCCTTCAGTCAATTCATTACAGAACATATCTGGCAGCATATCGGCGCCGAGCATGACGCTGCCATTGGTCTATTGGGCCTGACCATGGGCAATGGGCATCCTGTCAGCGGTGGTCTTGGCTTGATGATGTCTTCCATGCGTGACTTGGGGCGTTATGGCATGCTTTATACGCCCAGCTGGAATCAAGTCAGCAAGGTGCGCATTTTCACCCAGGCACATCAGGATGATTTACAAGATCCCAATGGCAAGCCTAATTTAGAAGAGTTTTTCACCCAGACCACTCCGGCAGATGATTTTAAACCTGGAGATGTGGGATTTGGCCCTGATGATGTGCCCACTCATGGGGCAGGGCAATGGGATATGATTTTTGCAGACGGTGATATGCTGAAGCTGGGCCTGAACGGACAGGCTTTATATGTTTCGCCGCATAAAGATTTAGTAGTGGCTATTTTTGGCTATCATGATATACCGCCCGAATATTCGCATGCCTATGCCCGTGCCATCGCGCGCTATATTGTCGACGGAAAGATTCAGCAGTGTACGGAGCCTCAATAATCTATGACCGAAGAGCTGTTTTATGTGGAACATCAAGATGGCGCAGCGCGCACAGGGGTGCTGAATCTGCGCATGGGTCGCGTAGAAACCCCGGTATTTATGCCCGTGGGCACGGCCGGCGCGATGCGCGCCTGCGCGCATCAAACCTTAGAGGATTTGGATTATCGTCTGATCTTGGGCAATACATATCATCTGTATCTTCGTCCGGGCTTGCCCCTGCTGAGAGAAATGGGCGGCCTGCGCAATTTCAGCACTTGGAAATACAATTTTCTCACCGATTCAGGCGGCTATCAGTTTTTCTCTTTGGCGCCTTTTCGTAAATTCACCGATGACGGCGTGAAATTCCGCAGCCATATTGACGGCTCGTATCATTTTTTCACCCCTGAATTTGCCATTGAGGCACAGGAAATCATTGGCAGCGATATTCACATGGCACTCGATCAGTGTACGCCCCCGAATATTACAGAGAAAAAAGCCTATGGCGCTATGCTGGCCACCATTGCCTGGGCGCGCCGCTGCCACGCGCGCTGGATGGCCGGACCCAGGCAGGGTAATCTTTTTGCCATTGTCCAGGGCAATTTCTATCGCAATCTACGTGAAATCTGTGCAGGCGAATTGGCCCAGATAGACTTTTCTGGCTATGCCATCGGGGGATTGTCTGTGGGCGAGGAAAAGCCTGTTTTCCAGGAATTCGTGGCCTTCACCACGCCGCTTCTACCTTTTGAAAAGCCCAAATATGTGATGGGTATCGGCACGCCCGATTATATTTTAGATGCCGTTGAAAGCGGAGTGGATATGTTCGACTGTGTATATCCCACACGTGTGGCGCGCAATGGATCGGCCATGACGAAAGAGGGCCTTTTGCCTCTGAAGGCCGAACGGTTCACCGCAGACTCATCCCCCTTGGAAGAGGGCTGTTCCTGTCATGCCTGTCGCCGATACAGCCGATCTTACATACGGCATTTAGTGCGCACAGGCGAGATTAATGCCCTGACATTATTGACAGAACATAATCTCACCTTTATGGCGAGTTTTCTGCGCGATGTGCGCACTACGATCCGCGAAAATCGCTTTGCTGCTTTCAAGCGCGATTTCCTTGCTGGCTACTATCACAGCTGATTATCAAACATTAATTCCAGTACTTCCTCAATGCGCTCGACAGGATGATAGCTGATGCGACTGGTCACCGCCTCACCAAATTCTTTCAGGTCGTCGGCATTGGCCTTGGGAATGATGATATTCGTGATCTGTGCTCTCTGGGCTGCCAGACTTTTTTCCTTCAGGCCGCCAATGGGCAGCACATTGCCGCTCAGGCTCAGCTCGCCAGTCATCGCCCAATGCTGGGGACATTTTTTCCCCGTGGCCAGGCTAACCAAAGCTGTCGTCATCGTGATGCCGGCTGAAGGGCCGTCTTTGGGTGTGGCCCCGGCGGGAATATGCAAATGCACATGATGCTTTTCAAAGAAATCTTTGGGTGCCCCAAATTTCGGCGCCACCACCTGGGCATAGCTATAGGCAATATTGGCGCTTTCTTTCATCACATCGCCCATCTGTCCCGTCAGTTGCAGCGAAGGGCCCTTGCTCGATGGCAAAGCCATAGCCTCGATCATCAATGTGTCTCCGCCAAGTGCTGTCCAAGCCAGGCCCATGGTCATTCCCGGCTCGGTGATGCGCAGCTGCTCATCATTGCGGAACGGCGCTTTTTTCAGGAAACCCTCCAGCATGTCCTCCTTGACAATAATAGGCAGGACAGATTCTTCACCCATGGCTAGGCGCTTGGCAATTTTACGATGGATACGATTGGTAATTTTTTCAAAATTGCGCATTCCTGCCTCGCGTGCATAGCCGTTGGCAATCCCCAGGATAGCTTTATCTTCATATTGCACTTGCTCAGGTGTCAGGCCATGTTCTTTCAGGCTTTTGGGAATGATATAGCGTTTGGCGATTTCCATCTTTTCATGTTCTGTATATCCGGAGATCCGGATCACTTCCATGCGGTCTAGCAAGGGGCCTGGAATAGTGTCGGTGGTGTTGGCCGTGGCCACAAAAAAGATTTGAGAAAGATCGAAAGGTAAATCCAGGAAATTGTCGCGAAAACTGTCATTCTGCTGCGGATCAAGAACTTCCAGTAAGGCACTGGAGGGGTCGCCCTGATAGCTGTTGGACAATTTGTCAATCTCATCAATCATGAAGACAGGGTTGCGCGTTTTGGTAATTTTCAGGGACTGGATAATCTTGCCTGGCATGGCGCTGACATATGTGCGGCGATGACCTTTGATTTCAGCCTCGTCGCGCATGCCGCCCACGCTGAAGCGGAAAAATTTGCGCCCAAGCGCCTGGGCAATCGATTTGCCAATGCTGGTTTTTCCCACGCCCGGAGGGCCCACCAGACAAATAATGCCCCCTTTAGTATTGCTGCGCAGCTTGCGCACGGCCAAATATTCAATAATACGCTCTTTCACATCTTCCAGGCCATAATGCTCATCATCCAGCAATTCCTGACTGTGTTTAAGGTCGATTTTTTCCCGGCTGGAATTATGCCAGGGCAGATTGATAATAGTTTCCAAATAATTGCGGCACACGCCATAGTCTGCCGAGGAGGGCTCAAGCATTTCAAATTTTTCCAGCTCGCGTTCCACTTGCTCTTTGGCTTCGCCTGTCAGGTGCAGGGCATCAATGGCCTGACGGAATCGCTTGTAGTCGGCGCTTTTTCCGTCGGTGCTTTCGCCCAGCTCGGCCTTGATGAATTTCAGTTCTTCGCGCAGGAAATGCTGGCGCTGAATTTTTTCCACACGCTCGTTGATTTCTTTGCTCACGCGTTTTTGAATACGTGTAAGCTCTTGTTCACGCTTAATCAGCATCAGCGCTTTTTCCAGACGATCGTGAATATTCAGTGTCTCTAAAATCTCTTGCTGATTCTGGCGATCTGTATTCAAAATGGAGGAAACCAAGTCCGCCACGCGGCCCGGCTGATCGATGCTGAACATTTCCAGGCGCATCTGCTCTGTGAAAAAAGGACTGTTGTCAGATAAAGATCGCAGCTCGCTGAAAATGCTGCGTGTCATGCCCTTAATCTCATCCGGATCGGCACCAGGATATTCATCTAAATATTCCACTGCAGCCACAAGAGGCACGCCTTGGGAAAGAGCCTTGATCGGTTTGAATCGTTTCAATGATGTGATGAACAGATTCATAGAACCGTCTTCCATCACCACGGTTTTATAGATTTTTGCCACCGTGCCCACGCTGTGCAATTGCTGTAAGCCAGTGATCTCGGTGTTTTGTTCTTTGGTAAGAATCAACCCAATAAAGCCGCCCTGGGCTTCTGTATGCTTGATAATTTCCACATCACTTTTATTGCCAATCATGATGGGCAAAATGATCCCCGGGAAAATAGGCTTGCCCTGAAGGGGCATGATGGTGAGCTGAGGAGGCAGGGAAGAATTCGCGGGGATGATCTCCTGGGGCACCAATTCGCCCTCGGCTTCCTGATTGTCTGAAGGAATGAGCGGATCTTGGAAATTGTCGATGCCGTCTGACATATAAAATACTCCTTAGCAGCTTGTTAGATTTGAAAAATCTGCAAAAATTAACTGAAGATCTCTATGTTATATAATAATAAATGGGGTATTTAAAGGCAAATGTTTTCTCTGTTTTGCTTGACTTTAAGAGAAAAAATTTTTTAGAATCGAAGCATGTTTGCTCGTATATTTTCCTTTGGTGTTTTCTGGGCAATGCTTTTTTGCCCTGTTTTGTTTGCACAAGAGTTTGACCCTGAAGAACTATATGCGAAGTCAGCAATTTTAATGGATGCAAATACCGGCTATGTGATGTTTGAAAAAGATGCCGATGCCCAAATCCCTCCTGCCAGCTTAACAAAAATCATGACTTTATATCTGACTTATCAGGCCATTGAAGAGGGTCGTTTTGAGCTGGGCAGCGTCATGGCTGTCAGCCAGAGGGCCAATTTTCGCACTCAAGAGCGTGGCTCCAGCGTGATGTATCTGGAGCCGGGGCAAAGGCCTACATTATTTGACCTGATGCTTGGTCTGGCGGTCGCCTCGGGAAATGATGCCGCCGTGGCCATGGCCGAAAACCTGAGCGGCAGTGTGGAAAATTTCGTCAGACAAATGAATCAAAAAGCAGAATCCTGGGGGTTAGATCAGGTTTTTTTTGCCGATCCTTCGGGCATCAGCCCCAGGAATAAAGTGACCGCCCGCCAATATGCCCTTGTGGTGCAGAAATATCTGCATGATTTTCCCCAGGCTTTGCAGCAAATACACAATGTCAAGGTTTTTGTTTATCCTCGGCGTGAAAATTGGTCGCCACAGGGGCGAAAGTGGCATTATACATTTTATAATAAGATCCCCCTTTTGTTTGACTATGAAGGAGCAGACGGACTGAAGACAGGATATATCAGTGAATCAGGATATAATCTGGTCTCCACAGCGCAAAGAGGCAACACCAGACTGCTGGGCGTGGTGCTTGGAGTGAAGGCCCCGGGAGTAAATACGGGAAATGCCCGTCGCGCACAGGACATGATGCGCCTGATGGATTATGGCTTTGCCCATTATGAATCAGTCAATGTGAATCGCTATCTGCTGGATGCTTTGCCGCCTGTGCGTGTTTTGGGCGGGCAAAGCCGCACTGTGAAACTTGAACCGAATAATCCATTATATATTACTTTGAAGAAAGGAGAAATACCCGTGTCCTTGAAAGAACTGAAAAAAATTCGCTGGTTCATCGATGCGCCCTTTAATGAGAACGAAGTAGTGAAAAAAGTTAATTTAAATGTACAAAGCATCAGCGGAGCACAGAAGCTGAAATTGGAATTTGTCTCGCAGCAGGCAGTGAAAATGACCAATTGGCTGCTGTGGCTGCAAGATTATTCTACATATCTTTTAAAAAGTTGCTTGACGGGCTAGTGTATATCGTGGAAAATGGATAAAAACTAAAGGCCATTTAGCCAAGGCCGAACATTAAAGAAATGCGTTGGGATTGGTCTCTTGTTCTTTTGGCCCTCTACAGCGGGGTATTTTCCGTCTTGGCGGTCAGAACAATTGTTGGTTCTTCAGGCACTTTAGAGCTGACAGCCCTGACAGAGAGGGAGCAGAGCCTGATTAAAAATATTGAACTGCTTGAAGAGTATCAGAAGGAATTACAAAAAAGAATTGATGATTTAGAAAATAATGAGGAGGCACAGAAACTTTTAGCCAGAAAGCTGGGATATTATCAGCCTGGTGAACGGCGCATTGTTATCTATGGTGATGAGTCTGTGGAAGATCAGCTGAAAATAGGCTATCCCCTTCTCAGAGAAGAACGCTCGTACAGCGTGTTTGACAATGGATTCTGGTTATTTTTAATAGTCAGTTTCTTTATGTATATGTTTATTGTGGCAAGTAATGCCCAAGTGAAAAGGAAAAATTAAATTTTGTTCGCTTAAGAGCAACGAATACATAAAAAAGAGGAAATTAATTTTAGGGGGAAGGAATGATTAAAAAGATTTCTTTTTTATTAGTTTTATTGATACAGGCATTTACCCTGTCGGCTCTTGAGGTCGCCGTTGAAGAGGTCAATAAAGCAAGAGAGTATCAGCAGGGCATTGTGTTCCAGAATTTTACCGGCAGGCATCAGGTAACGGACACAGCCGCACAGATCCGCAATTTGGGTAAGGCATTGGCTACAATGTCTACACAGCCCAATCGTCTGTATACTATTTCAAATAAGTATTCTGTGGTTGAAGTGACCAATGATCAGAATGACAATTTGTATTCTGCTGCGGTTATTTCTATCGATCGCTCTGCACGTGTAGACCATATTCGCAATGTGCGCCAGATTGTTGCCGGATATTTGGAAAATAAATTTAACTACAGTGCACAGGAGGCAGATACATTAGCATTTTTCCTGAGCTTTTATAATGCATATTACAGAAGCAATGTGGAATATCTGCGCACAGTGTACAAGCCCGAGCTTTTCCAGTTTGTCAATGAACAGAATGCTGGTTTGTCCACCAATTATCGTGACTGGCCTGGCAATTCTCGCCTGATTATTCCTTTGGCCGCCACCAGTGGTGTGTCTTTGTCTCATTTGGGCCAGGATGTCATTGAGTCTGCCAAGCAGGGAGATGCTTCTTTGGCTTTGGAACAGCGCCAGAATCTTCAGGATCTGAAGTCTCAGCAGCTGAGCCAGACACAGCAGACACAGCAGCAGGCCTCTGAGAAAGAGAAAGAATTGCAGTCTGCTTTGACACAGAAAGAAGCTAAGGCCAAGAGCACCAGAGACTTTGCCGCCGAAAAGAGAGCCGAGGCTGACAGATTGCAGGCTGAAGCCGATGCCGCCGCCGCAGCAGGGGCCCCGGATGCCGCAGAAAAGGCCGAGAAAGCACGCAAAGCCAGAGAAGAAGCTGATGCTGCCGAACAGGCCGCCCAGCAGAAAGAAAAAGAAACCGAGCAGGCCAGACAAGAATTGCAGCAGCATCAGCAGCAGAGCGCCCAGCAGCAAAGAGAAATTGAGCAGTTGCAGCAGCAACAGGCTCAGGAACAGCAACAGCTGCAGCAAGATCAGCAAGCTGCTCAGCAGGCACAACAGCAGCAGAGCGCCCAGCAGACTCAGCAGGGTGCACAAGAGCAACAGGATGTACAGCAGCAGGCTCAGCAGGGTGCACAAGAGCAGCAGGCCCAGCAAGAGCAACAGGATGTACAGCAGCAGGTTCAGCAACAGGATGTGCAGCAGCAGGCCCAGCAAGAGCAGCCTCAGCAGACAGAGGTAGAGAGACTGACACAGCAGGCGCAGGAGAACCCTGCCCAGGTGGCCCAGGAATTGGCCAATGCACGCGAAGAGCTGGACAATCGTCCCCCATTGCCGATTGTTTCTGACAAGTTCTATTACATGAGCATCAGCAATCGCCAGGCTACAGGCCATTACAACAACCGTATCTTTGCGATTGACGCAGGAAATGGCAGTGTCATGGGCGCCAGCGCCAGCAATATCTGTAGCGTGAATTATATTGCCTATGCCGGGGGTGTTTTGGTTGTCACCGCGCGTCAGGGGTCTCATGCTGGCCCGCACAATTTGACAGTATTGTCTTTAGACACATTGGCAGTGGAAAAGGAAACAGATCCCAGCGTTGATATTCATTGGAACAGCCCGGTTATCCTCAGCGGCGGCAAGATTTATGCCCTGGTGGTGGAAAATCAGGAAGTTTTCCTGGCCAGATTTGATGAAAATCTGAACCTGGAAGTTCGCACCAAGACACCTGTAGACGGAGATACTTCTATCACCGTGTACAAGGATCAGGTTTATGCTAACCTCTCGGGTTTAAGCAAGATTGTGGTCTTGAACAAGGAAGATCTTTCTATCTTGAATGAGATTACAATTCCCAACTAAATATTGGGGGTTGGTCAATGTGAAAATTTATCATGTGCTTATTTTCAGCACAGTAATATTATTGGGGTTGCCTGGTGTTTTGCCGGGCAATCCCAATAAAGATCAAGGTGATCGCCTGGCACGCAGCGGCCGCCATGCCGAGGCTATCAGTTATTATCGCCGCTATTTAGACAGCGGCCAGGCCACTGGCGATTTTGCTGATATTCTCTTGAAAGCGAGCATGCTGGAACCCGACCTGGAAAAATCAGTGAATTTACTGTTGCTGTATGATAAAAAAATGCCCAATACTCAGCAGCGTAAAGAGATTTTTACTCGTATCGGCCTTTTGCAGGAATATCTGGGCAATGATGCCGCCGCTGCTTCCGCCTATCAGATTGCCTTTGAAAACAGCTATCCTCCCGATTATCAGCTCTACTTGCGCGTGGGTTTTTTGTCTTTGGAAAGCGGTGATGCAGATAAAGCATTAGCGGTGTCTTCTGTATTGCTGAATAATGTTAAAACAACAGAAGTGAAAGTATCAGCTATTATTTTGGCCTTATTGTCTTTTGCCACGGTGCAAGAATTGGAAAATGGCCTTGCTTTAATACAAAAAGAACAAACCTTTTTAAATAGAGCGGCAGGTTCTTCCTATTATTATGCTTTATTCAGATTTTATCATGCAAATAATCGCACGCGTGATGCTCAGCGTGTCAAAGAGTCTATTTTAGTAGACTATCCTGAAAGTGTAGAGGCAATGCTGCTGCGCGGCAAGGTGCGCCGCTGGCCCAGCCCACTGAATGTTTTTTTCTAGGAAGGGAGAAATGTTGTGAGACTGAAGCTTGCTGTTATTTTTGTCTTATTGCTTTTTTTCTCCTCGTGCCATGCCGGAAAAAAGACAGCTCCCTTGCAAGAAGCAGATAAAAAAGACACGCAAGAAATTATTAATCCTAATCTTCCTACAGTGACATTGGAAAAAGTGAAACCTGTGAAACTGCACAGTGTTTTGCGTTATGGCACCTATATCAAGCCCAAAGCTTCTTATCCTGTTTTGCAGGTGGCCGATGCGGTGATTCGCAGCATTCCTGTCACCGTGGGAACATTTGTGAAAGAGGGAGATCTTTTATACAGTTTCCAGCAGGTTTTGCCTGGCACCAGTTTCGGCACAGGATGGGTGCGCGCCAAAAACACCGGCTATATCTCGCTCATTGAAGGCGTGGAAGGTCATACTGTTAAAAAAGACGAAATTGTTTTGGTGATTTCCGATTTTAACTCTGCCCAGCTGAATTTTTATCTCAGCAATCAAGATGTTGGCCGCGTGAAAAACGGGCAGGAAGTGTATTTCGCCGAATATATTGATGAATTAGACAAAATAGATCAGAGGCTCAAGCTGCATTTAAGTGAAGACACACGTGAGTCTCTTTTGCGGCAGAAGAAAAAAGTTCAAAAACTGCTTGAGGACACCAAAGGCAAAATTATCCGCATGCCCATTGCACCTGAAGAGGGTTTGGGTGTTTTCAATGTGCAGGTTGATTTTCCTGTTCATGAGTCTTTAAAAATCGGGCGTTTTGTCATTATTGAAATGCATGTGGATCCTTATGAAGGTCTGGCTGTGAATCAGAAAAATATTCAGCGGCGCTATGGCAGGCAGCAAGTGACCGTTGTGCATAACAATATTGTGAATTATCAAGAAGTGGAAATTGGCCGAACCTATGG
>JAHHUI010000041.1 GCA_020024055.1 Spirochaetaceae bacterium | reverse complement strand
TTGCTAGGCAATATGATGATAAAATTTCATCTCTCTTCGGAAGGGCAAAATGCCTCGCCCACCATTGAAAAATTTTACAAATTACGTCATCAGCTTGCCAAAATAAAATCGCCCGCAGATGATAAAAATGCCAGCATCGCTGCCCATACATTGACATATGGCAGCCAGCTGAGCATTACAACAAAAGTCCTGAACACACCCATCAAAGCTATGGTCATTAAAAATAAAGATTACCTGGTGCTTTATCCCGAAAGCGAAGTGTTGGGAAATCGTATTAACGTTTATTTTTGGTATCAAGACGCCGGATACAGCTTCAAAAGCAAAATTTTTAAAAGAGAAAATGGCCATATCTGGATCACCCAGCCCAAAAATATCGCCCTGGAGCGCAGGCGCCACTATACACGCGTGAACTTAGATATTCCCGTTATCTTCACAGTGATCCCTGATTTACAGAAAACGGACTATCATCCGGAAATAGAAATAGGTCAAAGCGGCCAATTAAAAAATATCTCTGAAGGCGGCTTGAATCTTGTGACATCGGGCCAGGGCCGGCCAGACCTTGTGATGAAATTAAAATTCGAGCTGCGCTCTCAGCCCATCGTCGTTTGTGCAGTGGTGAAAGCCGTGTCCTATAACAAAGAAACCAATGAATCTGTCTTGAATCTTGAATTTATAGAAACCCCGCCCATTAAGATGTATGAGCCCATTCTTTCATATATTTATGACCTTAATGACAGCCATTACAGTGTATAAATTTTATTTTTTCTTCCTTTTTCCCGACAATGGACACTAGATTGTTGTGAGGTAATATGTTTGCGGCCGCCTTTATAATTATACTAGTACTTTTACTCGCTACCTTTCTCATCTTTAAAATAAAGAAGGGTAAAAATCCTCAGAATTCTAGTTCTAATGCAGAAAAACCCGAAGCAGAACAATCTGGTGATGCCAAAGAAAAGAAGAAAAAGAACGATCCCATCTTAGAAAGCCTTCGCAAACATGCCGCCAAACATTCTTCGAACCCTGTTGCTTTGCAGCAATATGCCACAGCTTGTTTTGAAGCCAAACATTATCAGGAAGCCTTTGATGCCTATACCTCGGTGATTAACCTGACGGATCGCATGGATGCTGCACATGTGCCTTCCAACATAGACGTACGGCGTTGCCGCATCCGCAAAGGCCTTTCTGCTGTGCATATTCGTAAATATGATGAAGCATTTAACGTGATTTCAGGGGTCTTTGCCGCTAAAAAAGAATTAGATGGCGAATTACTGTGGGGCCTGGGTGTTTGTGAATATTATCGCAAGAAATATGACCGCGCAGTACATTATTTAACATTTGTTATCAAAGGATTCCCTGACAATGTTGAGGCTTATCGCTATTTGGGCATGAGCTATTATAAAATGAATCGCTTCACAGAGACAGCCAATATTCTGCAACAAATCCTGGGCTGGGCCACGAAAAATGATGATAAAGAATTGATCTTTGTTCTGGCTGATGCCTATTATCATTCGGGCAAAAAAGATCAGGCCCTTAAATTATTCCGCTATCTGCGCTCTGACCCGACCTACGGCCCGTCAGCCTGTCTGGCATCGGGCAATATCAATGCCGAAGAAAATCGCTATCCCTTGGCTATTGCAGACTTTGAAACCGGACTCAGTCATGCAAATATGCGCACAGAACTCATGCTCGACCTGAAATACAGCCTGGCCCAGGCACATGTGGCCAATAAAGATCTGCGCAAAGCAATGGAGCTTTTCCAGCAGGTGCGCGCTGTGAACCCAAGTTTTAAAGCTGTCAGCCAGGAAATTCAAAAATATGGTGAAAAAGCAGCCAGCGCACATATTATCACATTCTTAAAGGGCACTGTACCTGAATTCACCATTCTGGTGCGTAATCTGCTGCCCTTATATTTTGGAAAAGTGAAAGTGAAAATAGACAATATTATCACCGAATCTTCCACCTATGCAGATGTGACAGGAACAGTACGCAAGAATAATCATGAAGAAGAAATGATTCAGATCCGTTTCTATCGCACAGAGGCCACTGTTTCTGAAAAAGATCTGCGTGACCTTTATCAGAAAATGAAGACAAATCATGCTGAACGCGGATATTGCTTCACATTGAGCACCTTTTCCCCCGAATGCTATGAATTTATTGAACACCGCTTGATTGATTTGTGCGGCAAAGATATTCTGATGGGCCTTTTAGTTAAGATTCCCTAGTTTTTTTGTTGAAATTATTCTGAATTGCTCCTGGCGACGAAGGCCGTTGATCGAGCTCAGACGTATTGTGACAAAAGCCTGGCCAGGAATCAGTGTCAGTTTACCCAGGCGGAATCTGTCTTTCTCATCATACAGCAAAGATTCAGCATACACTTTTTTGCCTTTCAACACACCCTTGCCCTCCGAGGCAGTCAAGGCATCCATGGTAATCTGCGCAATAATATCACCCATAAAATCTATTTCAACCTGATATGGTGAGAGGATTTTTCCATCAATGTTTTCCTGCACATGGGCAAAAACCTCATATGTTCCAGCCGAGAGAGTCATATTATGCACCACAGGAATCTCTGTACCATCTTGCGTCTTCAAATACATTGTTCCAAGGCTGATACTATGCGATTGAAAAACACGCTCGGGAAGAAATAACAAAGGATTGACATATTGAGAAACCTGATAATCATAAAAAGCAATAGATAATGTATCCTTGATATCGTGCAGGCCCAAAACCTGATGCTCACTTAATACTTCCAAAGGTTTGGCTTTAATTTTACTCAGACCACTATACACCACATTAATCCCATCATTATTGCCCATAATCACAGTCTGGGCAGACTTTGTGGGGAAAAGTTCTTCATCTTCACCATGCTCAAAAACAATCATCCCCTCTTTGACAGGAAAAACTTCTTCGAATTCTCCTGATACATCCAGGCTGCGGCTCAGCCCCATTTTGGTATTCTGTCCAAAATGCCTGATTATCTGTGCATTGTCATTGGGCCAGCGATAGGCATATAGAGGGAAAACTATGCCCCATAAGGCAAGAGCTGCACTCAATAGCTTTGGCTTCATTTCATCTGTCCCTTATATTCCAGCTCCAACAAAGTTTTATCAATACCCAAAACCATTGATGTGGGCAATACATTCATAATCACATCCTGCGCATGCAGATCTAATTCCATTAAAGGAAACAAATGCTCATGATTGAGCACGCGCAAAGTGTATCTGTCACTTTTTTCCACTAAAAACCCAAAATTTCTTTTAAAAATATCTGTATTGAAATCTTTGAGCTTACCATCAATAGGCAGGCTGAAAGCCTGTTGCTTGCCAATATGATAACCATTTAAAAACCCGGGCTCTTCATATAAAACCAAATTGCTCTTATCTGAAAACTTAATGCGCACCGGCTGCACAAATTGCTGCTTCAGATCCCGATGATACACCGGTGTATAGGTGCGACTGCCTTTCCTGAACAAGAGAAAACGCTGTGGATCCAAACCGCTGATGATGGCAAAATATTGGCTGTCTGGAGAAACAGCCGTGCCATAAATAATTTCAGAAGCACTGCCGCTGGGGCGATATTCATACACCATCTCTCCCTGCGCATTCAGCAGCGTGACATAGCCATTGAGCCCGCCAAATACTGTTAATTCTTCATTTGCATGCAGAGAGGTGACATATGAACCCACACTGTAAGACCACAGCACTTCGCCACTGGTGCTGTAATGTTTAATCAGCCCGGCCACATGATCTACAGAAAAAATCCTATCCCCAAAAATCATGGGAACCCCTTCACTTTGAATTGTGACTATTTCTTCGCCAGTAACGCCGAATACGGTGAAGCTCTGTGACTCACTATTATATACTGCATAATAAACATTGCTGAAACTGAGTCTTTCATTAGTAGAGACTAAATTGGCCAGGACAAATTCATGCCCTAAATACGCCAATTTCTCACTGATTTTAATGGGAACAAAAGGTCCGGCTACTTTTGTCACCTTTGAATCATCACTTGTCCCGATTTCTTTGGCAGCAACAAAAAATCCCTCTCTGGGCACTCTTTGCGGCGAGATAAAATAATATACTGCCATTAAAAATATCCCCAATGCCACAACAAACTTTTTCACTCTTTTCCACCCTAATTTTATTTATTCAAGCCAGAACCGGAAACAACCGTAGTAGGTAATACTTATTATTGTTTTCTTCTTAACTATAGAGGGAAAAAGAGGTTTAGTCAATTTCTTCACAAACAACAGAAAAGGAAGTCATCATGCAGGAAAAAGCCCTTCAAAACGCGGCTATGAAGATAGTATATCAAGCCTATGCACCTTATTCCAAATTCCATGTCGGGGCAGCTTTATTATGTGAAAACGGTGAGATTATCACTGGTGTGAATGTGGAAAACTGTGCCTATGGCCTGACCACATGCGCCGAAAGAAATGCGATCAGCACAGCTGTGACACTTGGCTGCCGGCAATTTATTGCGGCAGCTCTTTTTTCCCCAAACAGCCAAGAATACATCACACCCTGCGGCGCCTGCCGGCAAATCATGGCTGAATTTATGGACAGCGAAGCGCCTATTTATCTGGGCAACGCTGCCGGAGAATTCACATGCAGAAAATTAGGAGAATTGCTGCCCATGAATTTCAAGCTGGAGAGCTGATTTTCAAGCTCGCCCAAATTGACAAAACATATTAATAAATAGTACTATTTATTAAAGGAAGAACTATGGAAACAAAAGATGCATTAGGGTTTACAGCTACAGTCTTAGATGAACTTGCTGGCAGCTCTTCTCACATCACAAAAAATTTCCGTGTGCAAAAAATACTATTTTTTGCACATCTGCTCAGTTTAAAAAAATATAGACAACCTTTAGTTCAAGATCGATTTAAGGCATGGGAAAATGGCCCTGTTTTAATTATCTCCGGCGGAAATAGCGGCCCTTACTCTAGAGAGTTTAATCAAGAAAATATCAGTGAACAGCAAGCAGAACTTATCCGTTTTACAGGTAAGCTTTTACAAAAGTATTCTGATGATACATTAGAAATGATTACACATGAAATGGCAACATGGGAAAAGTATGTTTTGTTTAAAGATGGACAATTTCAGAAAGCAAGTAATCAATCTGATGTTAATATGCCTAATGAAGAATTGATAAAAGATATTAATGAAGTTCCTGTACTTGAAATTTTGGGGTTATATCAGGATCACTGATGAAAGACTTTTGTATAAGAACCCTTTCTATGCTTATATGGCGGGGACTACCTAACTTTGAGCCTCTAAATCTAAAAAATATTCTTCAGAATAGGCATGATATTAACCTTACAAATGCTATCTGTAAGACTCTAGAATCAAAACCTCAACTTAAACCATTGAGCTCCAAATTCCTTCAAGAGTGCCTTTTATTATACTGTCAACCTGTGAATTCAGCCGACAGTTTTATTCACAATCTTGAAAAAGATTTTTATCATAATATAATTACAGAATTTCAAGAATCCTGTAAAAAAAACCCAAACTGTAAAAAAAACTCAAACAGTTGCCTTAGATATCCAGATTAGTGACATAGAGGGCATTATCCTCGATGAATTTACGCCGCGGCGGCACCTGATCACCCATCAGCATGCTGAATGCGGCATCGGCTTCCACAGCGTCTTCCATCGCCACGCGCTTAAGGCTTCGCCGGTTGCGATCCATGGTGGTCTCGCCCAGCTCTTCGCTGTTCATCTCACCCAAACCTTTATAGCGCTGCACCTCGTCTTTGTTCAGGTCGATCTCCTCACGGATGATCAACTCATTCTTTTCTTCTTCGGTATAGGCATAGAACAATTTTTTGCCCTTGGTAATTTTGTATAGCGGTGGCATGGCCAAATAAACATAGCCACCTTCAATCAGCTTTGGCATATAGCGGAATAGAAAAGTCAGCAGCAAAGTGCGGATATGGCTGCCGTCCACGTCGGCATCGGCCATGATGATCACTTTATGATAACGCAGTTTTTCTATTTCAAAGCTTTCACCGATACCCGTGCCCAGGGCCAGGATGACAGGCAGCAATTTCTCATTGTCCAACACCTTTTCCAGACGTGTCTTCTCCACATTCAGCATCTTTCCCCACAGGGGCAAAATGGCTTGTGTGCGTCGGTCGCGGCCTTCTTTGGCGCTGCCGCCGGCAGAGTCACCCTCAACAATAAAAATCTCACAGTTTTCAGGGTTTCTGTCTGAACAGTCAGCCAATTTGTCAGGCAGGCCACCGCTGCTGAGCGTACTTTTGCGCCGGGCTAAATCGCGTGCCTTGCGTGCCGCCATGCGCACATTCGCCGCCAATGTCGCCTTTTCCAGCACCACTTCCACTATTTTTGGATTGGTGTCAAAATATTCCTTCAGGCGCTCATATACGATGCTTTCCACCATGCCCTTCACTTCGCTGTTGCCCAGTTTCTGTTTTGTCTGGCCTTCAAACTGCGGATTGGGAATCTTGATAGAAATAACGGCTGTCAGACCTTCGCGCACATCTTCGCCTGACAGCGGCTCGGTCAATTTCTTGCTATGCTTGGAATCCTTTAAAAAATCATTAATCACACGTGTGAGGGCACTTTTGAACCCCACCAGATGCGTACCGCCGTCGCGCGTGTTGATATTATTCACAAAGGTGTAAAGAATTTCGCTATAACTGTCATTATATTGCAGGCTAATTTCCACCTGACAGCCGTCACGCTGCTCTTCCAGATACAGCGGAGTTGGGTGCAAAGTATTCTTAGCGGCGTTGAGATAGGCCACAAAGCCATTGACACCGTCTTCAAAATAGAATTCACGCGTCTGCGGTGTGTCCTGGCGCTCATCAGTCAGGGTGATGCGTATACCTTTATTAAGAAATGCCAATTCACGCAGGCGGCTGGCCAAAATATCGAAACTGTAATGCGTGGTCTCGGTGAAGATTTCAGGGTCGGCCTTGAAGCGCACCAGCGTTCCCGAATGATTGGCTTCACCTTTCACGGCAACAGGGGCATCGGGTTCACCCTTTTTATAGCTTTGATGATATTGCTTGCCCTCGCGCCAGACATCGGCCTCCAGCCATTCTGAGAGGGCATTCACCACAGAGACACCCACCCCATGCAAGCCGCCGGAAACCTGATAGGTGTCTTTGTCAAATTTACCCCCTGCGTGCAGGCGTGTCATGACGACTTCCAGAGCGCTGATGCCCTCGGTCTGATGCATTTCCACGGGAATGCCGCGCCCATTGTCCAATACGGAAATAATGTCGCCTTTTTCAATAGTAACACGAATGTCGGTACAATAGCCGGCCAAGGCCTCATCCACGGAATTGTCCACCACTTCATACACCAAATGATGCAAGCCGGCAGCCCCCGTAGACCCGATATACATACCCGGGCGTTTTCTCACGGCCTCAAGGCCTTTTAATACCTGAATATTTTCCGCATTGTACTGATTTGACATATTTTCTATTTTATGTGATTTGCTCAATTTAAGCAAGAGTGTCCCCTCCATGTCGTCTTTTTTCAGAAATACTTGACTTTTTATTAAAAAAATAATAGATTCATCTTCAGTCTTAAGAGGGGATAACGTGAACAACACTCAGCAGGAAACTGCAAATGAAGAAATAAAAACCGAACAAGATAATGAAGATATACTCTTCACGCGTGGCGTTCTCTCTTATCTCAACCTGGCACCAAAAAATATTATGCTTTCCTGTGGACCCTATCGTTTTGTGGCCGTGCTTCAGGTGGCAAATTTCCAGCGCATTCAATTTGTTACGCCCGACAGTGGCCTTTTAGAAGAAGCCCTGGAAAAATATGACAATATTGTCTCTATTCGTTTCGTTTTTGCCAATAAAAAAGAACAACCACTAAATGTGCCTGGTGTCTTCGACAAGATGCTGCCTTATCCCCCCAATAAAAAATATAAACTGGCAGCAGTAAAACTGGATGCCCCGTTGCCAGAGCGATATGAGCAGATAATTTCTTCCATTTTAGAAATTGAACGCAGAGCCAGAGATCGTCTGGAGCCGCGCATCAGACTGGCCAGCAATGACAGAGATTATTTTGGCCTGGATACTTCACAGACTTTAATCAGCATTGGCGGTGCTGCCCAGCGATGCTATCTGCGCGACCTGTCAGCTTCGGGTGCCAATATTATTATTCTTGACAATCATTTGCCCAGGATGGAAGATGATGTTTACCTGATTCTACATTTGAACAATCAATTTTATCCGGTGGAAATGGAATCTCATATCATGAAGGCCGATTGGTATGATGAATCAAAGCAATTAATTCAAATTGTTCTGCGCTTTGTTCCCGAAAATGTTCCTGTATCCTACTATACTTTTTTAGATAAAATTGTAAAATTTACAGAAAATGAAAACCAGGGGCGGCCTCTAGCCATTTAAGCACTTTTTTGGGGGGAGGTTTTTGCACACATTGACAAAGGCTGAGCTGATTACACAGGTAAAAAAGATTGCTTCTTCTTATTCACAAGCCACCGGTGTAGACTGCATGGTGCTGGAAAAACAAACTGCCAATCCTATCCAGGTCACCGGCACCATGCCCAAAGGTTGTCAGTCATGTGCATCGGCGCGCAATTCCCATCTTCCGCTTTCTTGCCAAAGAGACTATACAGACTATTTTTTTCCTGGGGCCAATAATCGCAATTATATTCACATGTGCCGATCGGGCTTTATCTTTTGGGGCAGCAGCATTATCTGGCAAGGGCAAACCCTGGCCACTATCCTTGCTTATTCTTCCCTACTAAAAGAAGAATCTGAAACCTTGCAGAACTACAAAGAAGAACTGAGCAAGCGGGTGCGCCAAGATACCAATTTCACCGAGGTTTTAGACTATGCGCCCAAGCGCATCCAAGGCATGGCCCAAATCCTTTTCTTATGCTGTCAGGCCATCTCCCATAATCCCGCTGCGGCTTTGCAGTCACCTGTCTCTTCATTATCCGGCCATCAAAATCAGCCCCTGCCTATTATACACAGAACTTCAACTCCCCAGTCCTTATATAATATTCAATATCAAGGCGAAGATGTGTATGATATTATCGAAAATATTTTTACAAATGGCCCCAAAGACCTGGAAGGCACCAAGCTGAAAATTCGTGAATTATCACATTGGCTGGCCAAAATTGCCGGCATTTCGGGCACATTAGACGAGACAGCGCTCTCGGCTAATTTATCTCTTTTGAAACAAATAGAAAATCAAGATTCGGCTGAACAGCTGTATGAATGGATTAATGAAATTGCCAATTCATTCTATAAAACGGCTTTCAAGCTGCATGATTTGCAGCATGGCGATGCCCTGGCCCGGGCTATTCGCTATATGCATCAAAAATATGACACCGATATTTCTATGGAATCAGTGAGCGAAATTGCTGACCTCAGCTATTCCTATTTTTCGCGTGTCTTCAAAAAAGAAGTGGGTGTGAATTTCAATGATTATCTGAATCAAATTCGTATTGAAAAAAGCAAAAAACTTCTCGCCAAAGGCGAAATGTCTCTCTTGGATATTGCCCAGAAATGCGGGTTCAAAGATCAAAGTTATTATTCAAAATCCTTCAAAAAAATTACAGGCATCAGCCCTGGAAAATACCGCAGCAGAATGAAGTTTCACAAGAATTAGTCAATGTGAAGACTTTAGATGTTTCTCATGAAGTTCGATACAAAAATGAGAGTTTTTTTATGATTTGAGGGTTTCCTGGGCCCGCTTTTCATATTTTGGAGGTTCCGCCATGGCACAAAAACCTTTAAATCTGGCACACCGTGGTTTCAGCGGCAAATATCCAGAAAACACTATGATTGCTTTTAAAAAAGCTTTGGAAGAAGGGCATTGCAAGGGCATTTATCTCAATGTGCATATCACAGCTGATCATCAGGTGGTTGTGATTCATGACAATACACTTGAAAGAACAACAACAGGCCAGGGCTTTGTGAAAGACCATACCTATGACGAATTGCTGGCCTATGACGCAGGCATAAAATTTGACCCCCAATTTGAAGCAGAAAAGATCCCGCTGCTTGCGGATGTGCTTGCTTTTGCAAAAGAACATAATCTCTTTCTGAATATAGAATTAAAAAACTGTGATATTTATTATGATGACTTAGAACGTGTGACAATCCGCCTGATCCACGAGGCAAAATATGTGCAAAGAGTGGCCTTGTCTTCTTTCAATCATCAGTCTATGGAAAAATGCAAATCGATTGATTCAGACATTACAATAGGATACATGTGCGGCTGCCCTATGCTGCGCATGGATGAATATTTGGACAAAGGCCGCGCAAGAAATTTCCTGCCGCATTATCGTGTGCTGTATTATGATCGCATCCTGGCACAAACTCTTAAAGACAGCCATCAATATCAAAATTATGTGTGGGTGGTGAATGAGGAAGAAAATATGCGTAAAATGATTGACTTGGGCGCAGACGGCATCATCACTGATTTCCCCGATCGCCTACACCCTATTCTTGAAGAAATCCCAGAAATAGAAGAACTTTTTTAATCTGACTGCTTCAAATTTTTTCATCAAGAATATAATCTTCAATCATGTCTGAAAAACCTTTGCTGTGTATGCGCCATTTATGCAAGACCTATTCCTTGAAAAACAAAAAAGAATTTAAGGCCCTGGATGATATTTCTTTGGATGTTTATGAAGGTGATTTCGTGGTGCTGCTGGGGCCTTCGGGCTCGGGCAAATCAACATTGCTGCATACCTTATCCGGCCTGGAAAAAGTTGATAGTGGTGAAATTATTCTCGCCGATGTCAATATTACCCATCATCCCCCTGCCCATCGTGGCATGAGCATGGTGTTCCAAAATTATATTCTCTACCCGCATATGAATGTGCGTGAAAATTTGGCTTATCCTTTAAAAATGAACAAAACAGCACAGGATGTGATTGAGAGAGAAATAGAAAAAACAGCACAGGACTTAGGCATCAGTGATTTACTTGATCGCAGACCGGATCAGCTCTCTGGGGGGCAAAAACAGCGCATTGCCATTGCGCGCAGCATCATTAAAAAACCAAAAATTTATCTCTTTGACGAGCCATTTTCCAATCTTGACTCTCGCCTGAAAGACAAGATGCGCCAGCAGATGAAAACTCTGCATCAAAATCTTGGGGCCACCATTATCTATGTTACCCATGACCAGATAGAAGCCATGTCGCTGGCCACTTCTCTGGCTATTATGCGAAATGGAAAAATTATTCAAACCGGCAGCCCAAAAGAAATCTATGCTCACCCTCACAATGTTTTCACAGCCGATTTTTTAGGTTTCCCGGCGATCAATCTTTGTACATGCACATATCAGAATTCTGCCCTGCATCTGGGGGGTCAGCTCTTATGCACGCCATGTACACTTCCTGTAAACCTTGAATATGAAACAAATTATATTCTTGGCATACGCCCTGAACATATTCAGACACAGCCTCTCTCTCAAAATGATGTAGTTCTTCATCTTCATATTGTCTCTCTTGAATATCTGGGCAGTATGCACATTGTGCATGCGCAAATAGGCAGAGAGGATTTCCGCCTTTGCCTGATGGGACAAGAAAGCAAAAATATCAGCGTGAATGAGAAGAAAACTTTCTACATTTCACGGGAAAAAATACTGATTTACAACAAAAAAGATGAAACATT
>JAHHUI010000040.1 GCA_020024055.1 Spirochaetaceae bacterium | reverse complement strand
ATCCAGCTGAGCTACGGACGCATTAAACAGGGTGAAAGACGGGGATCGAACCCGCGACCACCAGATCCACATTCTGGAGCTCTACCGACTGAGCTACTTTCACCGTGCGTGGTTGTCACTATACACACAAAGACAAAATTTTGTCAATAATACCTTAATTCATACGTTCCATTTCAAAAATAAGCCAGGCATTGGGGGGAATGACACCACCGGCGCCGCCTTGGCCATAGGCTAAATCAGGAGGCAGAATCACCAAGCGCTTTTCACCCACTTTCATGTCCATCACAGCCTCATCCCATCCGGGAATCACCTGTCCGGTTCCGGCCTTAAATTCAATCGGTTTGCCGCGGTCCAGGCTGGAATCGAATACTTTGCCATCATCCAGCAGCCAGCCCTTATAATGCACTTTTACATTTTGTCCGGCCTTGGGTGTGGGGCCGCTGCCCTCTTTTTTTACCACATACAGCACGCCTTTGGGGCTCTTTTGCGCATCGGGGGCCAGCTGGGCAATTTTTTCCTGAATTTTGCTCTCTATCTGCTTCTGCATATCTGCCACAAAAGCCTCAGCGGCGGCACCTTTGCGAATAATAGAAACTTTTTTCATTTTGTCGCCCTGGGCAATGCTTTTCACCACATCCTGACCCTCTGCAGAAACCACACGGCCAAAAATGGTATGCCGGCCGTTTAAATGCGGCGTTTCGGCCAAAGTGATGAAAAACTGACTGCCATTTGTGCCCGGACCGGCATTGGCCATGGCCAAAAGACCTTCTTTATCAAATATTAATTCTTCTACAATCTCATCAGGGAAACGATAGCCGGGGCCGCCTGTGCCATTGCCTTTGGGGTCGCCGCCCTGAATTACAAAACCATCCACCACGCGATGGAAAATCAGTCCATTATAAAAAGGACCTTTCTTTTCTTTTTGCCCGGCTTTTCCTTCCGCCAAAGCGACAAAATTAGCGACTGTGATAGGTGTTTTATCAAAAAATAATTCGGTTAAAATATTTCCTTTATCTGTCTCAATCACAGCATACATTCCCTCAGGAAGCTGGTCTAATTCGGTTTTTCCCATGGCCTGATACCCCTTTTTTTGCTCGCAGCCGATGATAGCAGCCATAAATAACACAATCATCAAAGCACCCGATGCATATAATAAGCTTTTCCTCATATTAATCCTCTTTTCAAATTTTAATGGCGCGAGACACCAATATTCAGCTGCTGGCCCTCACGAATAAATTCAATCTTGAAGGAACCCTTGGCTCCCACGCTGTTCAATGCGGCATAAAACGTCTGAATAGAAGTGACATTCTGTCCATTAATAGCTGTGATCAGGTCTCCCTGGCGCAGGCCGGCGGTGGCCAGCAGGCTCTTGGGAATCACATCGGCCACCACAACGCCCTGATCTATTTTCTTCAGCTCCAGGCGCTTGCGCAGATCTTCTGTGACAGGCAAAACAGTCATAGACGGCCAGCCATCTTTGGCTTCAGAGCTCAATTCTGCATCATCTTTTCTGGCATCCAGGCGGATTTTCAAATCTTCTGTCTTGCCATTGCGCAAAATCTTCATTGTGGCCACAGAATCTGCCGGCAAAGTGCCCACAACAGAAACAAAGTGGCTGCTGTTGTCAATCTTAGTGCCATTCACTTCCAAAATCAAGTCGCCAGGCAACATGCCCATGCGCTCAGCGGGGCTGCCCTTGAATATCTGCATCACCACCGCACCTTTCACCTGGGAAGGCCAGCCGGCACTCTTGATATATTCGCTGCTGCTCATATTGCTAAGCGTTCTTGGGTCGCTGACGCTGATACCCAGCCAGCCATAGCTGGGTGCTCGGCCGGCTTTCAAATCGGAAAGCGCCTGCTTGATATTATTAATGGGAACAGCAAAGCCCAGGCCGATATTTCCCCCGCTCTGCGAGGCAATCCATGTGTTGATGCCAATCACTTCCCCGCGCATATTCACCAGCGGACCGCCGGAATTTCCTTGATTAATCGCCGTATCAGTCTGAATAAAATCGCTGACATTGCCCTGCGGGCCACCCACTCTTTTCACAAAAGAAACCACGCCGGCAGTGACAGAAAAACCAAAACCAAAGGGGCTGCCCATGGCCAGCACCCATTCGCCCACACGCAGCTGATCAGAGTCGCCCAGCAACACAGGGCGTATATCCGTGTCGGCGGCATCCACAGTGGCCTCAATCAATGCCAGGTCTTTGCGGCTGTCCTTGCCCACCAGTTTCGCTTCAAAGCGCCGGCCGTCTTGAAATTCAATATTGATGCTGGTGGCTTCGCCCACCACATGGCTGTTGGTCAAAATATATAATTTATTCCCTTCGCGATCGACAACAAAGCCAGAGCCCAGCGCCGCCTGGCGATATTCACGCTCGGGGGCCTTGCCCGGGCCGGGCTGCTCATTAAAGAAAAATTCCCAAAAATTCTGTGGTGCAGGCCGCTTCTGCACAGAAACAACATCGATATGCACAACACTGGGCAGAGCCGAATCGACAACACTGACAAATAAATCGTTCAGTTTTTTGCCCAGTTGCTCATCGGCGCTGCTGATTCTTTGGGCATAGGCTGTATTCACAGAATTACGATTCAACAAATTCAGCACCAAAAACCCGGCTGTCAATGAACCGATCAACGCGGCGGCCACCACAGCCAGAACACCTAAAAACAGATATTTTTTGCGCATTGGATTTTCCTCTCCCCTATCACACTCGATTTTATATTTTACTTGATTTTATTTTAGTTTTCAAGAATGGTAATTTCCACACGGCGATTTTTGGCGCGACCCCATGAAGTATGATTAGACTCTAGAGGTTCATGGGCTCCTCTTCCTTCCACAATCAAGTCCTCTGCCTTTCTAAAGCCGCCCTTCACCAAATAGTCTGCCAAGGCCTTGGCACGCAGCTCGCTCAAAGGCAAGCCATCGTCGGGGTTATCGCTGACACGCGCCGTATGCCCCACCAGGGCAATATCACGATCGGGATAGCTTTGTATAATTTCGCCAATTTTTTTCAGCTTTTCATCCTGCCCGGGCAAAATATTTGCCGAATCGGCCACAAATTGTACATTGTCTATCGAAAGTGTCACGCCCTTGGCACTGCGCATCACTTTAATATCCGAAAGACCCTTTTCCTCCAGTTTTTTCCGCAGATCGTCTTCCACCTTCTGCTTGTCCATGGGCTTGGCTTCCACAAGCTCTGCCTCGGCCTCTCCCTTAAAAACATATGTACGGCGATTCTCAAAATCCAGAAAAATCTTATATGTTTCTTTATAAAAGGCAGGCATGCCCAGCTCTTCATCCCAATAAATATCCTGATTGAACTCACCTCTCAGACGCTGGGCCGCGGGCTGATCCTTGGGGGCATTGACTAAAAAAGCCTTGGGGACGAATTGACTATATTTATATAAAACACGAATATGCTGATAATTTTTCCCGTTTTTCTGTACAGGGCCCACATATTCATGTTCCACACTGATAGGAATGCGAAAGGGCTTGGGATAGCCAATTTGTTTGGACATATCATGCACTTCTTCTCCTCGGCCGAACCAGCGTTCGCCCGGCTGAAAATCTCTGTCCTTGGGAAAATAGGGCACATTGCGCACCATGGGCACAAAATGTGATTCGCCCACTTCATAAATACCAAAGGCATCTCTCCAGAATGAAATAGGATATTCTTTCGACCACAATGCTGCCTCGGCGCCGGGCATGCTTTGGCTGGTTTGCTGTCCGCCCTCCAGATGGCCGCGGCCGTCTTTCACATCAGCTACTTTAAATGTCATGCGATTCACCAGCTGTGTTTTTTCCAGGGGCCCGTCTTCAAAGCCATGTTCCTGATAAACACGTGAAATAAAACGATATTGATCGCCTTTATTATAGGTATAACGGAACTGCAACGCCGAAACAGGCACAAGGGAAATAAAAACTAAGAACAGCAATATTTGCGAGATTTTTTTCACGAGACACACCTCAGACAAGCGGCCACACCAAAGACAGGCCAGCCATTTCTGGTTATCGTCATGAACAATGAAAACATTATACTGCACATTAAGAAAAATACAAAATGGACAGCGGCAGGCTCGAACTGCCGACCCCATGCATGTCAAGCATGTACTCTAACCAACTGAGCTAGCCGTCCTTAAACAGGCACACTCTAGCGGAAATTTTGCGTCTTTGTCAACATGGGCAATTTGTATCACAGCCAATAATTTGCATCCAGCGCCCCGCCCAAAACCATATTTCTGGGCATGCCGGCATCTGTTTCCAGGGTGACACGAAAAATGCTGACCAAGGCTGAAGGCTGCTTTTGCCCTTCGGCAGAAGAGAGCATCGTCTGATAGATAACAAGTGTATCTTTAGGCTTAATTCCGGCCATGGCGGCCTGTGACCCAGGATATACACGCTGCACAAACATCATGCGATTGCTCAGCGGCCGCAGCACCATGCCAAACATGGGACCATACAGGGCAAAGATAGGCGTGGTGCGGATCACATCCAATGCTGGGCGATTGCTGCGCCGCGCCAGGCGCACAGTCACTTCCTGAGTTTTATCGTCCTGGCGCAGCACAATTCTTGTCAGCGTATTGGCAAAGCAACGCAGCAGGCCCAGCTGCAAATCGGCAAAGACCTGATCCTGCGTTCCGGCAAAAACCCCAGCCACTTCTAATAAAGAAGCTCCGCTGGTGAATCCGGCGCGCTCTATCAGCGACCCGCTCATCACCAGGCTGGCCTCTACGCCATTTTCCACTTCTGTCATGCCAAGACCCACAAAAGGCAGCGCAGCTGCCTTGCCTTCGGCCATCATCAGCAGGGGCAAAACCGCTCGCACGGTATCGGTGGACAGGGCAAAGCTCAGGCCCTGAAAAGACGTATGCGTGGCAAAGATCACCCCAGCAATATTGCCCGCATCATTGAGCATGGGCCCGCCCGAATTGCCTGGATTCACCGCTGCATCCAGCTGTATCACATTGCCGATAGGCATGATCATGCGCCGCTCTGTATGCGAGACCAGGCCGCTGGTCAATGTTTCTGTCTGGCCCCCGGGAGAACCCAAGGCATACACACGATCGCCTGTGTGCACATCGGCCTTATCGGCAAAGGAAAATGTGACCTGCGGCACATAGTCATCCACCTTCAACAGAGCCAAATCGGTTTCTTTGCTGTATCCTATCACGCGCACATTCATGCGCCGGCCTGTTTTGCTGCCCGCCGGCTCAATGGTAATTTCCGAAAATCCGCTGTATGATGCACGCTCGACATAAGGCGCAATGACATGATAATTTGTCACCAGATAGCCTTGTTTGTCTATAAAAAAGCCCGTGCCCAGGCTGATTTTAGGAAAAGACAAACCCTGCTGCATCAAATATCCGGCACGCACCCACACAGTGACCACACCATCGAACCAATCTTTTTTGCTCAATTCCCCCAGGCCGCCTGCACGGCTTCCGGGAATATGAATACCGTTTTGATGGGCCACATTTTCAAAAAAACTGCGATCTGCATTATTGAGCGAAGAAAGGGGAATAAAGCTGCCCAGCATAGCAATGGCGACACCGGGGCTGAAATCCTGGGCGATTTCACGCACAAAATCGATTTTTGCCTGATGCACCTCTTTCTCGCCGGCGGCCCCCAGGGCATAAAGGCTTTGCAGATAACCCAGGCGGCGATAGGCCGAAGACTTTGCTTCTTCGCCGATAAGCAGATTTTCCAAGGATTCAATAATTTTTTGCGTATCGGGGGAGCGGCCGCTTTCATGCGCCAGCTGATAATATAAGACGGGGTTTTTTTCTAAAAGCTGCTCATTGAGTGCGGGCATATTGCGCTGCGCGCCCCAGGTCTGCCTGGCATCCAGGCTATAGGTGCGTGCGCCGTCTATTGTATGGCATGCCCAAAGCAAAACACATAAGCACAGAGCAAAGAAACATGATACAAAACACGCAGCAGACGATTTTTTCATTCTTTAAATTTAGGCATATAATTGTTTTTCCAGTGCAGCAGCTCCTGCGGTGTCATCTGGCGGCGCACAATGGCCTCCACCTGCATCTTGCCTTCGGTGCGATCTTCAATGCTGTAGGCACCGACATATTGGCTCTTGTCAAAAAGCCAAATTTTAATCTCTACCTGATCTGTCCAGTTTTCATAATAAGAGGGATTGGCATCTTCTTCAGGCAAATAGGCCAAGCCCTGCCAAACGCCATTATCATAATATTCATATACATCAAAACGCCCGCTATTGCGCAGGTCTCTTTGTCCATAGACAACTTTCCAGTCCTCTATCACCAGCAGTCTGTCGAAATATCCCCGGCTCAAAGTATCTTCCAAGACACGATAAATGGCACCGCCGCGAATCATATTTTTTCTGAAATACACATTATTATAATATTCATCCAGCTGAGAGCTGTGCTGCAAAATCTGCCACAGCTCGGGCAGTCCAGTGGTCTGTGTAAACAAAGGAATAGGCACCCATTGATCGATAATTTCCACGGTTTTTCCTGTGTCCAGCTTCAGCGAACTTTGCAGAACATGATATACCAGACGGCGCACAGGCAGGTTTTTGTTGTCGGGCTTTTGCGTAATCTGCAAATTTTTCACATAAGGATAGCGCGTGAATGTCCATTCAAAAAACATATTGCTGCGCTGTTCGCTGATATATTCAATGCGTCCGTTTTTAATATCAATACGATATTCGGGAATACCGTCTTGATTAAAATCATAAGTCCAATATCCGTTTGCCCCGTCGAAAAACCCCAGCTGATCAGGAATGCCATCTAAATTGGTATCATAGCCAATTTTACCGCTTCCTGCTTCCACCAGGTCTTTCAGTTGATCTTCTGTGAGCAAAGATTTGTCGATAAAGAGCGAATTCAGCTGATCTTCAGGCCGCACTTCTGGCACAAACATATCAATGCTGCGCACATAATTGCGATAATTCACATCATCCTTCAGCCAAACAAAGGCCGCATCCAAAATCTCTTTTTGAAGCTGCAAATTGTCCACACGGCGCACAGAAGCCAGGAAAATTGAACGCTCAAGATCAGTAAGCTTTTGGGGGCTGGTGTCGGCGGCATAATAAGAAAGCTGGCGGAATCTGGGCAGATACACTTCCACAAAATTGGACTGCGTAAACATAGGCATATAAAAACGCACATCATAGGAATATGTCTGGAACAGTTTTTCGCCAATGTTGGCCAGCTCGCTCTTTCTTTCCTGCATGTTCAGGGTCAAAAGATAATATAAATCGCGCTCTGGCGTGACGGAAAATTCGAATTCCACCGCGCTGCGTTCATAGTCTTCTACTAATTCTTTATAGCGGCGCATGGTGTAAAACAGCTGGAAAATACGCCCTTCAATAAATTTATCTTCAAAATAGCTGTTCACCTCGGGCATGCGATAGGCTTTCACAAAATAATCTAATTCTGCCTTCAAATCGCGCGAACGCTGCGCCATCAGGCCAGAGAGCACATAATAATCTCGGCTGATAGAGGAGAATTCCGTGGCCTGGGCTAAAAGAGACTCCACTCTATCATAGACACCATCATCATAAGCCTGCTTGGCATAGCGCATATAAATATCACCTAGCTTGCGATCTTTTTCTTCAAATCGCTCATTCTGAGCATATACAGCAGATATACTGACATTAGTCAGCAGAAGCAGGAGGGAAAGCCATTTCGGTGTCTTCATTCTGCTTGCGTGCGGGAAGATCCAAGTGCTGTCGAATCTCTGCATCGTTCAATGTCTCCTTTTCCAAAAGCAGGCTTGTCAGCTTCTCCAACTGGTCGCGGTGCTTTGTTAAAAGCTCCATGGCCTTTGAGCGTGCCTTGTCGATAATATTCTTCATGTCACGGTCAATAGCCGCGGCCGTGTGTTCGGAATAGCTGTGGCGCATGGCCAGCTCTTTGCCCAAAAACAGCGGTTCATTGTCATTACCCCAGGCAATGGTGCCCACATTTTCGCCCATGCCCCATTCACACACCATGCGCCGCACAATAGACGTGGCCTGGCTGATATCGCCCTGCGCTCCGCTGGTGGTCGCGCCATAAATCAGCATCTCGGCTGCATAGCCACCGAACATAATAACCAGGCGATCGAAATACCAGTCAGATGTATGTGCATACACATCTTTTTCCGGCAGACTGAATGTCACCCCAAGGGCGCGCCCGCGCGGCACAATTGTCACCTTGCGTATAGGGTCGGCATTTTCCAGATAATAGTGAAGCAGTGCATGCCCGGCTTCATGATAAGCGGTCAATTTCAATTCTTTGCGTGTCATTGCCCGGCTGCGCCGCGCCACACCCATGAAGGATTTATCCACAGCCTCATCAATATCAGTCTCAATCACTTCTTTGCGATTGTCGCGCGCGGCCAGCAATGCTGCCTCGTTCACAATATTGGCCAAATCAGCACCGCTGGCCCCCGGGGAAGACTTTGCCACGCGGGCCAAGTCTACATCGCTTGCCATCTTCACCTTCGAGGCATGCAATTTCAAAATCTCTTCTCTTTCTTTCACATCCGGCAGGTCAATGGTCACCTGGCGGTCAAAACGCCCCGGGCGCAGCAGGGCGGGGTCTAAAACATCAGGGCGGTTGGTTGCCGCCAGGACAATCACCCCAGAATAGCCTTCAAAGCCATCCATTTCCACCAGCATTTGATTGAGTGTCTGCTCTCTTTCGTCATGCGTGCCGCCCAGGCCCGATCCGCGCGCGCGGCCCACCGCATCAATTTCATCAATAAAAATGATACAAGGGGCGGATTCACGGCCTTTGCGGAATAAATCGCGCACACGACTGGCACCCACACCAGCAAACATTTCAATAAAATCTGAACCTGAAATACTGAAAAAAGGCACACCCGCCTCGCCGGCCACCGCCCGGCCAAGCAGGGTTTTTCCGGTTCCCGGATAGCCCACAAGCAAAATCCCGCGCGGAATGCGTGCCCCAATATCTTCAAATCTCTTGGGGTCTTTCAGGAAGTCGACCACTTCCATCAATTCCTGCTTTGGCTCTATTTGCCCGGCCACATCGGCAAAGGTAATTTTCTTCTGGTTTTCGTCATAGCGACGCGCGCGGCTTTCACCAAAACTGAAGGGCGAATTGCCCGAGACATTTTTTTGCATATTGGAAAACATACGCCAAAATATTAGCAGCAGCACCAGCCAGGGCAAAAGGCTGACTAGCATACCGCCCACATTATAACTGGCCCCTGTGTCGATGATCACACCGGCATCTTTCAGGCGATCGATCAGATTCCAGTCTGGATAGGGAATGGTGGTGCGATAACGAGCCACTTTGCTGGCGCCGCTTTTCAATTCACCGACAATCTGCGACTGATTCACCACACGCGCGGTTTTCACCTGTTCTTTAGACAAATATTCCAAAAAGGAAGAATACGGCAAAACCTGCTCTTGCTGACGGCCGCTCATCATCACTCCGCCCATGATGGCTAAAATGAGCATAAATACAAAAAAAATAGCGGTGCGATTGCCCATCTTTTTGGGGGCATTCTGGCGTGTGCCGTTTTCTTTTTCGCCTCTGTCTTTCTGATAGCGCTTTTCCTGCATCTCCAACTTTCCTATCCTTTATTTATAATTCTCAGCCAATTTATCAAATATACTTATATATTGCTCTCACAATACTACAAAACCCCTAAGAATCATAGAGGAAATTATTCCCGCTGTGTCTCAAAAGCATATTCCTGGCGGCCAATAAGCACAGGAACACGCAAGCTGACCTGCATCAGCTTGCTTTGATTATGCAGCCGATCCAAACTGGCCACCGCATAAGTATATTGTCCTGGCTCTGCTGATCCATCGGTAAATTCAATGTTATAACTATGCGCCTGGCGCCATACTTTTTTTAAAATTTCCACTTCGCCGCCCTCGCGCAGGCGATAAACAACATAATAACGAGCCGGCTCGCTGGTTAAATGCCCATAACGATCCACTTTCCAAGGGCTGCTGTCTTGCCAGCTTAAACGCACGGCTGAATCCGAGAGAACATCCGCTTTCAGGTTTTTCACCGGCGGGGGGGCTTTGCGGTCTTTCATAGCGCGGACCACAGGGATCAAACTGGGATTTTTATACAGCTTGGTGCGCACATAATTCATCATTTTATATCCGACAAGATTATTCGGATATCCGGGACGATCCATCAAATCATGCATGGTGAAAAATACCGATCCCGCCACCACATTGCTCTTTGTTTCTTCTCTGTTAAATTCTATCTGCTCTGCCATTGTGGCCACATCTTTCCAGGGCTCCACATTGTCTGAATTGCCTGCTTTGTACAGAGCATGGCCAATATACAGCGCAGCTTTCACGCCGCCGCGACGCCCTTCTTTAATCCACCAGTCGGTCACCACATTATAGCTGGCAGCCTGCAGATGCCGTGTCCAATATATCTGGGGCACAAGATAGTCCACATAATGGCTGCCACTGCGATACCACAGGCGGGCATCGGCATATAAATCGTCATAGCTGGTCTGTCCGGCGCGCGTTCGGCTGCCTTCCGAATCAAAAATGGAAGAATTATTCTCCGGGGTTAAAGCATTGCGCCAGACTCCGAAAGGGCTGATGCCCCATTTCACATAAGGTTTAATCTCTTTAATTTCTTTTTGAATACGCTCTACCAGGCGATTGATATTATCGCGGCGCCAGTCACCCAGGCCCTTTTTCCCTGCTGTGCCTTCCTCGCGCGAACAGTTGAATTTCCTTCCCGTCTTCGATGTTCTACATGTGTTTTCATCGTTCCAAGTCTCGCCAGCCACTTTATATTGATAAAAATAATCATCGAAATGAATACCATCTATATCGTAATTCACTAAAAGTTCCTGCACCACTTCAATGACATAATCATGCGCGATGGGATGCCCGGGGTCAAGATACAATCGCCCGCCATAAGTAATCATGCTGTTAGTCTGATTGCTTTCACCCGCCAGGCCATCTTTATCTAAAGCCTCATACACCACGCCAAAATTTTTGGGCGAAAGACGGCTGCGATCGCTGTGTGTGGCAATGCGGAAAGGATTCACCCACACATGAACTTCTATATTGCGCGCATGTGCTTCATTAATCAGAAATTCCAGAAAGTCTATATTGTATGGGTTTTCAATTTGTTCTTCTCCTGTAAATTCCGCAGCAAAAGGAGCATATTTAGAGGGATACATCGCCCCACCTGTGGGTTTTGCCTGAAAGAATACAGCATTCATATTCTGCTGCACCATTTTATCTAGATAGGCAATGAGCAGATTTTTCTGATCCTCTTCGCTGCCGTTTTTAATCGGCCAGTCTATATTTCCCACAGTGGACAACCACACGCCGCGCAGCTCTTCATATTCGCGCGCATCGCGTATGCTGGAAAAAGTGTCAAAAGACTTCTCCTCTGATGTCGATTTCTCCAGTGCATACACAAAAACCTGAAGCATAATAAGAAAAATTGCTATACAAATAAAATGAATTAATCCATGACCTGACATCACTTTAACAGCCATAAAAAATTTGTCGACAAAAAAATGGTTCAGAACATAAAATAATTTGTCTAAATTACGCTTAAAGCCATACAAAATTGGCTGTAAGCCCCTAAAATTTATACAATCAAAAATATAAGCGAAATCCTATATTTTCAAGTTTAAATTTTTGAAAAAACTATTGCTAATAACTATCTCTTTTTCGATTAGTAGGTTATACTTATATATCTTTTATATAAGATATGGAGGTATTT
>JAHHUI010000004.1 GCA_020024055.1 Spirochaetaceae bacterium | reverse complement strand
GTGGAAGAGAAACAGCCAGATGGAAAAGAAGTTTTGCCTCCTGAAAATAAAGGCCCTGTTCAGGGTGTTAAAGAAAATATTGTAAAACTTCCTCTTGAACCTTCAGATTTACAAAATACAATGTACTTTGGCATTAGAGTGCTGGGCATAGACGAGATTGACGAAAAGTATGATGATATAGCTGCCAATCGCAGACTGACCCTCAGATTTGAGATCCCTCATGGCGGCACTGCTCTGAAGGCTAAATTCGGCGATGCGGATACTGAAGAAGAATCGAAAGAAACATTGACCAAGCAAAATCTGGATGTGCAGATTTCAGGCATGTTCATCACATTGCTGGACAATGGAAAGCCCTATTTAAAAGCAGAAGTATCTAAAAATCTTCAATTCATGTTTATCACCGAAGATTACACAACCAAACCCCAACTCTACACTCATATCAGCTATGTGGGCACAGGACTGGCCCTTAACGGCGAAGAATATCATGGTAAAATTCCCGGCCAATACAATGGCCCTGTATGGCCTCAGCTGCCAAAATATCCTTTTGAAAATAATTAGTTGATTTTACCTGCGACAGATAAAGTCGCAGGTATTTTGAGAGATATACTATGACTTTTTTAAAAAACTTAATTTTATTATCTATATTTACCTTGTTTTCCTGTACAGTGCCACAAACACGCAGTGTTCAACGATTTAATTTTGAACATTTAACACAGGAAATGCTCGATGGTACGATTTGGTGCGGCCCACTGACAAAACATCCCGCTTCCAAGGGTGGCTTCATGGCTATTCGCTATCAAGACGGCAAAGCAGGATTGGTTTATGGAAAATCTAAAAACCAAGTCTTATGGGAACTAAAAAGATTACCGTTAACAGCTCGATATGAAATAGATACTCATAAAAATAAAGTAAGGGTTTTAAACTTTTGGGACGGCACACGCGGAGGACTGGGTCGTGTGAATGCTGATGTTATTACCCTGAACAATAGCCAGGCAAAAATTCAAATGTTTGCTAGCACAAGTCCAACAGATCCTATCATCTATGAGGTAGATTTAGCTTTGAGAGAAACTCTATAACGATGAATTATTACCACATAAAATATAAATAATAAGAGGAAATATTATGATTTCAATAAAAAACATTTGTATTATTGGCATTGCAGCAATGATATTATTTTCATGTGACTTGCCCCAGGGCAATTCTGTGACAAAATCCCGCCAGGAATTGCTTGAGTCAGTAAAAACAAGAGCCAATGATGATTTCCTGTGGGACACAGGCAAGAGCGACCGCCAGATTTATACAGGATTTGCACAAATAAACTCAAGATGGCTGTGTGGTAGAATTTCAAAAAAACATGGCAAATTATGGTGGTTCAATACAGAAGGTGCTTCGCCGGAAAATCTTGCCAATGAACTATACCCTAGAGAACAAAATTATGAAGGTATTATTCTGAAAAAGGTTGATCGCGACACATATGTCTTTGACGACACTGAATATCCTGATATGAACGAGAAGACGGCAACTTATTATAAAGGCCTGAAATTTGTTTATAAAGGAAACGGTGAATTGGAATCGTACATCAATAATCAGATTTTTGTTACATTTAGAACATCGTATTAATTTTTGACATTTTGTTAAAAATTATCTTAATGCCTTGTGCAAAAATAAAAACATGCACAGGGCTTTTTTAATTACATGGCCAAGAGCAGGGAAGAAAGCTTTTCTTCATTGACAATGTTCAGGCACACATGTTACGGTTTTGATATGAAAAGGAACTATGCATGAAAAAAAATCTCCCTATTTTATTCATATTTTTGGCTTTATTTATCTGCATCATCGGCTATGCCACATGCAAGGCACAGCAAAAAACCATCACAATTTTTCATACATCAGACAATCATGTGCGTGGCCTGGCCGATCAAAATATTAGCTATGCAAAGCTAGCCGGCTATGTTGAAAATTATCGCCGCAAACATCCTAATACGTTATTTTTAGACTCTGGAGATTCTATTCAGGGTCTTTCCCTCAGCGATGTGAGCAAGGGTAGAAACAGCCTGATGGTGATGAATATGATGGGGTATAATGCTATGGTACCCGGCAATCATGAATTTGACTGGGGCGTGCAGAATTTCCTTTCTCTTGTGCAAGAGACATCTTTTCCTATTGTGGCAGTGAATTTTATTCAAACAAATGATGAAATGCCTATGTTGCCTATGTATGTTATTGAAGAAATCAGCGGCATCACTATTGCTATTCTTGGCGTGATTACCCCTGATATGCATGCATTGGCAAAATCGGAAAATATTGCAGGCTACAGCTTTCCTGACCCCACGCCTATTTTACAGGAACTGGTGCCTGAATTAAAGAAAGAATTCGATGTGGTAGTGGTTTTGGCGCATATGGGCATGGCCAGCGAAAATTCCTCTGCGCGCCTGGCGGAAAATGTAAGTGGCATTGATATTATTATCGATGGCCATGATCATACACCCTTGCCCCAGGGCATGATGGTGGGAAATACACTAATTGCCAATGCAGGCGAATATGGCGAATTTTTGGGTGAAATTAAACTCACTATGTATCGTCACAAAATTATTGACAAAAAAGCCTCTCTGATTAAGAGTACCCAGGTGAACAAAGCCCCGGCAAAGCAGGAAATTCTAGACATGATTGCCGAACAAAAAGAAGAATATGCCCAGGAATTGGCGCAAAAACGCGGCAGCGTGGTGACCACATTGCCTATGCCGCTGAACGGAAAGCGCACTTCGATCCGCGCAGGACAGACCAATCTCACCACGGTGATCACCGATGCCATTTTGGAAGAAACAGGCGCTGATGCTGTCTTAATCTCCAGCGGAGGCATCAGGCAGAGCCTGGCCGACGGGGTGGTGATGGAAGAAGATATTTACAATGTCATGCCTTTCGGTGATTCTATCGTCAGCGTGGAAATGACTGGTGAAGAGTTGCTGCAGGCCTTGGAATATGGGCTGGATTCCTATCCAAATCTCGTGGGCAAATTTCCCCAGGTGGCGGGCATGCTGGTGTCTGTCGACTATCAAAACCCGCCGGGAAAACGCGTGCAGAGCGTGATGATTAAAGAAAAGATTCTTGACCCGCAACAAATATACCGCATTGCGACATCAACTTATCTTGTTGGCGGGGGCGATGGCTATCAGCAGTTCAAAAAACGCCCCGTGGCGCAGCATGGCCTGCAAAAAGACATGTTCACCCGCATGCTGATTAAACGCGTGGAAGCAAATGAATGGCCGATGTCCACCAGAATTATAGACAAATAGAGCTTTTATTTAGAATTAGCCGCCACGCTGTTGATGGCCTGGCGGATTAATGTTCCCATCTTGCGAATAAACACATTCTTGTCAAATTTCATGGCTTCCATACGCATCAGGCGGCCATCAAACAGATGCTCTCTCTCTTCAAATTTCTGCATTGCATGCATGAGAGACTCAGTGGTCTGCTGATGAAAAAATACACCGTTCAGCGTATCCTTAATTGTCTCCAGCGCTCCTCCGCGCGAATAGGCAATCACCGGGGTGCCACTGGCCATGGCTTCCACGGGAACAATGCCAAAATCCTCTTCCCCTGGGAAGAGCAAAGCACGTGCATTGCGTAATAATTCAATCTTTTCTTCTTCACAGACATTGCCGCGCAGAATGATAGAATCAGGCAAATCTTTAAACTGATGTGCCTTGCCGCCCCCGCCGGCGACAATGAGCCTGCGCCCCATGCGTATACAGGCCTCAATGGCCAAATCTGCACGTTTATAGCCCACCAAATGCCCCAAGAAGAGATAATAATCTTCCTTTTTACGATTCACCTCAAAACGCTCTACATCCACAGGGGGATAGATTACTTCACTGTCTCGGCGATAAATACGCTTGATGCGGCGGGCGACATTGTGTGAATTGGCCACAAATACATCCACAGAATTGGCTGTGGAAACATCCCATTGACGCAGAGACATTGACTTTCGCTCGAAATACCAACGCGCAAATCCCTTTGTCTGGGTCAGATATTCGTGATATTGATCCCATAAATAGCGCATGGGCGTGTGGCAATAGCATATATGCGGAATATAGCTGGGCAGAATAATGCCCTTGGCTGGACCAGACTCACTGGAAATCACCAAATCATAGCTGCCCAGGTCCAGCTGCTGCAAAGCCGCAGGCATAAAGGTGAGATAAATCTTGTACAGCTTTTTAGCAAAGGGCAGACGAGAAATCTTAGTGAGAAAAATACGGTGTTTTTTAATGGCCTCGGAAATACGCGATCCATCATAGACATGGGTGTAAATATCCGCCTGGGGAAACATCTCGCACAAGGCTTCTAATACTTTTTCCCCGCCGCGCATATTCACCAGCCAATAATGCACAATGGCCACGCGCATATTAGACATCGTACGCATGTGAAAACTCTTTTATTAATTTCTGCTGAAGGCCAGCTGCCAAATATTATTAAAACAAATATCTTCCACGGTTTTTCCCGCCAGGGCCATGTCGGCAATTATCTCGCCTTCTTCCATCCAGCCGCCCATAATATCACAGAGAATACGGCGGAAATAGTCATGGCGCGTATATGAGATAAAGCTGCGTGAATCGGTGAGCATGCCCACAAAACGCGAAAGCAAGCCCACAGAGGCTAAATCAGTCATCTGGGCCACCATGCCCTTGTAATGGTCATTGAACCACCAGGCGCTGCCGTGCTGAATCTTGCCGGGAATATCGCGGGCAAAACAGCCGCCCAAAGCCGCCAAAATCAGGTTATCATTGGGGTTCAGGCTGTAGAGAATCGTGCGCGGCAGCAAATCATCCACATCCAGCGCATTCATAAATGCCGACAGCTGCGATGCAAAGCAAGTGTTGTCAATCGAGTCACAGCCAATATCAGGGCCCAGCTGCTTGAACAGCCTTTCATTGTTGCCGCGCAAAGCCCCAATATGCAGCTGCATTGTCCAGCCTCGGCGGGCATATTGACGGCCCAAAAACAGCATCAGGACACTGCGATAAGACACCAAATCTGCCTGGGGAATTGCCTCGGCTTTCAGGGCCTTTTGAAGGGCAGCCTCGGCGGCCTTTTCGTCAGGATTGCCATAGACAAAAGGCTCCAGACCATGATCACTGAAGCAACAGCCGGCCTTGGCAAAGAAATCCAGTCGTTTTTCCAGGGCAGAAAGCAAATCCTGCAAAGACTTAATCTGCATGCCCACGGCGGCAGAGAACTGCTCGATCCAGGGCTTGAAAGTGGCCTGATCGGCTTTCAGTGCCTTGTCTGGGCGGAATGTGGGCAACACTTTCACATTAAAATTGTCCAGACGGGCAATGGTCTGATGATATTCCAGAGAATCCACCGGATCGTCAGTGGTGCACAGGGCCTTCACATTGCTGCCGGCCACCAGGCTGCGCGCAAAAAGCTTGTCTTTTTTCAGCTCTTTATTCGCTTTTTCCCAAATCTTGGGCGCATTTTTCTCGTTCAGCGGCAAATCAATATCAAAATAGCGCCGCATTTCCATATGGCTCCAGTGATACAGCGGATTGCCAAAGGCCGTTTCAATACATTTGCACCAGGCCAGGAATTTCTGATAAGGATCGCCATTGCCGGTGATAAGGTCTTCGCTGATGCCCGAAGCGCGCATCAGGCGCCATTTATAATGGTCGCCGCCCAGCCATAATTCAGTCAGATGCTCATATTGCTTATTCTCCGCAATTTCTCGGGGGCTCAGGTGGCAGTGATAATCGAAAATTGGCATTTTCTGTGCATGCTTTGCATACAGCTCTTTCGCCGCATCTGTTTTCAGCAAAAAATCCGGACCCAGAAATTTCTTCATTTCACCACCACCTTTTATGAATTTATCTTAATTTTTACTTCTTTGCGCGCTGCAGAATATCCCACACGCCCAAAAGATACATAATACCCAAAGCTCTGTCATACAGGCCATAGCCAGGGCGGCATTTTTCATCCCAAATATGGCGGCCATGGTCGGGGCGGATACAGCCCTTGAAATCGTGGTCGCTGAGCGTTTTCATCACCAGGTCAATGGGCACATTGCCATCCTGCGCGCGATGCGAGCATTCGATGAAGTCGCCATTGGGGAAAACCTTCACATTGCGAACATGAATGAAATAAATTCTGTCAATAAATTCATTCACCATGGAAACAATATCATTCTTGGGATTTGCCCCAAGCGAGCCTGTGCAGAATGTCAGGCCATTGGCTTTTGAGGGCACGGCGGCCAACAGGCGGCGGATATTTTCCGCATTATTCACAATGCGCGGAATGCCAAAAATGCTCCATGGCGGATCATCGGGGTGAATCGCCATGCGAATGCCTTCTTTTTCTGCCGCGGGGGCAATCGCTTCCATGAAATATTTAAAGTTATTCAGCAGGCGCTCTTCGGTGAAACCTTCATACGCTTTGAAGGCTTCCTTAATATGGGCCAGGCGCTCGGGTTCCCAGCCAGGCATGGTATATTTACCCGAACCATCCAGCACAGTCTTGGCCAGGTCTTCGGGGCTCACATTATTTACCTTGGCTGCTTCAAAAAATAAAGCTGTTGAACCATCAGGCATGGGATGGAATAAATCGGTTCTGGTCCAGTCGAAAATCGGCATGAAATTGTAGCAAATCACCTTCACGCCGAATTCGGATAAATTTTTAATTGTTTGAATATAATTTTCAATGTATTGGTCTCGTGCGGGAAGGCCCAGCTTGATGTCTTCGTGCACATTGACACTTTCCACAACGTCCATATTAAAACCAAAGGGCTTGAATTCTTCCTGAACCCTGGCAATGCGCTCGATGGGCCAGACAGGGCCGGCTGCCATATCATGCAAAGACCAAACAATGGAAGTAACCCCGGGAATCTGCTTGATATACGGAAGAGTGACTGAATCATTTCCCGTTCCGTACCATCTAAAACCCATCTGCATACTGCGGCACCTCTTTACATTCAAAAGTCAGTTCAATAATTGACAAAATACCCCATGCGTAGTAGTGTAACCAGCGCAGAGGGATAATGGGCACAGCATAGTCTCAACGACTAAATTTGTCAAGAAAATTCCACTGTAGCCGAAGAATTATTATCAAATGTTTGGTAAACAGCGTGGTGATATCGGCGCAAAAATACACCAAACAGAAAGCTAAACATAAGAATAAGGAGAAAAAAATGTTTAAAAGAAATCTGTTTGTGAAAGCAGTGGCAATTTTATTTATTGCTTTGTTTATATCCTGCGGCAATGGCGGCGGCTCAAAATCTTTAAACTGGAAATTAGGTCATAACTTCACCGAGACTCATCCGGTGCACAAGGCATTGATGCAGTTTGCAGCCGATGTGGAAAAGGGCACAGAAGGCCGCGTGAAAATCACCATTTTCCCCAATGCCGTTTTGGGCGACGATGCCTCGATGATTGAGCAGCTGCAGGGTGATGTGATTCAGATGATGAAGGTATCTACCAGCTTTGTCGAAGTTTTTTCCCCTTTATATGGTATTTTCAGTATTCCCTATCTGTTTGACAGTCGCGAACAGTTTTTCAAGGCCATGAACACTGACGCCGTGAAGAAAATTTACGACTCTTCCCGCCCCCAGGGTTTTGTGGCACTGACTTATTTTGACTCCGGTTCTCGTAGTTTTTACACCAAAAACAAAGCTATTATGCATCCCAATGACCTGAAAGGGCTGAAAATCCGCGTGATTCCCAGCCCTATTTTTGTCAGAATGATTGAACTGATGGGCGGGGCAGCCACAGCCATGCCCTTTGGTGAAGTGTATACTGCTATTCAGACGGGCACCGTGGACGGCGCCGAAAACAATGTGGTGTCTTTGGTGGAGATGAAGCATTCCGAAGTGGCCAAGCAGTACTCTTTTGACGAGCACAGCATGACACCCGATGTATTAATTGTGAACACCACCAGCTGGGATTCCCTGAGCGAAGAAGACAGAGCCATCATTCTGGCGGCCGCCGAACGTTCTACACAAACAGGAATTGAACTGTGGGCCCAGAGAACAGAAGAGGCCATGGTGGAAGCTGAGCAGCAGGGTGTGACTTTCAACTATCCTGACAAGACTCCTTTCCAGACTGCAACTGCATCTATCATTGAAGAGCAGATGAAAGACCCGGCCAAGGCGGAAATCATCACTGCGATTCGTGAAGTGAAATAAATGTTTTAAATAGGGTATTTCAGCGCCTTGCCGAAATACCCTATCAATGGGAGATCCCTATGGAAAAAATCATTGCCGGCACACAAAAAGTGCTGGAAGTGCTATTGGCATTTTTTGCAGGCGCCCTTACTTTGCTGTGTATATGGCAGGTCATGGCGCGTTATTTTTTTAAGCTGCCCACCATGGCAGAAGAAGAACTGGCCAGATTCAGCCTGGTATGGCTGGCCTTCATCGGCACCACATTGGCCTTTGCCAGGGGAGAACAGCTGTCCCTCACACTTTTACACGAGATTTTTGAAACAAAATCCCCTCTTACTGTATTCATCATGAAGATTTGTGTGAATGTGACTGTTCTATTCGTGATGTTGACTGTCATGGTCATTGGCGGCTGGGCCCTGGTGCGCAATAATATGAATCAGCTGACACCTGTATTGCAAATGAAAAAAGGGTTAATCTACAGCATTGTGCCTATTTGCGGCCTGGTGGCTATGTTTTTCCAGTCAGTTATCTTTGCGCGCCTGTTGAAAGAAGGAGTGAAAAAATGAGCCCACTTCTGAGCGGATTATTTTTATTAGTTGTTTTTATCTTTTTAATTTCTTTTGGTGTGCCTATTTCCGTGGGCATTATTCTCTCGTCTATTCTCACTGTTCTTTCGACGATTCCCTTCGATTCTTCTCTGCAATATGCCGCCCAGCGCATGTTCAATGGACTAGACAATTTTGCCCTGCTGGCGATACCGTTTTTTGTTTTGGCGGGAAATATTATGAATCGCGGGGGCATAGCCCTGCGCCTGGTGAACTTGGCCATGGTGATGGCGGGGCGCGCACCTGGGTCTTTGGCCCATGCCAATATTATTGCCAATATGCTCTTTGGTTCCATTTCCGGCTCTTCTGTTGCCGCGGCGGCGGCCGTGGGCAGCACGATGGCACCTTTGCAGGAAAAAGAAGGCTATGACAAAGCATTTTCGGCAGCGGTGAATATTGCCTCGGCGCCCACTGGTCTGCTGATTCCTCCTTCGAGTGTTTTCATCGTCTATTCTCTGGTCAGCGGCGGTGTCTCGGTGGCGGCTTTGTTCATGGCGGGCTATTTGCCGGGCATTTTGATGGGCGTCTCCTGTATGATAGTGGCCTTGATGTACTCTATCAAGCATAAATATTTCAGCAAAACCACATTCACCACAAAAGAAAAACTGATGGCATTTTGGAATGCGATTCCCAGCCTGATGCTGATTGTCATTGTGATTGGGGGCATTGTTGCCGGGATTTTCACTGCCACTGAAGGTGCGGCGATTGCGGTGGCATATTCCCTGGCGCTTTCTTTCCTTTATCGCACACTCAGCCTCAAAGACCTGTGGAGTTGTCTGGTGTCATCGGGACTTACATCCGGTATTGTTCTCTTTTTGATTGCCTCATCATCGGTGATGTCTTGGGTACTCAGTCTGACAGGGATTCCCCAGGCAATCACCCAGGCAATGCTCAGTGTATCAAGCAACAAAATTGTGCTTATTCTGTTAATGAACCTGATTCTGGTGGCTGTGGGCACATTTATGGATATCACGGCGGCTTTGCTGATTTTCACCCCGATCCTGCTGCCGGTGGCCACACAAATTGGGATGGATCCCTTGCATTTTGGTGTTATGATGGTATTTAACATGTGTCTTGGCAACATCACGCCTCCTGTGGGCAGCGTGCTCTTCGTGGGCGTGGGTGTGGCGAAGCTTAAATTGGAACCCGTGGTGAAACAACTGGTGCCATTCTTCATTGCGATTTTTATCGCCTTGCTGTTGGTCACTTATATCCCGGGTATTTCACTACTGCTGCCTAAACTGCTGAAACTGGTTTAGGTCTATTTTGTAAGGAGGAGATTATGTCTCTAAAAGATCAAGTAGTTATTCTGACGGGTGCCGGCGGTGTATTATGCGGCGGCTTTGCAAAGCATCTGGCTTCTTTGGGCGCAAAAGTAGCTTTATTAGATTTGAAAAAAGAAAACTGTGATACTTTTGTCAATGAAATTACCAAGGCCGGCGGTGAGGCCAAGGCTTACGGCTGTGATATTTTAGACGTGGCAGCAGTGAAAGATGTTGAACAGCAAATTGTGAAAGATTTCGGTGGCTATCATATTCTGATTAACGGAGCCGGCGGCAATCATCCCAAAGGAAACACCACCAAGGAAACCTATGAAAAAGGCGATGAGAATGATTCTGAATTAATCACATTTTTCAATATTGACCCCAATAATATCGATTTTGTTTTCCGCCTGAATTTCACAGGAACATTTATTCCGTGCCAGGTATTTTCGCGCGGCATGCTGAATAAAAAAGGATGCAGCATTCTCAATATTTCATCCATGAATGCTTTGCGCCCGTTGACAAAAATTCCCGCCTATAGTGCGGCCAAGGCAGCGGTGAGCAATTTCACACAATGGCTGGCTGTGCATCTGGCCCCGGCGGGCATCCGCGTGAACGCCATGGCACCTGGGTTTTTTGAAACCGCACAGAATGCCAAACTGCTGCGCACAGACAGCGGTGAATTAACCCCCCGTTCACATAAGATCCTTTCCCACACGCCCCAGGGCAGATTCGGCGTGACTGAGGACCTTTATGGCACATTGGTGTGGCTGTGTGACAGCGAACTCTCTGACTTTGTCACGGGAATCACCGTGCCCATCGATGGCGGTTTCAGCGCCTATTCGGGTGTTTAATTTTATCACTCAAAAAGTTGCCGAGTGGAATTTTCTGCTCGGCAATATCTTTTCAAGGAAAAATTCATGTACATTATTGCGGAAATAGGGGGCAGTCATCAGGGCAACCTCTCCCATGCAAAAGAGCTGATTCATGCTGTCAAAGAAACAGGGGCTAATTGTGCTAAATTCCAGGCTGTCTTTGCCCATGAAATTGTGCACCCCAAGGTGGGGATTGTGCCCTTGCCTACAGGCAATATTTCTATTTACGACACATTCAAGAAGCTGGAGCGCTCGCAGGAATTTTATCAAGAGCTGAAAAATGAAACCCAAAAGGCAGGCCTGGATTTTCTATGCACGCCCTTTGGCCTAGAGAGCTTTGCCCTTTTGGAAAATCTTAATGTGCAAGCCTATAAAGTGGCCAGTCCGGAATTGAATCATCTGCCCTTGCTCCAGGCCATATCAGGCACAAATAAAAATATTTTCCTGAGCCTGGGAGTGAGCAAAATCAGCGATATTGAAATGGCCTTGGATCAGATTTCCGATGCTCAGCATCGTGTGACACTTTTAAACTGCGTGACCAGCTATCCCGCGCCCGAAGAAGATTACAATTTAAATCTGCTGCCGCATCTTGCTGCGATTTTCGATGTGAAAGTGGGCATCTCAGATCACAGTATGGACCCTATTCTTGTGCCTTCTTTGTCTGTGCTGTGCGGCGGATCGGCGATTGAAAAACATATCTGCCTGAGCCGAAAGGGAGATGGCCTGGATGATCCGATTGCCCTGGAACCATCACAATTTGCGGCCATGGTGCGCTCTGTGCGCATTGCACAAGAAGATCCCCGGTATTTGCATGAATTAGAAAAACAATACGGCAAAGACAAAGTGCAGGCCGTGCTGGGCGACGGGCGCAAGCGCCTGGCTGGCAGCGAAATGGCCAATTACGGACGCACAAATCGTTCTATCTGTGCTTTGCGCGATATTCAAAGCGGAGAAAGCCTGACCAAGGACAATACGGTGCTGCTGCGCGTGGAAAAGGTGCTGCGCCCAGGGCTCTCGCCTCAGTTCTGGCCCGTGATATTGCAAAGAAATGCCGCGCAGAATATTCCCGCCGGAGAGGGAATTCGCTGGCAGGATATTAAATAAATTTCTCTCTTTTTCGCGAGAGAAACAGCAATGGCAGCAGCATCAGCACAAAGACAAGCGCCGAATAGGCATTGGCGGCGGCAATATAACGACGATTTAACAATTGGCCCAGCGTCATGGCAGCCATAGGGATTTTATTCTGTGCCATAATATAGGCAAAGGGAAAATTGCCAAAAGCGAACAGTACGCCTTTCCAGAAAGCATTTAAATAACGTTCCTTCCACAAGGGCCAATATATTGTGCGCCACAAAGCCCAGCCATGGGCATTATCCAAACGGGCGGATGCGATAATGCCTTGATCTTCGCTTGCCTGCGAGGCCTTTAGAAAGAAATACATGATGGGGATCAGAGACAAAGACAAGCCCCACACAGCCAAAAATATTGAAGGAATATTCCAGAGAAAACCGCAGATCATCACGCCGCTGAAATACACTGCCTGGGACATAGCCATAGAATAAACAAGCTGGCCTCCACCGCGGCAAAACAGCCACAGCGCCGCAGCAAAGACGGCAATGCCAGCAGCCAAAACTGAAATGAGAAGCGAATTCACCAGGCTGCTGTATAAAGGAAATAATGTGCGCACCTGATACAGCTGTCTGATGCCCTGCCATCCGCGTATAAACAAAGGCGAAAGCCAATATATAATGAAAACTAAAAACAAGACTGATGTTACTCGGCTGGCCGCGCATACAGGCACAGGGCATATTTGTTTGTCCTGGGTCATGGAAAAATGCATATCAGATCGTGTATAAAAACAAGAAAAAATGAGCCATAAAAACAATGCCTGAATAATGGCCAGGCCCAGGCCCGCCGAAAAATCGGAGCGCTGGCCAAAAGAAAGCAAAATAGAGCTCTCAAGTGTTTCATAACGCCCCAGGCCTATATTCATCACCAAGGCTGTGCTTTGAAAAATATATAAAAATACAATTGCCGCGGCCTGGAAAATCTGCTTTCCTATCATGCGAAGGCAAAATAAGCATTGGCGAAAAACAGATAAACCATCCTCTTGCATCTGCACAAGATACACAGAGGGAATGCCACGCAAAGCAAGAGAAAGATAAAAAATAATAATGGGGGCCTCATAAAATCCATGGGCGAGAATCAGGCCAATAAAGCTGCCTCGCATCTCTATAGAAAACAGGGCAGAAAAGTCTTGAAACGCTTGATAAATCAGCACGCCGCCAATGCTGATGGGAAGAAAAAACGGCACCAGAGCCGTGGCAAATAGCAGGCGGGCAAAAAAAGAATCGCCGGCAGCACAGAAAGAGGCAGGCAGGCCTATTAAAATGGCCACAGCTGTGCCCAAAGCAGCCAAAGAAAAAGAAAAAAACAACAAAGAAGGCCATGCCGCCGGGAAAACAGGCGATCGGAATACAAAAGCCAGCAAGACTACAGGAACAAGAAACAATACAAAAAATACGCAGATTAAAATCATCCGGCGTATCATGCAGAAGCGCCTCGGGATGTTGATGCCACATGTCCGCGCGCGCGGCTGCGACGGCGCCGACGGCGCTTGAATGCCCCTGTGCCGCCAGGAATCGGCGGAGGTGTATGTGCTTCAGGATGCAGTTTTTTTTGCTCAAAAATCCTCTCAATCACTTTCTGAATCAAAGCATTTGGCAGAACAAGAGGCAACAAAACTTCTTTTAACTTCTGGATAGACTCACTGATGCACCCGTCGCGCAACACATTTTGCCTGTCTAAATAGTCTTCAAAAAGAATAATAAGCACTTCATCCACATCATACTTTTGGCCTTGTTGCTGATATGTGCGCAGCATATGCCAATATGATGATTGATTCATTTTGGGCAAAGAACCCAGTTCGCGCGTAAATTCAGGCAGCCAATAGCCCAAAAGACCATAAGATGCACAGGCGCGCAGAATATCAAAAACCTTTTCATGACGCAGCACTTTATTCAGCTCTTCAGTGAGCCTGGAACGCGAACAGGTTTCCAGCAGGCGGGCCTGGCGCTTGATGCAATGCCCCAAAGACATCGAGATGCGGCTATCGGTAGTCACGCTGTATTTCACGGCGCGCAGCATACGCACGGGGTCTTCGTTGAAAGACTGGACAGGGGGAATAATAGGCACCAGTCTGCGGCTGCGTATATGATGCAGGGCCTGATGAAAATCAATCAGATGTTCATTCACGGGGTTATAGTACAAGGCATTCATGGTGAAATCTCGGCGAAAGGCATCCTGACACATATTGCCGAAAATATTGCCGTCGGGGTCGGGAGCCAGAGAACGAAAAGTGGCCACTTCAAAGATATGGCCGCTGGGGCTTACGGCATGCACCAGCGGGAAGCGTCGACCGATGATGCGTGCATGGCCGCAGGCACGCTTGGCCTGGCGAGGATCGGCATTAGTGACAATATCGAAATCTTTGGGTGAGAGGCCCAAGAGCAAATCTCTGACGGCTCCACCAACGATATAAGCCTCGAAGCCGCGTGATGTTAATTTCTGGCAAATTTTCAGGGCTTCTTTATCTATGCGTTCACGGGTGATGCCGTGTTCGTTCACCAAATAAATATCAGCCTGTTTCACCAGCTTGCCACTGGAATTTTTTGAATAACGCTTAAGCATTTTATCGTGCTTCAATTTACAATTTTTATTGTGCTTCAATTTACAATAAAATAATAAAATTGACAACTATCTGACAGTTTTTTCCGAAAATGAGATCGAAAGGGGGAATCATTTTCTCCTGAAAAAACCAGAGAATTAAAAAAGTTATAAGAAGGGGGACTTTGCATGTCTGCATTGCCAATTAAAAAAGCTGAAGAAACTAAATGGGATATTGTGTCGCTGGGCGAAGTGATGCTGCGCCTGGATCCAGGCGCAGGAAGAGTGAAAACAGCACGTTCGTTTGCTGTGTGGGAAGGCGGCGGTGAATACAATGTAGCCCGCGGACTGCATCGCTGTTTTGGCATGCGCAGTGCACTTGTCACCGGCATTCCCAAAAATGATGTGGGCTTGCTGCTGGAAGACCTGATCAAGCAGGGCGGCGTGAGCACAGAATATATTAAATGGTTTGATTATGACGGCATCGGCCGCGGGGCGCGCGTGGGCTTGAATTTCACTGAAAGAGGATTTGGCGTGCGCGGGGCTTTGGGTGTGTCCGACCGTGCACATTCGGCCGCCAGCATGCTGAAAAAGGGTGATATTGACTGGAATACCATTTTCAAAACACATGGCACACGTTGGCTGCACACGGGCGGCATTTATGCAGCGCTGTCTGAAACTACACCTGAATTGGTGATTGAAACCCTGAAGGCAGCCAAGGCCAATGGCGTGATGACTAGCTATGACCTGAATTTCCGTCCCTCTTTGTGGAAAGCCATTGGCGGGGAGAAGAAATGCCAGGAAGTGAACCGTGAAATTGCCAAATATGTGGATGTGATGATTGGCAATGAAGAAGATTTCTCCAAGGCTTTAGGTTTTGAGGTGGAAGGCGTGGATGAGAATCTTTCGTCTTTAGACCCGGCCAATTTTATGAAGATGATTGAAAAAGCAACTAAGGCCTACCCCAATTTCAAGGCTGTGGCCACCACATTGCGCGAAGTGCACACCGCCAGCGACAATGACTGGGCGGCAGTGTTGTGGTGCGACGGCAAATTCTATCAATCCAAGAAATTCCCCCACTTGGATATTTTCGATCGCGTCGGCGGCGGTGACAGCTTTGCCAGTGGCCTGATATACGGATTCTTAACAGGCAAGAGTCTTCAGGAAACAGTGGACTATGGTGTGTGCCACGGGGCACTGGCGATGACCACACCCGGTGATACATCGATGGCCAGCCTGAAAGAGGTGGAAAACCTGGTGAAAGGCGGTAGCGCCCGCGTGGCAAGATAGAGAGGAAAAAAATATGGATGTATTAGAAAGTTTAAAATTAGCAGGGCTTATTCCTGTGGTGAAAATTGAAAATCTGGATGATGCTGTGCCTTTGGGCGAGGCGCTTTTGGCCGGAGACTTGCCCGTCGCCGAGGTGACATTTCGCACTGATTGTGCCGCAGAGGCGATTAAAACATTGGCCAAAAAATGCCCCAAATTAATCCTTGGTGCCGGCACTGTGTTAACAACAGAACAGGTGGATATTGCCATTGACAGCGGGGCAAAGTACATTGTGAGCCCCGGGTTCAACCCCAAAGTGGTAGAGCATTGTTTGAAAAAAGGCATTGTGCCCACACCCGGAGTGACCAATCCCAGTCTGGTGGAACAGGCTGTGGCGATGGGCTTGAAAATCTTGAAATTTTTCCCGGCAGAGCAATCGGGCGGATTAGATATGCTCAAAACATTTATGACCGTGTATCCGGATATTAAATTCATCCCTACAGGCGGCGTGAATGAGAAAAATCTGCCTCAATATGCGCGCGCAGCCAATGTGCATGCCGTGGGGGGAAGCTGGATGGTCAGCGCCGATTTAATCAATGCCAAGGCATTTGACAAAATCACCCAGCTCTCTAAAAACGCTGTGGCGGCTTTGCATTCATTCTCTTTGGGGCATGTGGGCATCAATCTAAACAGCGATAAAGAAGCCCTGGATCTGGCTTCTTCTCTCTCGGGAATGTTTAATTTTGCTGATAAAGACGGCAATTCTTCACATTTCCTGGCCACAAAAGAAGGCAATCAGATTGAAATTATGAAGACACCGTTCCTGGGCGAAAAAGGCCATGTGGCTATTCGTTGCAATCATGTCGAGCGCGCACGCGCCTATTTTGAGGGCAAGGGGTTCAAGTTCAACACAGAATTTATGCCCAGCGACAAACAGGGCCTGAAGGCTATCTATTTCGAGAAGGAAATGGGTGGCTTTGCCTGGCATCTTGTGCGCTATTAATGAATGTTCCGCTGCACAGCTCTTCCCTTTCTGCCCTGTTGCTGATACAATGCTCAGTGTAGAGAGGGAGGAGTTTTTGTGGCTTTAAATTGCGGTATCGTGGGCCTGCCCAATGTGGGAAAATCCACTATCTTTTCCAGTTTGTCCAATGCGCCTGCACAGGCAGCGAATTATCCCTTTTGCACAATAGAACCCAATCACGGCATTGTGAATGTGCCCGATGATCGCCTGGATCGGCTCGATTCCATCATCCCTGCTGAGAAGAAAGTGTATGCCAGCATGGAATTTGTGGACATCGCCGGCCTGGTGGAAGGGGCCTCGAAAGGAGAGGGTCTGGGCAATAAATTCCTGGCCAATATCCGCCAGACAGGCATGATTGCCCATGTGGTGCGCTGCTTCCACGACGATGATGTCATTCACGTGGCCGGCAAGGTGGACCCGGTGCGCGATATCGAAGTGATTAATCTCGAGCTTATCCTGGCCGACTTGGAAAGTGTGAACCATCGCCTGGAAAAAAATCAAAAATTCCTGCGTAACCCCGACAAAAAAATCAGCGAAAAAGCCAAAACCGAAAACCCCGTGTTGGAGAAGATGAAGGCCCATTTGGAGCAAGGCAAAGCCGCACGCGAACTGAGCCTGGAATCCGAAGAAGTCCAGCTTTTGTATGAATTATTTCTGATCACCATGAAAAAAGAAATCCTGGTGTGCAATGTAGACGAGGCGGGAATCAAACAAGACAATGACCTGGTGGCCGCCGTGAAAAAACACGCCGCTGAACACAATATCCCTGTGATTGTCTTATGCGGAAAATTAGAGGCAGACATCAGCCAGCTGGACAGCGAAGAAGACCGCCAAATGTTCCTGCAAGAGGCAGGTATCACTATGACAGGCCTGCAGCAGCTAACCACGGCCAGCTATCGTATGCTGGGTTTACGCACATTTTTCACCGTGGGCGGCAGCGAAAACCGCGCCTGGACATTTAAAGAGGGCGATACGGCCCCCAAGGCCGCCGGCTGCATTCACAGCGACTTTGAAAAAGGATTTATCCGGGCCGAGGCCTATAATTGCCAAGACCTCTTCGATTTGGGCAGCGAGGCAGAAATCAAGGCCAAGGGCCGCCTGCGCCAAGAAGGAAAAGACTATCTTGTGCAGGATGGCGATGTATTATTTTTTAAATTTAATACATAAAAAGCATTAATCTTAGCATCATGTTGCAGGTCTAGGAAATATTGCTCCTCGTGTCTCATGATAAAACTATTGATGTGATTTTGGTATAGCTCACAATATAGTCTAAAATAAGGCAATTTAAACACTTTCTGTACAATACCTCATTTGGGAAAGTCATATTGTATACTTTTATAGTAAACTTGTATGATTGATATAAGAGGTCTTGTTAATTTTATTCTTTTTTATTTACAGCGCCTTTTAGCATTATGTTTACTTTGCAAATGCTCTTTGTAAAACAGGTACAATTTGTTTTTTTTTCTACTCATTATCCCTTCCAAGCACATAGTATCATTATTTAACTTATTGTTAAATGCTTGTTCAATAAGTTCTACATCATCAGAAGCAACAAAACGGGGTTCTTCCTTCATAATATCTGTAAGAAAAAATAAAACTCTATGGTACACCCCAACTTCTTTTATTTTTTGCAATGTTGTACGTAGTTCCTCATGCATGTTTTCTAACTTACTGAGATCCACAACTTCAAGTTGACCTATACCAACTTTTTTGCCATTCATGAGGAAATCTTTATAATCTCGGTGTATCAATTCATCTGGAGTTGCGCCTTTAATGGTAGATTTAGCAACAAGCATCTCCATTCCAAGTGCAAGAGGATCCTTTACTTCTGCAATTTTTTTCAATTCCTGGACAGCTTCTTTGTCTGCTTTAGTAGTTGTCACAGACTTAAACAATACTGTGTCGGAAAGTATTGCCAAAAACATTGCTTTCGCTATATTTTGGGGAACAGCAACACCATAATGCTTATACATTCCATACACTATAGCAGCCGTACACCCAATAGGACGCACCTACATTTCAAGTGGGGCATCTGTTGTCAAATCTTCCAACTTATAGTGATCTATAATTGTATGAATATATGCTTTTTAATATTGGGTGGAGCTTGCATCTTATCTGAAAAATCTACTAGAATTATATCTTCCCCTGTAGTATCCTCTAATAGTACAGGCTCTGCAAACTCTGCTTGTTTAAAACAAAAGCTGTTTCTGGCGCAATAGAACCCTGACGACACGCTGTTGTATTGTATCCAAATTGTTTATATAAATATGCCGCGGAAATAGCAGAAACAACACTATCCGTATCTGGGTTTGCATGCCCCACAACAAAAAGCATTTTATCATTTATAGAAGAGATAATACTGTCTTTATCTGGACTTGAATGATCTGCAGTAGAAAGTATTTTATTTTTTATATATACGCCTAAAAAGCGAGTGTTCCACTTAGCACAACTAAGACACAAATTTTTTATAATTCATATATGCACTGTATTCCTGGGATAATTTCTAAAGGCACAATCTTTCATCTCTTTTATAAAAAAGTACACCTATACTACCAGCAAAAATTTAAAAAGTAAACAATAAAGCTAGTACGAATAAAAGGTATAATACTAGACTGCTCAGCATTAGTAAAGAACTACTTGTTCCCTAATGCAAACGCTGTTTTTTAATACATCTTATTGTTCTTCATAGCTATTAAAACCAACAGTCTTTAAAGCACGAAGTATAGTATTTTCCAAATTCAATGTAATATATAACAAGCTTATCTAACATACGCATAAAGTTTTAAATTTCTTTTTCCAGTTCATTATATTGTTCACGCTCATTTGTATTTGCAAGTTTTGTATACAATTTTTTACTTCTTCTTCATACCAAAGCTTGAAAATTTCGATAAATAAAAGTAATGAGTTCTTCATTATCGGGGAAAAAACGTAGGCGATACTCCAGCTATCCTGGCTATCTGCGCCGAAATAAAGCTGATCAGGAAGATCGGCGCGATGCCTTGAAAACCACCTATTTCTGGCTGGCTGTCTTTTTCTTTTTATGCACGCTTTCCTGGCTGGTGTGGTTTTTCTCAGAGGCACCCTTTCCCTATTATCGAGTGCATGCCGGGGATGATATTGCGGCAGTGGCCCGCCGCTTTTCTGTTGACCCAAATCGCCTGATACATCTGAACAAATTGCACGAAGAAGATCGCCTTCCGCCAGGGAAATTATTGCTGATTCCCCAGACAGCCACACCGGGTATGACATATATCGTGCGCAGCAAAAATGAAACCCTGAGCGAAGTGAGCGAATTGTTCAATGTGAGCCAGGCAGACTTAATCAAATTCAATGACCTTGATTCCCCTATTTTGCACAAGGGAGATTTACTCTATCTGACACAAAATCGCCCTGATGAGTATACCGTGGCCCCTGGTGACACATTGATGTCTATTGCTCAGAGATTTCAACTCTCTGAAAATCAGCTGCTGCAATATAATGCCCTGAACAGCGCCAGCGTGCAAAGCGGCCAGGTCTTGTATTTATACAATCATATCAATGTTGACTTTCGTCACCTGCCCGTGGAAGTGCGCTATCAAAAGAAAACCTCATCGCGCTTAGCCTTATTAAAAGATAAAGCTGCAGATTTAGCCAAAAAAATCCCCCGGCAAATAAAAGAAAAACCAAAGACAGAAGAAAAATTTTCTGATTCAACCAATGAAGAACAGATTCAGAAACAGAGAGCACACACTGTATCTTCGCCGCCGATGATGAGCCTGCCTGTGCCAAACTATGCTGAACTTTCACAAAGCCCTGTCTTTCAAGATCTTCAAATGGCTGCCAATCTTTTTGCAATTTTTGACCAGGAAGTGCGCAATATGCCACCCCTGGGACATGAATTATCAGGTTATTCTATTGTGATAGACCCCGGACATGGCGGCCTTGACCCCGGTGCCATTGTGAAAACCCGCGTAAACGGCAAAGAGATTTATTTGGTAGAAGATGAATTCAACTACGATATTTCCTTGCGCTTGTATCGGCTTTTAAAGCGCTATGGAGCCAATGTGCTGCTGACTGTGTTATCACCCAATAATGTGATTCGCGAGGAAGAAGACGGGCCCGAATTCGCCAATGAAAAAAATGAGGTGTATAATGATATCAAACTGGACTTCCGCCCCGTTGGCGGCCGCGAAGGAAATAAAGAACGTATTAAAATTGGAGAAAAATTCCTGAAAAACACCCCCAAGGAAAAACGCATCTGGATCAGTATTCATCATGATTCCAGTCCTCATTCGCCCGCCGGCCTGGTGGCCGTGCATACAGAAGCAGGAACAGAAACATATGACCTGGCCAAGCTTATTATCAAGGAACAAGGCCGAGGACGTATCATGAGCGATACTTATTTTGTTCTGGAGGACAATCCGGCCCCTGCGGCGGTGCTGCTGGAGGTGCGCAACCCCGCCATCGGCGAGCAGTCTTATATGCTCAGCCCCATGACAAGAGAACAAGACGCCACCACCATTTGCCGCGCTGTGTTGGCCTATGTCGCCGGGAAAAATCAGCCGCGGCACAGCATTGACCCCCCTGTCTATCGTCAATCTGCCTATTAACAAGGGCCTAATATTCCACCTGCCTTATTTTGTACAAATCATAAATGCACAGGAAGATATCATGCACGAAGTAACTAATTGACGCCACGAAGAGAAGCAGCCCAATGGACAATTCATTGCCAAATCTAATCAGCCCGCTAGCCTGGAGTGGTGGGTGTGCGAAGTTCAACGCGCCCGTCAGATCACCCTCAATGAACAGCCGATTAAAACCATCCTTATGGCGGATAATAATATTCCCAAAGAATAAAGAAAATGATTCATTCTCTCAGATGAAAGTGGGTAATCAGAAGCTTTATCTGGATGTCACCTCTAAGGTCAACGGCCTCGTGGAGAATGCCATTCGGGTCACGAAAAACCAGTTATTGGACAAAGTACTGTTAATCCAGATATTAACAGATGCCACTGATACTCCGGGAGTGACATTTATGTCTATCAAACCTGCAGAATCTTTAGGTTTAATTGTATTATATCAGTTTGGGCATATGTTTAATTTATACCTAAGCAAATGGAAAGAACATGTGAAACCCCATAGCGTATGGGATTTCAAGCATAATCTTGATCCCTTCAAAAAGGCCAATGAGAACAACAATATATCACCTTTATTCTGGTACAATGACTATCGTGGAAAACAATATAAACTTTTCCATAATCATAAACCTGGCTTGCTTAGATTTGATGATCCCTGGGACATGAAGACTATTGAGTGGGCTTATGATACTTTTGGCGCTCCTCAGACCTCCGATTCTTCAGAAAGGCTTCTGCCCTTCCAGGCCTTTATTATTTATTGCAGCTTTTTTAAAATTAAGACGAAGAACTAGCTATGCCATCTAAATTTGATTCTTATTAAATCGTTATGTTTCTCAGGCAGATTGTTGGGCGTTGCTTGACAGTCTGTTCTTTCAGTTTCTTTTGTTTTCTCTCCTTTTTATGTCAATAGCTGAAAATACAGATATAGGAAATTCAGAATTTTATAAATTTTATAGTTGTTGTCTCGCTCTCTATTCTAACTTCTTGTACTTTTACAATACTACCCATTGCATGCCAGGGATATTTTTCTTGGGATTTTTGGGACAAAAAACTTACTATTTCATCTCAATTCCCTCTTGAGAAATCCCAGAAAAGAGATAAACAACTTTATTTTAATATCCCACGCAGCCCCTCTATGGAAAAATCGCTTATCAAACTATCATAGCGATGACTATCGTTTCTCTCCTTATTTTTTAACTAGTTTTCTACTTGCATTTCTTAGCTATATGAAACAAACTCCACCCAAAACTATCCAAGACTTTTTAAAACAGTGCCGCTTTTTTCTGGCCATCACATCTTCCATCAGCCTCTCTTCTATCATCTACAGCCTGCAATTCTTCTCTAAGAATATTGCCCTCACTTGGGTCATCAATATCCTGCTGCTCATCTTCTCCATTGGTACAGTTTTATTCTTCATCTGTGTTATATATTCAGATTTTAATCACCCTTTTTCTGGTACGATGGCTATCGAGGAAAACAATATAAACTCTTCCCGTATCACAAACCAGAATTGCTCAGATTCAATGACCCGGGTAATATGTGTTATGTGGTTAGAATTAATAATACTTGCACGCATCGCTGACTTCATAGAAAGACCGCGGCATTGGGGTCCGTGCTATGATACATACGAATTTGCGCGCTGCTATTGCTTGTAAAAACAACTTCTGCATTCACTCGACCTAAACCGCCTTTGTGATTAAAGCCATCGTACCAAAAACGAGGAATAAAAATATGACTGCCAGTCGACTGATAAGCAGCATTTAAAATTAATTTTTTAACCTCACGGACAGCTTCTTCTCTTGTTCTGCCACGCACTAAACCTGCTTTGCCACCCAGAAAATAGACAGCCATAAATCTTTCATAACTACCAGCAGGTCTTGTTTGCAGAGGGGCCACACCAAATAGTGCCATCCGGTTGGCTACTGCGGGTTGACCCAGACTGGGGAACTATACAAACCCGTAACAGTGAGACAGCAATAATCAGGCCCCATAATTTGATAATTTTCTTTTTCATACCTCTTTCTGTAAAATAAACTATAAATTATTCTTTATCAGCAGTTTTAGCGCCGCAGATAAAGAGCCTGCACCATACTATGATTCAAATGGATATACAGGCAGCTGGGGCCATACAGGGCCATTATAAGCACCGGAAATATTACTTTTCCATTCCTGGCCATTTAATACTAGGCCTGTGCCTTTATAATCCACACCCTGAATAAGTTTTGATTCGATTTTATCTTCAGTGATAAACATAAATTGAAAATCTTTAGACACTTCCAGTTTCAAAAATTCGCGGCCGTTATCCAACAGGGTAACAAACATACCCTCTATGTGCACATCCAGATTCTGCTTTGTTCTTGCCTCTTTCGATTCCGCCTCAGTATCAGCATCACCAAAGTCAGCTTTTGTTCCCTGCGCATTGAATTTGATAGTCAATCTTCTGTCTGCATCCTCATCATCACCTTCATTTTCAGTTAAAATACGAATGCCAAAGTACAAGTTGCTTGCCAAGTTGGAAGGGATCATGGGCGGCTGAACCACAGGTGAGGGTTCAGGCTCTTTATTTTGTTCTTCTTTATTGCCCGCGACAGCCTGGGAATCCTCGCCATTGACATCTTTACCTGCAATATTGGCACCGCTGACAGCAGAAAGAGCCGCCGTCACAGCCCTGGAAGAAGAACGGGAATCGGGGGCAAGACATCCCATCATACACATAAACACTGCCAAAACAGCAGGAACAAAAATTCTCTTCATAATAATCTCCTCCTAGTATCAACCTTGCTTCACGAAAACAAAAGAGTATTTAAAATAGATCTTACCCCGCCGGAAGATTTTGTCAAGAGATTAATTTTTTAAAAAAGTATTGATCTAAATCAGCACAAAATAGGGATAAATAACAAGTTATTGCCGTTTTATTAAAAGACAATTAACTAGATTTAAATCCACTTATTTCATAACAAAACCCAGAAATTTCTGTACCCTATTCAAAATTTTCCCTCTTCATTTGTCCTTTATACTGTTTGTTATATCAAACAAATAGGAGGTCAAAATGGCCAATATCAAATGGAACAAAGAAATAGGCGATGGTAATTTTTTGCTGAAAGTGACACAGCAATGGACATGAAAAACTGGGCAGCAGAAATTAAAAAGGGCCGCCAGCTCTCTGCCTCAGTGCAGACCATTGAAAGCAAGCTGAAACAATTTTATCAATACAAACAAAATGACAGACAAATAAAAATATTGAACAATGGACTTCCAGCAGGCATGTATAAATGTGTATTTGCCGGGGTGATAGGCAATGACTACACATTGTATCCGGATGTGACGCAGCACTTGAATTCATTGATACAACAAGCCATGAACGAAAGCAAAACCATTGCCCAAAATGGCTATTTGAATCCCAATTTGCTACAGAACTTTGGGCGCACATTCCCTTCAATCCAAAAAGAAATGGATAAATTGGATCAGATAGCCTGGGCAGCAACGGAAGAACGCGTGCGCAAAGAGCATCCACAAGCAGAAGGAGAACAAAAAGAAGAATTAATTAAAAGCCCGGTGGTGTATCCCGCCTATCAGGAAAAAGCTGAACTGGCCATGAGTCTGGCTTTTCAAAAAGACCCTAAATTTGCCATGTATGGCACAGTAATCTCTTTGGATGAACCGGAGAGAAAACGAAGTTCATAAATTACTTTCTTAATTTCTTACAAAAAGGAGAATGGGGCCGCAATATAAGGGACTAGGCCGCTGGGATTTCAAGCGCAAATCTGAGCCATTTAACAAGCCGGAGCAATATCCTTCTTTCTTCTATTATCGTGGCCATAATGGTAAATATAGGCTTGAAAACACCCATCATAAATCCGGCTCGCTTCGCTATGATGATACGGGTAATATGTGCTATGGCGCCACGGGCAAAGTCATGCTCTCTGAGGCCAACAGTTACTATCGAGAAAAACGACTGTGCATAAAAAAGGCTCCCTTATCGGGCCCCTTTATAATTAAGGAGTATTACTCGATTTGCCCATGTGCAAATCTCTAAAAGCAGGACAGCCAGATGCACTGGATACAAAACTGGCTTTGGCATAAAATTCAGACCCTATTCCACCATCACATTAGAATCAGTAGGATGCCGGAATTTGCCCTTCCGGATATTGCCACTCAGACTGGATTTGCCATGAGGCTTTTCTACTCTGTCACTGCCGTTAGTATTAATAACACTTATGTCTATATTTCCATTTTTCATGCTCAGATAGAAAATATAACCATTGCCTGTAGACGCACTCCAGGTGTTGTCTTTAAACAAAGCTTCCTCTGACTCGTAAATATTCACCTTGCGCGAAGAGGTTGCGGGCACAGAACAGCTAATCAGAGCAGCAAATATGATAAAACTGAAAAATAATCGAATATATCGTAATATTTTATTTCCCCCCACTCATTGTCAAGCGGATCGCATAAAAAACCCGCCAGAAAATGGCGGGTTTGACGTAAGAAATAATATTTTCGCTTAGTTCACAAGATCCATCGTACTCTCAAAAAGATATTTCGGATTAAACGCATCATGGCCGGGCGGATATGCAGCACTATGCTTGTCAATCTTTCTTCCGCCGTCCTTGATATAATATTTCCAACCCACAGGCGCACCACCAGGCGAAGACATAAAAATCAAGCCGGTTTTTTCATCAACTTTCGCTTTCTGCGGATTGCCTAAATTATTCAAAGCTTCCTCTTTAGAATTGCCTTGACCCTCTTTCGGTCAGAACTGATTCCCTTTTTCATAAAAATGCACAGCAAACCAGGTATTTTTTCCAGGTGCCGGCATATTTTTTATTAAGGACAAAATTCGCATCAAGGGAGACTACTGATCTACTCTCTGGCACTGAGCAAGATGCCATCATGAATAATACCGTGAACAAACTCAAAATCCTTACAATCTTCATAGTTATATCTCCTTATTTACCCATGACTTTGGTATATTGAAGGGGATTCAATCCCCCTCCTTGAAGATTTTGTCAAGTAGATTACAAAGATTTTTTAAATAACATGATAAACAAGATGATTAAGCCCATATCTTTTTTCGATAGGTCATATAAATAATCACACCCATTATTGCTGCGAGAATATTAGACAAAGACAATGCCAAACACCCCTGCCGCCTGGCTGGCAAAAACAACAAGCGGAGCAAAAAAGACCCCCTGGGACATAGACATTAACAAAGAAGGTATTGCCTTTGCCATAGACTGAAAAACACTTGCGCTTAAAAATATGAGCGGATAGGTTAAAAAAGAAAGCGCAGAAATCTTGAACATAGGCGTACCTAGCTCAACAATCTGTGCATTATGAGAAAATACAGCGGCGCAAAGAGATACGCCGTTAAAAAAACCAGCACACAGAAAATATTTCCATACAAAAAAGCTTTTTTCAGAATGCCATGCGTACTCTGAAAATTCTTCCTGGCATAATTATAAGCTATCAGCGACTGAACTCCAAAATGAGCCCCGGTAAAGCAGAATAGGTATCAGGCTCAGTTTAAAAATAATGGCAAAACAACCACACACATTCTGCAAAAGATTGGTAACAATGAGCACAAGACTTAACAGAAATGTGGTAAAACCTATCTTAAATACTTCATTGACAATATGTTTTTCCAAAACAAAATCAGAAATTTTCAAAGATAAAAGTGTGCTCTTCTTCCATAAATATCGAAGATTGACTCGATAAAATCAGACCAAACGCGGATAAAACCAAACCAGAGATTATAGAACCATAGAAAACAAAAAAGATGTCTTCTTCACACCCATTTCATCTTTCCTACCTGGCAGTCTGGAAATATATGCTCCTCCGCCAATGCCAAAGACATTGCCGATGCCCATAAAAACAAAAAGATTGGCGCGGATAAAGACACCGCCGCCGCCAAGGTGTAATCACCCAAAAGTCCGATGTAAAAAGCGTCCACTAGATTGTAGACAACAGTCACCATCATTGAGAGTATCAGGGGCAGGGCAAAATTGGCAATCGCCAATGCAATGGGTGCTTCTTCAAAATAGTATTTTTCCCTTGCTCAATCATTACTGTTCATTTTAAATCAATTTTCCAAGAGATCGAATCCCAGAAATAAAGAAATTTTTAAATGAAACTTTTAAGCTTCAATACACCGATATAAAAACAAGAGGCACCCTCTTATGAAAAAGTTTCTTTGTTTATTTCTTGTATCCTGCATATTTCAATCACATGCCCAGTCTTTCTCTGAAAGCGATCGCATTTCGTTTAACAAACGCAACTACCCTTTGCTGACGATGCCTTTGGATCAATATTTCCTGGAAAATCCTGCCGTCTCGCCTAATTCTCCTGCGCCCTCCACATTAAAAGAACGCCTGTACCGTGCATATTGGAATATTGAAAATCACCAGCTGATGCTCTCTCAGATTGAAGGCGCACGCGACGGAGCGCCCCTGGGCCTGGCCCGCAGTCTTCCGCAAATGGCCAAATGGTACAGCGGTCTTTTGGTGATTCCCACTGGGCGCGAGCTTTACTTCGATCTCAACGGTGAGGCTGTTAGTTTCTCTAATTACAAGCTGTATATTGTGCACAATGGCAATATTATCCAAGAAAAGAGCATGTCTTATGAGGAATATGAAGAATATAAAAAGCTTCAATTCCAGCAATTCAAGCAGACAAAAGAATATCAGGATATGAGGCAGTCCTTGATGGAATATGGTCTGGACGGCAATTTGGATGAATATATTTTCAGCCAGAACATCGGCTTCCTCGATATCAGTGTGCCTTTCCCCCAGCCATAAGCCATAAAAATATCAACAGAATGTTTCATGTGAAACACTTATTGCTATTTATTTTTTTTATATCACTTCTTAAAAAATAATCTAAAAGCGCATTGCTACACCGGTTTCTATTGTGCTGCGAGACTTTTGTATATTATTAAGTACCAATCGATTTTCCCAGCCGGCATAAAGAGAACACCAGGAAACCAGCAGATAATAAATTTGCATAGAAAAATACAAATTGACATGCTGAACTGAGGAAAAAACCCAATCTGATGTATGGGAAGGATCATATAAGCCCTGGGCTTGCCAGCCTGTTGCATCAGAATAAAATCCATCGTATCCATTCCTACCTTGAAGCTGTAAAGTCATATGACCAAGAAAATACCAATTCGGCTGTTCATAACGTGTACTAAACTCAAATACAATACTGTCAGGCCCATAAGGAGAACCAATAAAATATTCCATTACTTTATCACCACCTTCGCCGCGAATATTATGCATCATGGTCACTTTGCCATACGGATCATATATGCTGCGGCTATAAAGATAACTGGTGGCCAAAATAAATTGCCATGAAAGCAAAAGACCACCACCGCGATAAGCAAAGCTTTCTTCACGTTTGACATGTTGACGTGATCCATAAATATGTCCCTGATAACCTTCATCAGGCAATACATGCCAGTCTATTCCAGCATAAATACCAAAAGCTGATGGATTAGACATATTCCCTTCTGTTGTGAGATGTATATCATCAAGTAAAAATTCTCCATAAATACGAATTTTATCAAAAACAGCCTCGCCAGAAATTCCAAAGGTAACATTCATCCCCCTTTCATAAGAATTATGCCAGAATGTAAAAGGATTAGCATTCCATAAAGTGACAGGAACACCATAAACAACAGAAGATTCACTGATACCAAAGCGCCAATTTACTCCAGCATAGCCAATTTTATGATTAAAGCACCATTTGCTGATTTGATCATAAGAAAATGAATTTTTACTTGATGAGGGATGATTGGCATTCCAAATTTTCTCATTATGCTGCAGATAATTTTCATTAGCCAAACGATCATCTGCAAAAGCAACAAAATAATAAAACAATTTTCCTTTTCCCACAGTCGGCTTCAAACCCAGCCAAAACCCATCAAAATAAGGAGCCGTTGCACTTAGAGCAAGACCATAGTCTCCATAACCCATAGCAAATCCTCTGCGCCCTAGAGACAACTCGATAATATCATGGCTATACTCTAAATATGAGACTGTGGGCCAATGACCATTCACACTATTGGTCAGTCCGCCAGGAGTCATCGGAATATTAGAATAACCAAAATTCGTACTGTCAAAAATTAAATCGCGAAAAATATCAATTGCCAGGTACAAATGCAGTCCTTTCCATAAGAGATCAATACCTGTATTCAAAATACGCTGCTGATTGAAATAATTTAAATAATACAGCTGATCAATAGGTTCAGTGTAAAAATTGCGCGTAGAAATCCGTGCAACAGGAAAAATTTCAATAAAAAATTTGCCATTCCAGAAAGAGAAAATATTTTCAGAACTCAAAAAAATCAAAAAAAGAATCAGGAAAATTTTTCTCATTATAAGCCTGCTGACAACAAGCAAATCTCAGACACAACATCAACAATTAAAGAACACGTAAATATTATCTTAATAAACATAGGCAATACTCTTATCTTTTAATCAGTCAAGAGCGATTTTACCCCCCCCCCGCCTATGTCAAGAGCCAACTTGAAAAAAATAAATTTTAGATTAAAACCAAAAATATTATATAAAATTTAGTGCGGCTGATTTAAAATCTCCAGTAGCTTTTTCTGATCAACACGATAACTGATAGGTTTTTCCCTTGTCACGGAAACCTTGCCCACCTCGTTCTTAATCCGCCGCAGATATTTCACCTGTGTGCAGTGAATATCTACATAAGAGGCATCTTTAGCTTTGCTATAATGCACAGCCAAGGCACAGGCATCCAATCGTACGCTGTCTGGTAAAGGCTGATTTTTCTTTGTGCGTACAAAAACATAGCAGCCGGCATAATCGCGCACATGCAGCCACCATTCATGCGATTTCACCACATGACGCAGCAAAAAATCATTTTCTCTGGCACTTCTGCCCACCAAGAATGTAATTCCCTGCCGAACAAAAGAAAGCACGCTGTGTGCCCGTTTTTCATTGTTTGCGTCCTTTTGCCAGGCGCGGCTGCCCAGAAAATCTTCATCATCACGCAGATCATACTGTTTTTGCAACCCTATCCGCTGATTTTCCAGTATGTTCAATTGCATCGCCAGATATTCATTTTTCTGCTTCAGGCTTTTTTTCTTTTCATAATAGGCCTGGGCATCTTTGCGCACAGACGAATCTGCGCTTAAATGCAAAGAGCCCATCAGTTCATCGCCGCGCTGCTGATATTGCTGCATCAGTTTTGCATTATTTTCTCTTTGAGAACGCACTTTTTTTATTTTGCTCTCAATTCTGTGGACTTGGGCCTGATGCCAAGCTAGAAAATCTTCCTGCGTACCGCCCTCTGGGTTGTTTTCATAAAAATATTGCCGTACAGCAGAGGCAAAACCCTTTGTTCCCTCTAAAACGCGCAAATCATAGCTTTTCGGCGGTCCTTGAGGCACAGGCAGGGTGAATACTTTCTCAGAGATTTCACCGCTGTCCGGGCGACGGAAAAATACATCCAGGATATTTCCCTGTGCATCGCACAAAAATATATTGCTGCGTGCCGCCCACAGCCTCACATACAGATATTTTTCTTCCCCGGAAAGTTTCACGTGGAACACAATAATGCGCTGATAATCGTATTGATACACTGAAATCAAGCGTGCACCCCTGATATGTGCACGCAGCATTTGGGCAAAACGCAGATTGCGGCCCTGCACCTTGTCTGTCTTTTCCAGGGGATACAGAGAACTTTTTTGTGCATGCAGATCCAGCATCAGGCGAATTTGCCCACGGCCAGGCTGATAGAATTCCAGCATTAATGTTTTATAATCAGGCTGAATAATATCGCGCACAAAACTGCCCTCAAGCGCCAATTTTCCCAGCACCTCCTCAATTTCCATACAATTCAGGGGCGAAACTTTATTTTTTGTCATTCTTCTTGCCTGCTATAGGCTTTGATACGCTGCATAACGGCTTTAAAATCTTCATCAGAGACATCATCTTTGGTTTTTTTCTCAATGACACGCTGTTTAATCGGCGGCTGCTGTTTTTTATGGGTGGACTCTGGTGCTCTGTCTAGAAAGACATGTATATCTTTGACATTGAGCCCGGGATATTGCTTGCCCAGCTTATATAGAATCTGGCGTTTATTCATCAGCATCAGCTGCATCGCTCCGCCTTCGCGCACGGCAATATGCAGGCAGTCTTTTTGTAAATCTGTCACGCGGCTTTTTTCAGAGAGTGCCTTGCCCACAATTCCTTCCCATCCGCGCAGCACCTGGGCGCCTGCCTGCTGTTCTTTAGTCATATCTTGAAGCATGCCACGCAGAAGCTGGCCCAGAAGATTCTTTGGTGAATGAAAATCATCTCTCATATTTTTCCAGTTTTCCCTCTTTCACAAAATAAATCAAGGGAGAATCTAATTGAATATGCGCCAATTCCTGGGGCAGAAATGTGAAAAATGCCTGCTGATAGGGCGGCAGATGAGAAAGAAACCTTTCTCGGGCTGCATGCGTCAATTCCAGAAATATATCATCTAAAAGCAAAATAGGCTCACGATGGCTTTGCTGATAGAACAGCAGAGAGGCTGCCGACTTCAGGCATAAAGCTAGCAGGCGCTTTTGCCCCAGGGAAAGATAATGGCTGGCTTCCTTTCCTCTAAAAGAGAACATATAGCGATCGCGATGCGGGCCATACAAGGTGACGCCCTGGCGTATTTCCTGTTCCTGTTTTTCGCTAAATACTTTTAAAATCTCTTCTTTTTCTGCCAATTTCCAATTTGGCTGATACAGACAATGAATATCCAGATTACTGCTGTCAAGCATTGGAGGGGCAAAAACTTCCTGAAATAAAACAGTCATTTTGGCCCTTTCCTGCATCAGCACCAGGCCCACATCCAGCAGCTGTTGCGTATACACATCCAGCATAGAATTTTGATTTGTGCGCAGCACGAGATTTCTCTGGCGCAGCACTTTTTTATATCTGCGCAGGGAATCGATGTATGAAGGGGAGATGAGACTGAGAATTTGATCGAAAAAACGTCTTCTGCGTTCCATGCTGCCGTCAATCAGCTGCAAATCATCATGAAAAAAAGCAATGCAGGGAAATGAAGCCACCAATTCTTTACGATCACGAATTTCCAGGCCGTTCAGCACAATGCGTTTGCCGTTGTTTTTATCCCACAAAACACCCAGGCGATCATTAAAATCCTTTTGCTGTGAGAATTCACCGAACAAAATAAAATGATCTTCCTGATTACGACAGATGAATTCTTCTTTCTGCTCGCGAAAACTGGCCGCAAAAATGAGATAATAAATGGCCTCGATAAAATTTGTCTTGCCCTGGCCGTTTTCTCCGCATAAGATGATATGGCGTGAAGAAACATCTATTTTATTCTTCACCAAATTGCGGAAATTCTCAATTTTAATATAATTCAGCACAAAAACGCCGCCAAATTATGTCTTAATCCAGCTGCATGGGCATTACAACATGCAAACTCTCTTCATCATTTTCCTGGCGCAGCGTCACGGCGCGATTTTCATCGGTGAACTGGAAATGAAAATTGTCACAAGTCATCACATTCAGCGGTTCATGCAAATAAGTGTGATTTAAAGCCATTTTTAGCATTTCGCCTTGATAATTGCAGTCAATCTGTTCGCGGATACCGCCAATCTGGCTGTCTTCGGCCACCATTTCCAGCTTGCCGGGGGAAAAATGCAGGAAAATACGATGTGATTTATCATCAGAAAACACAGCCGTGCGGCGCAGAGAGTCTAAAAACTCAATTCTGTTGAAGCTGAGGTCAAAATTCTGTGTCTCGGGAATCACACGTTCATATTTGGGAAATTGCCCGTCGATCAGTGTGGCCGAAATCTTTGTATTGTCAAATTGCGCATAAATTGCCTTTTCAGACAGCGCCAGGGCCAATTCACCCTCGCCGCAGGCCAAATCTCTGATAATAGTCAGGAATTTAGGGTGGATAATCACGCCTTCAAAGTCCGGCATCACGGATTCAGAGGGCATCTCTATCAAAGAGAGGCGCCGCCCGTCTGTGGACACCATGGTCAGCTTGCCATTGGCTTTTTTAAAGAAAACACCATTCATAAAAATGCGTGTCTCATCCTTTGAAACGGCAAAAAATGTCTGTTTGATCATATGAATGAAATCTTTTTGTAAAAGACGAAAATATGTGCTGCCTTCGGGCTCATCTGCCAGGGGAAAGCTGTCGCTGGATTGCCAGCGCAGCTGAATATTCAGTCCTGTTCTGTTCACAGGCATAATGGTCAATTTATCTTCCTGTGCGGCAAATTCGATTTCTGTGCTGGGCAGGGTCTTAATCACATTGAATAATTTATCTGCGAAAACAGTGATTTTTCCCTCTGTCATCACTTTTGCCGGAATTTCTGTTTCAAAACGCAGACGTGCATCGCAGGCATGAATCTTCAAGACATCATCCTTGGCTTCCAGCAATACATTAGAAAGAATGGTGATATTGTTTTTTGAGCTAATCACCTTCTGGACAGCGCCCAATTCCTTAATTAAAATTTCTTTCTGGCATACGAATTTAATCATTTTAATTGTCCTTTCTTTTCACTTGTTTACAAGTCAATAAATATATATAAATTTGAAGATGATGACAGAGAGGGGCCAACTTTTGTGGAAAGGTGGCTTATTTCCTTTCTGTACATAAAATTATTTTTATAATAACTATTATTAGATTTTGTTATATTTTTCCACATTGTCCCCAGTCAGTCAGATTATACCCGAAGAAGTCACAACTTATCAACAAAATTAAATCATCTCTTTATGTTCGCGCACAGAGCGGATGAGGTTTTGCAGCATGGCGTCCAGATTAGGGTCGGCAATACGCAGATCATTGATCTTCTGACATGCATGCATCACGGTGGTGTGGTCGCGCCCTCCAAATTCCAGTCCAATTTCTGTGGTGGGGAAGTCTGTCATTTCTCGGCAGATATACATTGCAATCTGCCGTGGATAGACAATTGATTTATTCTTTTTTTTGCCTTTTAAGTCATTGATAGAAACGTTGAAATAATCAGCAATGACGCGCTGGACGCGATCGATAGAGAAAATCTCGTCCACCTGCACATTATTGCTGGCTTTCAGTCGCTCTTTTGCCAATTCTATGGTTACTTGTTTTCTTGTCAGGTCAGCATAGGAATAAATATTGGTGATGGCGGCCTCTAAATCACGCACATTGGTTTTCACAGTTTCGGCAATCAGTTCAATCACATCCTGGGGGAAAATGGCATTGAAGCTTTCTAATTTTTTGTGGATGATAGCAATTTTAGTTTCAAAATCTGGCGGGCGCAGATCCACAGTGATGCCGCGGCTGAAGCGGCTTTTCAGTCGCTCATTCAGGTTTTTCAGCTCCGAAATCGGACGGTCACAGGTAAGGACAATTTGTTTTTTTGCTTCATAGAGATCATTGAAGATATGAAAAAGCTCTTCCTGTGTTTCAGATTTTCCCTGGAAAGTGTGAATATCGTCGATCAATAAGACATCAGCTTTGCGATATTTGTCTTTAAAGGCCATATTTTTAGAGCTTTTACTCATACTTTTGCTGCCTTCGCTCTTGCCCAGCATCTCGATAAATTCGCGCACGAATTTTTCTGCAGTGACATAGACGATTTTTAAAGATTGATCATGATCAAAGATATAATTGCCAATGGCCTGTAATAAATGAGTTTTGCCCAGGCCTACATTTCCCACCATCAAACAGGGATTAAATTTCTTTCCTGGCTCTTTGGCGATCGCCAGTGCGGCCTCTCTAGAATAAAGATTTTTATCGCCGACGACAAAATTGTCGAAAGTATAGGTTTCCACCAGGCCTTCGGGGCGTTTATGGGTTTTAGATTCCTTTTTTTCATGAATAATAGGCTGCTGTGCTTGAACAGTTTTTTTTTCCTGCGGTCTTTTCACTTCGAAATGTACACTGATATTTGTGCCTTCCATTTCACTGATTTCTGCAGAAATTTTATCTTGGAATAAATCTTCAAATCTGTCTTTATAATAACCGGAAGGGACATTGATGATAAGCTGATTGTCTTTCAAATCAGCAAATTCCATGCGGGAAAGACAGGTGTTTTCTTCGTCTTCACTAATTTCGCCTTTCAGGCGCAGCTGTTTAAATACTTCCTGCAGTAATGACCCGTCAAAAAACATACATAAATCCTTGTACACGGACTATCCACAACACATTAAAAAC
>JAHHUI010000039.1 GCA_020024055.1 Spirochaetaceae bacterium | reverse complement strand
CGGCACGCCTATTAAATTTTTATTGGAAGAATGTGGCGGCTTCAAATATAAACCCACGCGCATTGTGGCAGGCACCCAGCAATCCGGTTTTGCCGTCTCTGATTTAGACGTTCCCGTGGGCAAAGACACCAGCATGATCCTTGCCCTGACAAAAGCAGAGATTTCCATATTCCGGGCTGTGGAATGCAATAACTGCGGCCTGTGTGACAGCATTTGCCCTGTAGGTATCATCCCTTCAGAAGCACATAAAGCCGTTTTATCAAAAAATATTCCTTTCATTAAACGTTATATGCTGGAAAACTGCCTGCTGTGTGGAGCCTGTTCCCATGTATGCCCATCCAACATCCCGCTGAATATCATCCTGACAGAAGGCAAAAAAATTGCTGAAGAGAATTTAGAGGAAATCAGTGTCACAAAGTATAAACCTTAATAATCCTACAGTACATTTATGTCCGCACAGCCACACTTGGTATGCCCGCGGATTGCTGAATCTTATTGGTGCTCTCTTGCTGCTGCCGCCCATTGCGTGGCAGATTTTCCTGCGCAGCACAGACCCTGCACAGATGTTGATGCAGCCTGTGCTGTTGAAAATTGCCCTTAGTATCGTTTTCTCATTTATTCTAGAAATTATCACCAGCCTGATAACAAAACAGAGAACTTATGCCGATGGCTTTTTCTTATTTTCCACATTACTTCTGCTGATCAGCCTTCCAACAACATTGCCCTTGGAAACAACTTTGCTGGCCATAACCTTTGGCTATTTAACAACAAAATGGCTTTTTAGCCAAAAAACAGGCATCACGCCTTTTGTCAGCACAGCTTATGCCTTTGCCTTTTTAACCCAAAAAGACCTTTTTCTTATTCCAATAACCGTAGAATTTTCTCCCTTTATTATAAACTTTCTCAATTCTTATCATCTCAATGCAGAGGTATCTGGCTGGCTGGTGAACATACTTGGGCAAACTCTTAATACATTCACGATAGGCTATGTTTTTATAGCCATATTATTCTACTTTTTAAAAATTACCAGCTTTAGAATATCTATTGCATCATTAATTATATATATCATTTTGCTCATTTGCCTGGGCAGATTTGAAGACCTGTTAAAATATCCTCAAATACTTTTTGCGCTGATGCTGATTACCGGAGACACTGCGATCAGTCCATTTAGCAATATAGGCAAATGGATTTACGGCGGTTTTATCGGGTTTTTTGCTTTCTTGCTGCAAATGTTATGGCAGATAGACAGCGCAGGGTATTTTGCCATTCTGATGGCAGCATTATTTGTGCCGGTGATCGACAGCTGTTTGCGCCCGATTTTGTTGCGGCAAGTTAAAAAAACATATGAGGTCCTCTTATGAGAACACATATTTCCACAGTCTTCCTCAGCCGTTCGCCATCATTTTGTCTTCTTGTCATTTTTTCCACAGCAATGATAAGCGAAAATATTTTCACTTCTCTGTTCTACGCCATCACAGCCCTTTGTGTTGTGATGTGGGGCTGCCGACTCGTGGGCTGGATGTCACAGACTTTTGGTGAATTGCTTTACATGATTTTTCTTACTTTTTTCTGCCTTGTTTTCAGCATGATTCCACGCGGTATTTATCATATTCTAGAAATAGATATACTTGAAAAAAATCTTAACATTACAGCCATACTCATGGGCTGCACTTGGATCATTTCGCATATTGAATACAGCAATACAAAAAAAATTAGTGATCCTTTTATTCAAAGCTTTAGTACTATTCTGGCTTTTTCTATCATTTTTGCCATCATACTCATCTTCAAGCTGATTTTTGGCTACACAATCATGCCCTTTGATAATATACAGTTTATTCGAAATATTTCCTCTGAATACTGGACATCTTTGAGTGGCGCATTTATCCTTTCAGGAACGATTTTATTCTTGCTGCAAAAACTAGAATATCGTATTCTGCTCGATTCGCAAAAAAAATAGGAGGTTATTGAATGAATGTTGGAATCTATTTTTCTTTTTTGTTTACTCTTAATCTCTTGTTTTGCTTCTTTTTAGTGTGGCCCTCGATCAAGGAAGAAGAATCAACGAAAGATTCTGTCTTTAATTTTTTCTCAGGGATTTTATTATTCCTGCTCATCTGTGCCATCTATTCACAGCTGGTGTACATGTCTGGCTTTATACTCCCCATTCTCTTCAGCTCAAGACTTATTTCATTTTTCATTCCCATTTTAACGGTGGCGCTGTTTTTCAGTTTGGCAAAATTTCTGTTGAATGTCTCATATTTCCAGCGCAGGGCGATTATCTGTTTTGTTCTGCTTAATTCACTTGTTTTATTCATCCCTTATTCAAAAGAAATTGCGGTGCGTTCACCGCTTTACACGCTTTTGCTGGGCATCTTGCCTTGTATCAGCTGGATCATTGCGCTATTTTTCTCTCATGTGATTATTGAAAGATTTGAACTGGGAATACCCAAATTTTCTGTTTTTAATTTTCCTATCCTTATCATCAGCATAGGCCTCATTTTACTGATGCTGACACCATTAATGGGTTAAAAATTTATGGCCATCAGTCGTTTTATTCTCTTTCTTAATCACGATTTTCCCTCTGACTGCCTGGGCCATGCGCGGCAAGAGCTTTTTTATCAGCAACAGTTCAAATCGCTCATCCAGCTTCTCTATGCGCGTTCAGACTGGCATTTCTGCCTGACATTAACCGAAGAAATCAGCCAATGGCTATTGTCATATCACCCCGAGGCTATTCAGGCTTTAACAGAAATATCACATCGCAAACAGCTGGAAATGCTGGGCGGACCTTTTAACAATGCCTTTCTACCTATGCTGGCCAACAGTAACAGACTGGAACAATTAGAATCTTCTTCCGTGTGGCTACGTTCCACTTTCGGCAGGAAGCCCAGAGGCATCCATATTCCTTATGGCATTTGGGAGCCCCAACTGGCCCAGACACTCGCTGCCTGTGGCATAGAATTTACATTTGCCCCACGAGAGCTCTTCCTTGAGGCAAATTGCCCCGATCCCAGCCACCCCTATATCGTTGAAGAAGGCGGCAAAAGCTTATTCGTTATTCCTTATCATCAGCTTGACGATCAAAAGACACCTGAGGAAGAATTACATTTTCTGCTTTCTTTGCCCAGCAAAAATGAAAGTATCTTGGGGCTTTGTCTTATGAATGGGAACACCGCCTGGCTGGAAAAAATGATGAATATGCTGCATGCAAATGGGGCACAGTTTTATTTACCCACGCCATATTTTAAAAAAATGCCGGCCACAACACACACTTTCCCGCTGATTTATCTGCCTACATCAACAGGAAAAATCTTAGACAGCAATGAGAGTTTTTATCGCAATGCCATTTTAAAAAGGCGCGAAGCCCGTTGGCTGTATGCCCGGGTGATGTATTCTTTGTTGATGGCAAGGCAGATTAAAAATGATAAAAGCCGCAAAAAAAATGCCTCACAAAGCATTGCCAAAGTTCAAAATCATCAATTTTACTGGCACAGCTACTTTGGCGGATTGTCTCATCCTGGCCTTAGGGAATTTGCCTACAGCGAATTATTGGCATCTGATCAACTGGCCAGAGATGCCAAAGCCGTGACATCATATGGTCTTGTACGTACAGACTTTGATTTTGATGGACTTCAGGAAAATATTTATCACAGCCCGCTATATATGGTGATGAATCATCAAAAAGGTGGTGTGATGTTCGAGTTTTCCATTTTTTCCGCACAAAAAAATCTGTTTAACATTTATTATCAGGGCGAAGACCTGGATGAGACCAGACGTGGTTTTCACGACTTATTCCTGCCCACAGACACAACTTATACACAATGGATAGGCGAACTTGTCGATCGCGGCATTTTTGAAAATAGCTACTATGAACTGAAAGAAAGCAAAAATGACCCTGCCAGCCTGCTGTATGTTCGTGAATTGCCTATTCAGGAAACCCTTTTAGAAATTCGTAAACATTATTTTTACAAAAATACCGAATTCCAAGTGCAATATCAGCTGCTGAACAATGCGCTGGGCATGATTGAAAAGATCTTTGGTGTTGAATTAAATCTTTCTTCCTCCAAAGGTTATGAATATTATTTCAATAAAGAAAAACTTGCGCATGCCACTGAAATTGAACATGTGAATACATTAACAGTTATAGAAAGCGACAGCGGCTGTGGCTTTGAAATTCAGCTGAGCCAAAGTGCCTCTATATGGATAAAAAAGATCTTTAATTCTGTCACGATGGAAAAAGAAATAAAAGAAATCTATCAGGGTGACAGCCTGCTGATCCGCTGGGCATGCAGCCTTGCTTCCACAAATCTTCAGCAATACACCATCACGATCAAGCCAATGATAAATTGCCTATAACTACTCAGGATATGGGATTTTTAAGACCAAGCGATCTTTGCATAAAAATGACTGGGCAAAGACACTTTGGGCCTCACTCAGCAGTAATGAAAGATTCCTGTCTGTATAGCGTGGGCTGTAATGAATCATGCCCATTTTTTTCACCTGGGCATCTTTGGCTATTTTGGCTGCCTGTTTCGCTGTTAAATGCTTTTTTTCTTTGGCTGTAGCAATCAAATCATCTGTAAACATACCTTCACAAATCAGCAAATCACTCTCTTTAACATCGCCAGCAATAGAATCAATATACAATGTATCTGTGACAAAACTGATCTTGCGCCCGGGCCTCTGATGCCCCATGACATCGGAAGGATAGACGGTTTTCCCATTCACTTCCACACTCTTGCCGCTTTGCAGTCTGGCCCAGTCAGGGCCGCAAGGCACGCCTATTTCCAAGGCTTTTTCAGGGAAAAACTGCCCGCTGCGTGGTGCCTCTTGAAAACAATAGCCTACGCAAGGCTTACTGTGCTTCAGGGGAAAGCTTTTTACAGTGAATGATTTATCTGCGGCTTCAAACACCACTTGGCGTTCTTCGGGATTAATCTCCAGAATAATAATCTGATAATTAATATACATATCAAGAGTACGAATCATGGCCTCGACAAATTCTTTAATCTTTGGCGGACCAATGATATACAAAGGCGTGTCGCGATCTACCTGGCTGGAGAGCATCAGGATTCCCGGCAACCCTGTGACATGGTCTGCATGGGTATGGCTGATAAAAATCGCATCGATACGCTTCCAGCGCAGGCTCAGTTTTTTAAGGGAAACCTGTGTACCTTCGCCACAGTCAAACAAAAAGAGAGACCCTTCCCTGCGCAAAAGCATAGATGTTAAATGACGATTGGGCAAAGGCATCATGCCGCTGGTACCTAAAATAAATACTTCCATAAAAACCCCTGAATCTATGAAAGCTGTTCTAAAATAGCGCCTTCCTGAGGGCTTTCTGCAGTTTCTTCTGCGGCAGTTTCTGCATGATTCTTTTTATCTTCTTTCTTATTTTTCACAGCTGCTTCCACAGGTTTAGCTGTATCGGTCGATGCCTGCGGCTCCTCTGCAGCGGCTTCTTTTTTCTCTAAAGCTGGTTTTTCCTTTTCTTCATCTTTCTGTGGTTCAGTCACAGGCACTGGCACACTCTTTGCGGCGATGAATCTTCCGGCAGAAATACCCTGCTCCAGCATTTCCTGATCAATGCTTGCCTTCACCAACAAAAACTCATCTTTCTTTTGTTTTGGCAAAGGCTTGACACCTGCAAGAGACCAATATTTTCTGGGGTCTACGGGGTCTTTTTGTTTCAAAATGCCAAAATGCAGATGCGGGCCTGTGGTCACCCCTGTATCACCGACAATGCCAATCTGCTGTTTTTGAGACACTTGATCGCCTACTTGCAGTCCTTCTGCATAATCTGCCATATGTGCATAGAGGCTGTGAAATCCGCCTTTATGCTTAATAACAACATGTTTACCCAGCCAGCGGTCAAAGCCTGCTTCCACCACCTGGCCATCTGCGGCGGCATAAATAGGTGTTCCCAAGGGTGCGCGCAAATCCAAAGCAGGATGAAAATCTTTTCGCAGGGTCAGCGGATGTGTGCGCCAGCCGAAACGACTGGAAATACTGATATTAATTTCTAAAGGCAAATCAAAAAGCGCTAGCTTTAAAGGTGTGCCTTCACTATCAAAATAATTTCCTTCAAATAAATAGCCTTCATACACCTTGCCCCCGGTGCGCACGGCCAAATAGCGCAGCGGCCCGCCCTTAACAAATTGTCCATATTCATCTTCAAAATGCTCACTGTACACCATGACATCATCATTGTCTTGCAGGCCTTTATCATGCTCAATGCGCCAGGAGAATAAATCCTCTACAAAGTTCATCTGGGCCACATGATTCTTTTTCATTGCGCCCACAGTCAGTATCTTGGGCGAAAAAACCTTAATCACAGCCTTTCCTGTCAGCCTGGCCACGCGTTCGCTGGCAATATAGCGCGCTTCTTTCTTGCCCAGATCTACACGCAGTTCACTGACCACAGGATACTTCTTTCCTGAAAGCCGATAATATATCTTCTGTCCAGGCTGAATATTATCTGCATTGAAATAGGGGCTGAGCGCCGAGGATATAGCAAAGATTTCTTTATAAGAAAGCCCGATTCTTTGCAGCAGGGCTGAAAATGTATCGCCAGAATTGACAATTAGACGGTGAAAATCATTCTGATCTTCATAAACAACAGGTGCCTGTGTTTTTGCTGTTTGCGCCGATAAGACACCCGCCGCACAGAATAAATGCAACAGGCCGGCCAATATAGCCGCATCTCGTTTCCTAGAGAACATAATCAGGATTGTAGACGAAAATCTTTCCCTAGGTCAAGTCGGTATAGCAGCCTCGATTGTTTAAAGATAAAAAAATGTTTATAATCAATACTATATGAAAGAAGCGGAACACCCACGCTGTCAAACAAAAATTTGCGACCTGAGCCTGAATATAGGGCAGACAGAAATCCTGCGTAATATCTCACTAGAGCTGCTTTGCCATCAATTTTCTGCCATTATCGGGCCAAACGGCGCCGGAAAAAGCTCTCTACTGCGCTGCCTGACCGGCGAATTAAAAAGCCAGGGCTTTATCTATTTTAAAGACAAAAAACAACGCCCCAAAATTGGCTATGTGCCCCAAAAATTACACTTTGACGCAGACAATCCGCTTACAGCGCTGGATTTATTCATCCTAGCCCACAGCCGCCAGCCCATTTGGATAGCATCTAGGCGCAAAGAAGAAAGGATATTCAAGGAATTCCTTATTCCTGTCAAGGCTGAACATCTTATGCACAGAAAAATGAGTACACTCTCGGGCGGCGAGCAGCGGCGTGTGGTGCTGGCCTTGGCCTTGGCGGGCAGAGCCGAATTATTATTGCTGGACGAACCGGATGCAGGAGTGGATGAAAAAGGACTGCAATTATTTTATGCCATTCTTTCAGAACTGAAATCTTTGTATGATGTCTCTATCTTGATTGTCTCGCATAATTTCAAGCTCATTACCCAATATGCAGATAATGTTTTTCTGATGAATCATGGAAATATTATAGAATCTGGGCAGCCGGAAATAATCTTTGAGAGCAAAAATTTTAAAGAACTTTTTCAATAAATAAAAATACAAAATTCTCAGACGACTGGGTATATTGAACAGGATAAGGAGTCAAAATTATGGATGTGCCGTTACGCAGCGAAGTTCCACAGAAAGACCGATGGAATTTATCTCAGCTTTTTCCCGCTGACAAAGCCTGGCAGCAGGCTTTAGAGACTTTTATTATGGACTATAAAATGCTGCCATCCTATGAGAAGACTCTTGGCAAATCAGCTGCAGACTTAAAAGAAGCCCTGGATGCCTATATGGAATGCGACATGCGCGCAGAGAGGCTTGGCTATTATGCCATGCTGCGTCTGCAGGAAAATTTAGGCGACGCACAGGCAAATCGAAATTATGCCAAATTTTTACAGGTTCAGTCTGAATACGCACGCATCATCAGCTTTTTCCGCCCCAAAATCCAAGAAATTAATGAAATGACGCTGCGCAGCTGGTGTGAAACCGAAACCCTGCTGCCCTATCGCACATATCTAGAGCATATTATGCGCTATAAGCCACATATTCTCTCTGCGGATCAAGAAGAATTGCTGGCGCCTTTGGGCGAATTGTTCAACACTCCCGACCAGGCATTCTCCGCCCTGACAGACGTGGATATGAATTTTGGCGACGTGGAAGTGAATGGGCAAATAATGCCCCTGACACAGTCAACCTATACCACACTGCTGAAAAAAGAAGACCCCAAGCTGCGTGAAAAAGTGTATCATCAATTTTATTCCGTTTTCGATCAGCATAAAAATGTGCTTGCTGCCTTATATTCAGGAAGCATACGCCAAGACCTGTACAATGCCCGTGTACGCCACTTTAACACAGCCAGAGAAGCTGCACTGTTTGCCGACGACATGCCCCTGTCTGTGTATGACAATCTCATTAAAACCGTACGTGCAAATCTAGGTGTTTTGCATGAATATTATGAATTGCGCCGCAAGCTTTTGAAAATGGATCGCCTGCGTCACTGTGATGTGTATGCTCAGCTTGTTCCGGCGGTGAAAACTGAATATTCCTATGAAGAAGGTGCCAAGCTTATTTGCCAGGCCATGGCCCCCCTGGGCAAAGAATATTGCGAGACTTTACAGAAAGGCCTACTGGGTCATTGGGTGGACAAATATGAAAATAAAGGCAAATCTTCAGGAGCCTTTTCGGCAGGCAGCTATTTGGGCGAGCCCTATATCCTCATGAATTATAAAAGCGAAAATCTGCGCTCTTTGTTCACCCTGGCCCATGAAGCGGGACACAGCATGCACAGCCTGTACAGCGTGCAGAATAATTCTTATCAAGACTATAATTACAGCATCTTTGAAGCCGAAACAGCCAGCACATTCAATGAAGCGCTGTTATTCCACTATCTTTCTGAAAATAATTCTGATCCTCAGTTCAAAAAATATCTGATTTCCGAACGCATTGATGATATTCTGGCCACATTATTCAGACAAACAATGTTTGCCGAATTCGAGCTTCGTGTGCATCAAGACGCGACAGACGGACATCCGCCCACATTGGAATCTTTACGAAAAACATATCGGGATTTGCAGGAGGCTTATTTTGGCCCCCATGTGGATCTTTCTGCGATCAGCGATCTGGAAGGCCTGCGTATTCCTCATTTCTATCATGCTTTTTATGTATATAAATATGCCACAGGCATTGCCGCCAGCCTGGCCCTGAGCCAGAAAGTTCTAAAAGGAAATGATCAAGATCGCCAAAGCTATATTGCATTTCTGAAAAGTGGCGGCAGCCGATTCCCCTTGGAAAGCCTGCGCCTGGCGGGGGTGGATATGAGCAGTGCAGAGCCGATTGAAATGGCGATTAATTATTTTAAAGAGCTGACCAAGGTGCTCTCTGAAATGGCATAAAAGACTGCTTAGATAAACTCCAACATTGCGCTCTCTGTGCCTGCGATTAAAGAAGGGAATGCTTCTTCAATACACAGCTCTTCCTGTCTTTCATAGGCCAACTGTGCGGCTTTGTTCAAATAGCCAGCGGCGCGAAGCATTGCACGATCGAAAGAGATACCCTGTAAGGTCAGGCCCACCAAGACAGAAGCAAAACTGTCTCCTGTGCCATGAAGATTCAAAGGAACACCTGAAGATGTCACTTTATAATAATGGCCCTCTTTGGAATCATAGCCATAGGAAGTGAGGGTCTGACCATCGGGGCTGGGCACCCCCGTGATGCACAGCTTTGCCGGGCCCATGGCGCAAAGCCTTGCAAGGAAATCTTTCGCTGTAGCGGTATCGATAAAGACCCTAGGGCGCTCTTCCAGCAAAAGACAAGCCTCGGTCACATTTGGTGAGGACATATGCGCCAAAGAAAAAAGCCTGCGCATCGCATCACCTTGTTTCTCATCAAAACCCGGATAATATTGTCCGCCATCGCCCAAGACAGGATCGACAAAAATAAACTGCGGCGAGAATTCTTTGATATAATCTTTGGCAATATCCACCTGTTCCGGGCTGGCCAAATAGCCTGAATAAAAACATTCAAAATGTAGATTCAAAGTTTTCCAATGCTCTAAAATTTTCTTCAGTTCATCACCCAGGTTCAAGACCGTGGGCCCGGGGAAACCAAAATGCGCCGAAAGCAAAGCTGTAGGCAAAGGGCACACCTGGCAGCCAAGCACCGAAAGCACAGGCTCGACAACAGTCAGGCTGGAACGCCCATAACTGCACATATCATGCATCGCCATCACTTTTGCGGCATGCTGTTCATACACAAACATATTCTTCTCCTCACAGGCTGTTTTTATTATTCTTCCTGCTTTTTCTTTTGTTCTTTTCTACGCTGCTCTTCCAGTTTCTTTTCTTCTTTGCGGCGTTGTTCTTCTAGCTTTTTCTTTTCTTTGGGTGAAAGCTCTTTTTCCGGCTCTTTCTCTTCGGCTTCAACGGGGGCTGCCACAGATTTTGCAGCGGGTGCTGTTACAGGCGGGGCAACAGGCTGGGGGCCAGACAAATCAAGGACAATATTTAAATCACTGCTATCATGATAAAGATTCACCAACAGCACATTGCCGCCCTTCACAAAATACCATTCATTCATGCCAAGCTGAGAATTCTGTGACTGGGTCAATTCATTTTGATTGACAGAAACTTTATCCACGGCGCCAATTCCAAAAACAGCAAAATATTGATGTGTTCGTGCCGGCCATTTCATGTTAATTTCCAGTTTGCTGGAAGTGCTGGCGGCAATTTCTACATGATTTGCGGCAGAAAGCACATAGCGCGCGCTGGATAGTTCGCCCAGGCGACCATGTTCTCTTGTCTCATAGTGTGGCTTCATAATAAAACGCAGCGACTGCAAATCAAGAAAATCTTCTGAATAAGACAAACTTTCATCAAAGGTTATTTCTGCAGGAATGCGGCCAAAAGTGGCAGATGTTAAAGCCGTTTCCAGCAGCTGCAGTCCAATGCGCCGATAATGCGCGCCATAATCGCCTTCGGTAAATCCCGCATCGGCCAGACGCAGCAAAGCAGAGCCCAGCTTGATGGCAGGCAGAGTGCTGAATACACCTGCCTCCATATCTCTGTCTGAAAGATACAGCCCCTGATATAAAGAAACAAGATGCGGAATAATCTGATTTAAATGCTGCACAATCAGATTCTCTTTGGCGCCGGTGCGGCGAATATATTGGCTGTCCAGCAGGAATATTAATTGATTTACCAAATCATACACAGAAACACTAGACATTTTTTCAGCTGTCATTGCCACAAGAATCTCATGTGCCCGTGTCAGGCGATGATTCACCAGGAAGGCAGCCAAATCAGGCTGGGCATAAATACTGCGATTCTTAGCAATGGCCGCCTGGCTGATGCGTGTGCGTAAATTCTGTACATAGCGCATGTATGAAGGCAAAGCATCGGCCATATTGCCAGCCAAACCCGCCAGCTTGAAGTCTGATATCCCCGCAGAGGCAAATCTCTGGGCAAATTGCTGATATGATGCTGTATCGCCGCTTAGCAAAGCTAATGCCAATACCGCTGTTTCTTCTTCAATAGAAACTTCTTCTTGGGCATTCAGCTTTTGAGTAATCTGTGCAAAAAGATTATTGTAATATGTCTCTTGAAGCAGACGATATCCATCATCCTTCACACTCATATTTTGTTCTTTGGCCAGCCATTCTTCCAAAGTGGCCCTTCCGCCGCCATAGGGGCGAAGTGTTAAGGTATCCTGGCCTTTAAAGAGAATTTTTTCGCTGGTAATTTCTGTTTGTCCGCTGGCTGAAAAAACTTCGAAAAGAGGATCTTTCTGCCCCGGCTCGCGTAAATAGGAAAAATAGGGATTATCCTGAACTAATTCATATTTATCATCAATTTCCCACGACAAAGAC